>NZ_AP014548.1:0-348125 GCF_000831385.1 Nonlabens marinus S1-08 | reverse complement strand
GCCTTGCAAAAAATCCAATTGAAAGAAGCGACGGCAACCACGATCAATCCCGAAAAACTTTTACGAGAAACCGAATGGGATCTAATGGATAAAAAACACAACAGGCTAGAGAATACTTTGCTCGATGGCCTGGGAAGACTCAAACGAGAGGCCGTCGCGTTGATCGATAGAAACTAGTAAATCAAAAAAAAATATAAATAACAATAATCAGCTATTTAGGTATAGCAGACAGGAATCACTCACTTTAAAATCAACTATCATGAAAAAGCAATTACACTTTATAACTATCATTTTAATGCTGGCTGGCACGCTTGCAGCTTACGCGCAGAATAAATCGACGCTAGACGACCTATATAAAGTAACCGATACGATAAACGGAGAACCAAGAACTATTTACTATGAATCAGAAAAGATATATGAAAGTATTCAAGCAACAAAGCGTAAAAATATAGATGCATTAGTAGAGAAAAAGAGGATTTATGAATCTAATCAAAGGACACAACTTGCTGAACGAATAGAGGAAATAGATGAAAGAGTTAATAAAATAGATGCCTATACGCAGGAAATGGCTCAAAGAGACAAAGAAGGTACTGCAGAACAATTTGCCGAAAGAATAAATAAGCACAATCGATTAATTGACGCTCAAATAGAATTTGAAAAGGTGACCACTAAACTGTCTAATGGAGAAGGCAACGCTGTGGTTGCAGATTTTGGAGACGGAGTGAATATTCGCATTAAAAATCGCAATAAAGAGGCAGATAAGAACGTCAATACCACCTCTGGACTTTCTTTAGGTTTCGGGTATAACTTTATTAATGGCGATGATTTAGGCATTGATGATTTTAGCTATGCAAATAATAACTATTTCTCGGTAGGTGTTTATTGGCTAACAGCCCTTAATAAAAGTCAAACCGTAAGGTTCAAGTATGGTATCGAATATCAAAGCCAGGGCACTGAGCTCAACGGTAACAGAGCGTTCACGATTAGTGACCCAGATAACACACAGATTCAGCGACTGAGTTTTGATGCAGATAAAGCAAAATTTCGTCAAGATCAATTGGTTTTTCCCTTACATTTTGAAATAGGAGGAACTAATCGCAAAGAGTATGAAGATGGACGTGTGCGTTTTGATAATTACAAGAAATTCAAAATTGGATTGGGTGGGTACGCAGGTTTTAACATGAGTTCTAGATTAAAATATAAATATGAATTGTCTGGTGACGATATCAAGCAAACCACTATTAATGCATTTGATAATAACGTGTTGCTATACGGTGTAGATGCCTATGTGGGGATTGATGATTTCAGCATATTCGGTCGAATGGCACTTAATGATATATTTGACACAGGGTCAGTAGATGGACAGTATATGGCATTTGGAGTCCGTTGGAATTGGTAAATTACATGATCGATTAGCCCAAGACAACCCTTGTAAGGAATTACAAGGGTTGTTTTATATTTATAAAAACTAATCTCTCATGAAACATCTCATTTTGTTATTATCGTTCTTATTTAGTGTGATCACATTTGCGCAGGAATCTGAAGAAGAAGTGGAAAAAGGACCTTATGATTTTTTGAACTTCTTTGATGAAGAAAGAAAAGAGCGCGAGGTGATGACCACAACTAATCTTGTTGTGGCAATAGGCTGGAATCAAGCCTTAGGTGATGGCAATGGAATTGGTGATGATTATCGCTTTTGGGGTTCGGGCATATTTGAATTTGGAATAGATTTCTCTACGCGACTTCAAAAGGAAGATGACTTATTGCGTTTTAATTATGGACTTTCAGTTCAAAGGCAGACTCTTAGGATCAACGGTAATAGGCAGTTTGAAACTAATGATGATATTACAACATTGGAACCAGTTCCATTTAATGTGGACAAATCAAAGTTTGCTCAATCCACACTTATCGTCCCATTGCATCTAGAAATAGGGCGCGGCGAGTTGAAGACATATGATAACGGCGTGTCAAGATATGATCGAACCGAAACCTTTGTAGTTGGCATAGGCGGCTATCTAGGCTTAAACACCGCAACAAGCCAGTTATTGGAGTTTGAACGCAGTGGACGCGATATTTCTACCAGTCTTAACAATGACTTTGAGATGGAAAGATTTGTTTATGGATTGAGTGCTTACGCTGGAAATCACCATTTACAGATTTTCGCAAAATATGGCTTGAATACAATTTTCAAAGACTCACCTGTAGATCAACGTCATGTAAGTATCGGTTTCAGATTTAGGTAGTAGCTGCTTGAATAGTTTCTGGTATTTTTTGTTGAGTTCGCTTTCGCGAAAGCGAACTCAAAACAATCCTTTTCCCTATTTTTGAAGTATTGCTGGCGATCCATTTTCAGCAACTTCTTCAAGCAGAAAATTCCATGATCTCACGTACTACAGTTGATGCCGTTTTCGACGCCGCCAGGGTAGAAGAAGTCATTGGTGATTTTGTACAACTTAAAAAATCAGGAAGTAATTTCAAGGGGCTTAGTCCTTTTACTGACGAGCGCTCCCCCAGTTTTATGGTGTCGCCGGTAAAACAAATTTGGAAGGATTTCTCATCTGGTAAAGGGGGGAATGCAGTGACCTTCATCATGGAGCACGAGCATTTTACTTTTCCAGAAGCGATCAAATACATCGCTAAGAAATATGGGATTGAAGTGGAAGAAACGGAGCAGTCCGACGAGCAGAAGCAAATGCAGGATGAGAAAGAGTCCATGTTTCTGGTTTCTAAATTTGCAGCCGAATGGTTTGCAGGCCAACTCAAAACTGACGAAGGCCGCAGTATAGGTTACAGTTATTTCAAAGAGCGAGGTTTCACAGAAGAGACCATCAATTATTTTCAGCTAGGCTATTCGCCAGAGCAGTGGAGCGCTTTTACAGATGCTGCTATTAAAGCAGGCTATAAGCTGGAGTTTTTAGAAAAAACTGGCTTGACCATCGTTAAAGACGACAAGCAGTTCGACCGATTCAAAGGTCGGGTAATGTTCCCTATACGCAGCATGTCTGGTAGAGTTTTGGGCTTTGGAGGTAGGATTCTAAACAGTGAAAAGAAAGCTGCAAAATATCTAAACTCACCGCAAAGTGAGATTTATGACAAGTCAAAAGTTCTGTACGGTATCTATGAAGCCAAGCAAGAAATGGCTAAAGAAGACTTGTGCTATCTAGTAGAAGGATATACTGATGTCATCCAGCTCTATCAGGCAGGAATTCAAAATGTGGTGTCCAGTTCTGGAACTGCTCTGACCACGGAGCAAATACGATTGATCAGTAGACTAACTAAAAACATAACCGTCCTCTACGATGGGGATGCCGCTGGATTGCGAGCTGCGATACGTGGGATTGATTTGATTCTAGAAGCTGGAATGAATGTACGTGTTTGCACTTTTCCTGAAGGTGAGGATCCAGACAGTTTCGCAAAATCCCACACGGAATCTGAGATCAAAGAGTTTCTGAAAGATAATGCCGTGGACTTCATACGCTTTAAGTCCGGTCTTTTGAAAAAAGAAGCGGTTGGCGACCCTATCAAGAAGGCAGGGATGATCCGGGAGATTGTGCAAAGCATTGCTAAAATCCCAGATGATATTTCCCGTGAAATCTATGTACGAGAAAGTGCTGCTATTCTTGAAATAGGGGAAGACGTTTTGTTTTCCACTCTTGCTCAAATGCGCAGTTCTGAAATTACAGAAGTTCGCAAAAAGCAGAAACGCGAGCAGGAGTCTCAAGGAATGCAAAAAGTAGCAGATGCTCCGGCAACAAAAGCTGTGGATCGCCGGGAAGTCCTAGAGCGCAACATCATTAGAATCTTACTACTTTACGGAGAACGTGAAGAGGTTTTTGATGAAGAATACCTACAAGAACCAGATGGTGGTGATCTGGTAGTTGAGAAAAAGAAAGACACGATGCTTGTCTATGAAAAAGTGTATGTCGATCTGCAAAATGATGAAATTGAATTTTCTAACGATTCTTTTAAAAAGCTGTACCCTAAATTAATTGACGTTCTCTTATTGCAAGGTAGAATTGATGTGAATACGGTGATGACAGAATTGAGTGATGAAGAAGCCCAGTTAGTAGCAGATCTTATTATGGACGAAGATCGATATCAATTAAGCCGCTGGGATGAACGACAGATATTTGTAAAACAAAAGGAAGATACGGTGGCAACTTATCTAATGGATACGATATTGAATTTCCGTAGGTTGATGATTGATACAAAAATTCAATCGATGATGGCTCAAATGACTGATGATGAGGTAGAACGCTTGGAAATAATGTCTCAGATAAAAGACAATTTAGTCCTTCACCGTTATTTAGGAAAACGATTGAATAGAGTCGTTTAATCTGTAATTTGTAGTAATCGAGATTGGTGGATCAAGTCTGCTATGTTATCCACATTTAGCTTTTTGAGCAACCTTGTTTTGTAAGTGCTGACTGTTTTCTCGTTAATGGAAAGATCTTGAGCAATCTCTTTGTTACGCTTTCCACGGGATAGAAGATTCAATACTTCAATCTCACGAGTAGATAAAGTTTTGAATTTTAAGATCTCGGCTTTTCGAGAATCACTGCTTTCTTTTTTCTTAATGTTGTCAGATAGGAAGTTGTCCCCTTTACAAATAGTGAATAACGCGCTTTTAATCTCTTTTACTGTTCGAGTTTTAGCGATAAAACCATTTGCTCCTGCTTTAACTGCAGATATCGCATAGATCTCTTCAGGATGACAGCTTACAACGAGAATCTTTACCTCTGGGAAATGACTGCGTATTTGTCTTAAAGTTCCTACCCCATTAGAATTAGGTAGGTCAATTTCTAAAATGATAATATCAGGATGGTGCTTTTGAATTTCATTGATAAGAAATCTACCATCTTCTACTTTACCTTTAAAGTTGAAGTTTTTATCACCCTTCAACATGCATTTTAATCCTCGACGAAATACCGGATGGTGATCAGCTATAAGAATATTCATTGGCTTCGCTCTTTCATTTTTCCCATTCTTCCAAAGATAGGAGTAAGACGTATATGTTTCACTATTAGGATTGTAGGTAAAACCTTACGTGTAATTTCACTTCGGTTAATACTGGTTATTATCTCAAATTACCAGGAAATTCCCACAAGGGTATTGGGTTCATTTTGTGCTGATTTCTAGAGTTATAACTCAAATAAATGTGCATAACTTCCTTCTCTCTACCTACAAAGGATTCTGCCGTTTTTCCCTTTTCTATTTCCTCCATCGCCCACTCGAGTTCGTCATACGTCGCTCCTATTTGTTCTTCATCGGTTTTTTCTGCTCCGTATAATCCATCACTAGGAGCAGCTTTTAGGATCGATTGCTGTACAGACAAGTATTTTCCCAATTTATAGACTTCACTTTTTAGCAAATCTGCTATGGGACTTACATCAACGCCACCATCCCCATATTTAGTATAAAATCCTACCCCAAAGTCCTCCACTTTATTCCCAGTCCCTGCAACAAGAAGGCTGTTCATGCCCCCATGGTAATAAAGAGTCGTCATACGCAAACGTGCTCTAGTATTTCCTTCAGTCAATTCTTTTAATGGACTAGGGTCAGCATCAGGCATGGTCTTTATAAACGTGTCAAAAACAGGTGTCAAATCACTGCGCACATCGCTCACGTTGTTAAATCGTGCCTTTAGACTTTTGATATGCTCCTGAGCGCGAGTTACGTGATCAAGATGTTGATGGATAGGCATTTCTACACATAACGTATCGAGTCCTGTAGCTGCGCATAAAGTGGAAGTTACGGCACTGTCAATACCACCACTTATCCCTACAACATATCCTTTCATTCCTGCGTTTTGGGCGTAGTCTTTTAGCCATTTTGTAATTGATTCTGACACTCTTTCTACTTGCATAATCGTATTTTTACCAACTCAAAACTATTCATTAGTTCGCAGAAGGATCAAATGTATAACAAGATAACAACAATTTTATTAGTGTTCGCTTTCGCGAAAGCGATAATCTCCTGCACCCAGGAGCCTAAGTTAGAACAGGAAATTCAAGCGATACCGTTGCAGGTGGAACTCGTGCGTTTTCATGAAGAATTTGCAAACGCACAACTCAGTGACTTACCTAGGTTAAAAGAGCAGTTTCCTCAATTCTTTCCCACAGTGGTCTCTGATAGTATTTGGAAGGCTAAAATTGCTGGGCAAGACACTATTCAAAACGTGCTGGAAAAGGCCGTGGCATCTGCTGATTTTGACTATCAAAACATCCAGAAAGAAGTAGAACTGGTGATGAAACATGTGGAGTATTATTTTCCAGAATTTGAGCCTGTGCCTGTTATTACCGTTTTGAGTGAAGTGGATGATGATTTGAAAGTGGTGCCAACTCCTCAATTTTTATTAATAGGTATTGACAATTACTTAGGGCCAGACCATCAATTATATAAAGGAATTAGTAAGTACAAATCAGTCACACTGGATAGAGACCGCTTAGCAGCTGACGTAGCTCTAGCCTATGCAAAGCTTTTTGTACCACCCGTATCCAGTCGCGGTTTTTTAGACCAGATGATTTATTACGGCAAGCTTCATTATGTGCAGCAGTTATTTGCACCAGCATCCACGCCTGCACAGCTGATGGGGTATCCAGAAAACAAGATGCAGTTCGCACAAGAAAATGAGGAGTACGTGTACCGGTATTTTGTAGATAAAGAATTGCTTTACAAATCAGACCAACAATTGATTTCACGATTTTTACTGCCGGCACCTTTTTCAAAATTTTATTTAGAGATCGATCAAGATACGCCAGGAGGCATCGCTCAATACATAGGCTACCAGATCGTGTCTAGTTATGCAGCAACAAACAATGCAGCGGTGGATGAGATCATACGTACCTCAGCCACTGATATTTTTAATAAATCCAGATATAAACCCAGATCTTAAATGGCAAATAGTAAACGTTCAGAAATACGTATAGGAATCGAGTTAGACGAGAATCGTGTGCCAGAGAACATCGTCTGGAGCGCCCCAGATGGCGGTGTGGAAAGTGCGGTGTCAAAAGCTATGATGGTTTCCATGTGGGATCCTAAGGATAAAGAAAGCTTCCGTATTGACCTGTGGACAAAAGATATGCCTGTAGATGAAATGCGCGTATTTTTTCATCAAACATTAGTCAGCATGGCAGACACCTATCATCGTGCTACTAACGATGAGAAAATGAGAGATACGATGTTAGATTTTTGCGATTATTTTGCGGAAAAGTTGGAGTTGAAGAAGGAAGATTAATAGACCGATCACAAAATCAATTGTCACTGCGCATCGGATAAGTAAACAGGGAGATTGTTAGATCTATATTAGAATATCCAATAAATCACAAAACCCTTGTCTGAACTTCCCTTTGATCATAAACAACTCATAGAACTGGCTTGGTACAAGATGCCATTCGGCGCACACAAGGGGAAATTCCTAAGTGAGTTGCCAGAGTCTTATTATATATGGTTCCGCAGGCAAGGGTTTCCGCAGGGGAAATTAGGTAACTATATGCAGACCGTTTGTGATATGAAGGTCAACGGGATCGAGGCGATGTTAAAAGAAATACGTATGAATACGATTAACGATCACTAGACATGTTCTGGTTGATCTCATCGATATAAGCAAGTACTTCATCTCTACCCGCTTTATTGGTAGAACTGGTTACAAAATAAGGTGGTATTTCTTCCCACAGTCCATCAAGCATCACTTTTTTATAATGTTCCACGTTGCGCTCTAGCGCATTTGGTTTCAACTTATCAGCCTTAGTAAATATGATGCTGAATGGTATGCCGCTTTCTCCTAGATATTCCATGAATTCTAGATCTATTTTTTGAGGCTCATGACGCACATCTACCAGTACAAAACCACAAACCAACTGCTCTCGTTGCTCGAAATATTTGGTAATGAATTTCTGGAACTTTGCCTTGCTACTTTTAGAAACTCTGGCATATCCATAGCCAGGCAAATCCACTAGATACCAGTTTTTATTAATCAAAAAGTGATTGATCAATTGGGTTTTACCAGGACGGCCAGAGGTTTTAGCCAAGCTTTTAAAATCGGTTAGCATATTGATAAGCGATGACTTACCAACGTTGGAACGACCTATAAAGGCGTATTCTGGCAATCTGTTGGATGGACATTTAGATACATCCTGATTAGAGATGATAAACTCAGCACTATTGATTTTCATAAAATGGGTTTTTAGAACTGACGTTCTTTAAGCCATTGGTGTAAGACCTCATTGAATTCTCTTGGGTGTTCCATCATGGCAGCGTGGCCGCATTTGTCGATCCAGAATAAATCACTGTCCGGAAGTTTTTCGTGAAATTCTTCCGCCACGTTAGGTGGGGTAACACCATCTTGTTTTCCCCATATGATGCAAGTAGGCGTGGTCATTTTAGGCAAGTCATTAGCCATATTGTGGCGTATGGCACTTTTTGCGATAGCAAGAGTTTTGATCAGCTTTTTGCGGTCATTCACCACCCCAAAAACTTCATCTACAATCTCTTTAGTCGCTACCGCAGGATCGTAAAAAACATCCTCACTTTTTTTCTTGATGTACTCATAATCACCGCGTTTAGGGTAACTTTCTCCCATGGCACTTTCATAAAGCCCAGAGCTTCCAGTGATGATCAGCGCTTTGATTTTTTTAGGGTACAGTTTTGTAGTTACTAAACCTATATGACCTCCTAGAGAGTTTCCTAAAAGAATCACCTCTTCCCAGCCCATGTGTTCAATAAAACTGTTGATGTGTTTTGCAAATGTGCCCACGCTGGTTTTAATCAATGGCATGGTATACAAAGGCAAGGAAGGTACAACTACTTGATATCCTAGTTTGGGAAAATAATCAATGACGCCCTGAAAATTACTCAAGCCGCCCATCAAGCCATGCAGGATGATTATTGGGGTTCCTTCACCTTCCGTGAAGTATTCAAACTTGCCATCCTTAATTAAATCTTGCGCCATATATGGGTAGTGTCAAAGACAAATATAGTTGATTTGGTTTAATGAAATCAGCCATTTGGTAAGGCAATATTTGAGTTTATTTCGCTTTCGCGAAAGCGAAAACAACAAAAATTTCCCACATTACGAATTCTTCAAGGACACGATGCAGTGTGCGATGATCGATCATCGACATTGTTCATAAGTCTCGTACTTATTCAGAAAAGGCTGCTTTTATCAACAATGTGGTAAAAAGTGGTAAAAAGTGGGTAAGAGTTTTCTATATTTGACTATAACAGTCGATTAGGCCCATTTTTAATGACCAATTTCATAGGAACATACGAGTGTAAAGCAGACGCAAAAGGTCGCTTTATGATGCCCGCCGCAATCAAGAAGCAGTTGCTTCCTATGATCGAGGAAGGTTTTGTGATTCGCCGTTCCATATTCCAGCCTTGTTTAGAGTTGTATCCTATGAAGGAATGGAATGCAGTGATGGAAAAAATAGGCAAGCTTAACCGGTTTAAAAAAAATCATAACGACTTCATACGCCTTTTCACTGCAGGTGTAAAAACCGTTGAGGTAGATGCAAATGGAAGACTGCTCATCCCTAGGGATTTAATTGGTTTTGCTGGAATATCTAAGGAGCTTACAGTGGCTAGTGCTATCAATATTATTGAAATCTGGGATAAAGACAAATACGAGGAAGCTGTTGGTGCCAGTGCGGCAGACTTTGCAGACCTCGCTCAAGAAGTAATGGGAAATGACACAACAGACCTCTTATCATAATCCAGTCCTGCTTAAGGAATCTGTAGATGGGCTCGACATAAAACCTGACGGTATTTATGTCGATGTTACCTATGGTGGTGGTGGCCATTCTCGAGAGATCTTAAGTAGACTAGGCCCGCAAGGTAAATTGTATGCTTTTGATCAGGACCCAGATGCACAACGCAACATCATTGAGGACGATAGGTTTGATTTAATACCTGAAAACTTTAGATACATCAAGCGTTTTTTACGGCTTTATGGGGTCAAGCAAGTTGATGGTATCCTAGCAGATTTAGGAGTGAGCTCCCATCAATTTAACGAGCCGTCTCGTGGGTTCTCCACCAGGTTTGAGTCACGACTTGATATGAGGATGAATCAAAAATCAGAGCTGGACGCCGTGAAGGTGCTCAATCAATATGATGAATCTGATTTACGTAGAATATTTAAGGAGTACGGTGAGTTGCGCAACGCGCCACGAATTGCTAAAAGTATTGTTGCTAGTAGACAAAATACACCCGTACAGACCGTAGAAGATCTCAAGAAGATATGTGCTCCACTAGTGCCAGCACGTATTGAGAACAAGCAAATGGCTCAAGTTTTTCAAGCCATACGTATAGAAGTAAATAGAGAAATGGAGGCCTTGTATGAATTTCTAGAACAGGCTAGAGATTTACTGAAAGTAGATGGTCGCTTGAGCGTGATCTCATACCACTCCTTAGAAGATCGTCCGGTAAAACGATTTATTCGCAATGGGTTATTTGAAGGCGAACCAGAAAAAGATGTGTTTGGAAGAGTTAGCGTTCCCTTCAAAAAAGTAGGAGGGCTTATCGTTCCTAGTAAGGAAGAGTTGAAAGAAAACAGTCGCGCTCGCAGTGCAAAATTGCGCATCGCTGAACGGTTAGAGCAAGAATAATATGGCAGCCAAATTCTATGACTTTTTACGAGGTGGTTTCCTGACCAATCAAGATGCTTTCAAAAATTGGAAGTTCATGCTGTTTGTCACAGGTCTTGCTTTATTTATGATCTGGACTGGTCATCGTTTTGAAAGCAAGGTTCATTACATGGGACAGCTTAGCGATGAGGTGAATGAATTGAGAAGTGAGTATGTCGATGGCCAGCGACAATTGATGTTCCTGCAAATGGAGAGTACTGTAGCCAGTCGACTTAAAGAAACAGGCATCGCTCCGCCTAAAGAGCCGCCTTATAAAATCATAGTTAATCGCACTAATTAATGGCAACCACAGATAAGAACATCTTGTACCGCATCTATGGCGTGTCTATTTTCTTTGCCGTGGTGGCGATCGCTATCGTGGCGCAGATCGTGCATATCCAGTTTTGGGAAGGAAAAGAGTATCGAGCCAAAGCAGAGCAGCGCATCTTCCGCAATCAAATTGTAGATGCGAATCGTGGAAACCTTTACGATGCTAACGGTCAGTTGCTCGCGACGTCGATAACTAAATATGACATACGCTTTGATGCAGTGGCTCCTGGTCAAGATGATTTCAATAAAGAAATTGAACCTCTGGCAAGTTCGCTTTCGCGAAAGCTGAACGTCCCCAAATCAGAATTGCTTAAAAAGTTTCAAAAGGCAAGGACGAACAATTCAAGGTATTTAGAGATTGCCAAAAATATAAGCTTTACTGATTTACAAGAAATCAAGCAATTTCCATTATTCAAGCGTGGAGCTTACAGAGGAGGTTTGATTGTTGAGCCTCATGTTGAAAGAGAATACCCGCTAGGTAAAATGGCCGAACGACTGGTTGGGTATGACGAGCCGGGTAAACCAAGTGTTGGTCTGGAAGGCGCTTACCGTGCATTTTTGAAAGGTGATGACGGTTCTAGATTAGAACAAAAGATTTCAGGTAATGAATGGCGCCCTATAAATAATGTCAATGAGATTGAGCCTAGAGATGGGCGCGATGTGTACACTACTATAGATGTGAACATGCAAGATGTAGCGCATCATGCGTTGTTAGAACAATTAGAATATTTTGAAGCAGACCATGGTACTGCTGTGGTGATGGAAGTCGCAACTGGAGAGATCAAAGCCTTGTCTAATCTGGGCCGCTCCAGTGATGGTAAATACTTTGAAAAGCGCAACTATGCCTTGTGGGAGTCTCACGAGCCGGGTTCCACCTTCAAGTTAATGAGTGTGATTGCAGCATTAGAGGATAAGGTGATAGATACGAGCACAGTATTCGATACTCAAAACGGGAAAATATCTTATTACGGAAGGAATGTACGAGATTCAAAATATGGAGGTTATGGCAAAATAAGCGTTGCCAAAGCCTTTGAGCTTAGTTCCAACACTGCACTTGTCCAAATGGTACAAGAAAATTATGCTGACGATCCAGAGCGCTATGTGGATCGACTTTACAGCATGAACATTCAAAATAAATTGGGGCTTCCTATTATAGGAGAAGGAGCTCCACTGATACCACATCCAGACGATGCAAACTGGAGCGGTCTTTCCTTACCGTGGATGGGATTCGGTTATGGGGTTCAAATGACACCCTTACAAACATTGACATTTTATAATGCCGTTGCAAATAATGGCGTGATGGTGAAGCCACGATTGATCAAAGAGGTTCGTTCAAAAAATAAATTAATAGAAAAATACGATCGCCAGATCATCAACCCATCCATTTGCAGTCAAGAAACTATTGACAAGGTAAAAGTGATGATGGAAAATGTGGTGCGTCGTGGCACCGCACAAAATTTGTACAGTGAGAATTTTAGTATGGCAGGAAAAACAGGTACTTGTCAAACGGAATATTGGAAGAGTGCAGGAAACTACATCGCTTCTTTCGCAGGTTATTTCCCAGCAGATAAGCCTAAGTACAGTTGTATTGTCGTAATCCACAAGCCTAATACCGCTAAAGGATACTATGGCAACATCGTGGCGGGACCAGTTTTTAAAAAGATTGCTCAAAAAATATACGCTAGTAACCCACGTGCAGACGAGATCAATCTACCCAAAGAAGTTCCTTCTGAAATTATCAAAAACAAGGAGGTCTATTATACAAAAGCTAGAAAAGCCACTAAAAACCTACCCGACTTGCGAGGTATGGAAGTTATGGATGCCATTACCATCATTGAAAACATGGGGGCAAAGGTCAAGATTGTAGGTTCAGGGAAAGTATCCAGCCAAAGCATCAAGCCTGGGACTGAAATCAATAAGTCACATCAAGTTATTCTTACTCTATCATGAAAAAACTGAGAGATTTATTATACAAAGTAAGCATCGATAAAGTCGTTGGTGTTACTGATGTAAACGTAGAAAAAATTGTCTTTGACTCTAGAGCGGTAGCAACTGATGATGTTTTTGTGGCTATCAAAGGAACAGCTAGTGATGGGCATGAATATATAGAGAAAGCTATAGAATTAGGAGCGCGTGCCATGGTAGTAGAAGAGTTACCTACTGACCAGAACAGCGATGTAACATATGTAGTAGTTGAAAACTCTCATAAAGCGCTGGCACTTATGGCAGCAAATTTTTATGAGAATCCTTCCCGCGACATGAAGCTCGTAGGAGTTACTGGTACGAATGGGAAAACCACCACTACAAGTTTATTATATCAGCTTTTCAAAAACTTAGGATATAAAACAGGTCTTATTTCTACTGTTGAGATCTTAATTGATGGTAAATCCATTGCTACAAAGCATACCACTCCAGATCCTATGACCATCAATGAACATCTTGACGCTATGAGAGGCGCAGGTGTAGATTATTGTTTCATGGAAGTCAGCAGTCACGGTATTGCTCAAGAAAGAGTCACTGGTTTGCATTTTGCCGGTGGAATTTTCACAAACCTTTCTCATGACCACTTGGATTACCACGCCACTTTCGCAGAGTATCGAGATGTGAAAAAACGATTCTTTGATGAATTGCCAGCTACTGCTTTTGCTATCTACAATAAAGACGATAAAAACGGACCAGTCATGGTTCAGAATACGAAAGCTATAAAATTAGGTTATGCATTAAAAACCTATACGGATTATCAAGCGCAAATTTTAGAAAACCAATTTGGCGGATTGCTCTTGAAAGTAAACGGTCACGAGTTGTGGACTAAAATGATAGGGGAGTTCAATGCCTATAATGTACTAGCCATTTATGCCTGTGCTATGGAATTAGGTTTGACAGAACTTGAAGTTTTGGAAACAATTTCTAAACTCGACGGTGTGGCAGGACGATTTCAATACTTCACTACCGCTAAAAGTCACATTACCGCTATTATAGATTATGCCCATACACCGGATGCACTTAAAAACGTATTGGAAACTATCAATAGCATTCGTACAAAAAATGAAAACCTGATTACCGTAGTAGGCTGTGGCGGTGATCGGGACAATACCAAGCGCCCTATCATGGCAAACATAGCCACCTCGTTAAGCGATAAGGTGATCCTGACCAGCGATAATCCAAGAACTGAGGATCCACTTACAATATTGAAAGAAATGGAGTCTGGTGTCGAGCCTCAAAATTTTAAAAAGTCCATTACGATTGCAGATCGAGAACAAGCAATAAAAACGGCAGCCAACATGGCTGGCGAAAAAGATATCATTCTCATAGCTGGGAAAGGCCATGAAACCTATCAAGAGATCAATGGCATACGTCACGATTTTGACGACCGCTTAAAGATTACCACCATACTCAACCAACTAGAAAAATAACATGCTCTATTACCTATTTCAATATCTGGAAAGCGAGTTTCAAATACCTGGGGCCTCATTGTTTGAGTTTATCACCTTCAGGTCTGCGATAGCCTTTGTTTTTTCTTTAGGATTTTCAACTATTTATGGGAAGCGCATTATTAATTATCTGCAGCGCAAGCAAGTAGGTGAAAGTGTACGTGATCTAGGTTTAGAAGGTCAAGCTCAAAAAGCAGGAACTCCTACAATGGGTGGGGTAATCATCATTCTGGCGACTCTAATTCCTGTTTTGTTATTGTCCCAATTGGATAATATTTATGTTATCATGCTTATAGTCACAACTGTATGGATGGGTTTGATAGGTTTTGCTGATGATTACATCAAGATCTTTAAAAAAGATAAAGGCGGTTTGAAAGGCTGGTTCAAGGTGATAGGTCAGGTAGTACTAGGGTGTATTATCGGTGCCACGATGTATTTTCATGAGGACGTTACCATCAAGGAAGAAATTGTAAATCCTCAGGCCTCACAGGAACTCAGTACTCAAAATTCTCCAGTAGAATTTGGCCCAGCAGAACAATCTACTAAGACAACCATTCCATTCGTAAAAGAAAACGAGTTTGATTATGCATCCTTACTGACATGGATCAATCCAGACCTGGCTAAATATGCCTGGCTCATTTTTATCCCTATCGTCATATTCATTGTAACTGCAGTCTCCAACGGTGCCAACCTCACAGACGGGATCGATGGACTCGCCGCGGGAACCAGTACCATCGTTGTCATCACGCTAGCGCTTTTTGCATGGATTTCAGGAAACATCATTTTCTCAGATTACCTCAATGTGATGTACATACCCAACTCTGGCGAGATGGTGGTATTTGTCACTGCCTTTGCAGGTGCTTTGGTTGGATTTTTATGGTACAATACGTTCCCAGCTCAGGTGTTTATGGGCGATACAGGAAGTCTAACCATAGGTGGAATCATCGCAGTATTAGCTATCGCTACACGCAAGGAGCTATTGATTCCCATCCTTTGCGGTGTATTCATCATGGAAAATTTATCTGTGGTTATGCAAGTGAGTTGGTTCAAATACACCCGAAAAGTTTCAGGTGAAGGCCGTCGCATCTTTTTGATGTCGCCATTGCACCATCATTACCAAAAACGTGGTTTTCACGAGAGTAAAATAGTAGTTCGCTTCTGGATTGTAGGAATTTTACTCGCTATCATATCCATCGTAACACTTAAAGTACGCTAATGAGCCAGGAAAAATTCACATATAATTTTTCAAACGTGGTCGTCCTCGGTGGTGGTATCAGTGGCGTTGGTGCAGCCTTGCTGGCATCTGACCGTGGTTATGAGGTGTTTTTGAGCAATAGAGATGAGTTGGATTCCGCTTTCGCGAAAGCGTTACAAACCCAAAACATTCCCTACGAGACAGGAACTCATTCCATTGACCGAATTCTTAAGGCAAGCCTGATTGTGAAAAGTCCAGGCATTCCTGATACGGCACCGCTTATTGTACAGGTAACTGAAGCAGGTATACCCGTTATTTCGGAAATCGAATTTGCTGCCTCGCATACAGCGGAGACCATCGTTGCTGTTACCGGTAGCAATGGTAAAACCACAACCACCAGTTTATTAGGACACGTTTTCCAGGTAGCCGAATTGGATTATACCATGGGAGGAAACATAGGTAAAAGCTTTGCCCAGCAACTGGTAGAAGGACCTGCCGAACACCGATTGCTGGAAGTAAGTAGTTTTCAGCTAGACGGGATCTTAAACTTCAAACCTCACATTGCTGTATTGCTTAATGTGACTCCAGATCACCTGGACCGCTACGATTACAAATTTGAAAACTACATAGACTCTAAAATGCGCATCGCTATGAATCAGGATGAAAATGACTTCCTAGTTTATAATGCAGACGATGAGGCGATTACCAGCGCAATAGAAAAAAACAAACCAAAATCTACACTAGTTCCTTTCTCGATGACAAGAGAACTGGAATACGGTGCATCACTTTCAAACAACACAATAAAGGTCGCGATTGACCAAACTCCATTCACTATGCCGATTGAACAACTTTCCCTCAAGGGACAACACAACACTGCCAATGCTATGGCAGCAGCAACCACCGCTAAACTTTTAAAAATTCGTAAGGAAACGATCCGGCAGAGCATGCAATCCTTTCAAGGTGTAGAACACCGCCTAGAACAGGTGCTTAAGATTAACAAAGTGCAGTACATCAATGATTCTAAAGCCACAAATGTCAATGCCACTTTCTATGCACTTGATAGCATGGAGCATCCTACTGTCTGGATTGTAGGTGGTGTGGATAAAGGGAATGATTATTCCCAGCTCTTTGGTCTAGTTAATAAGCATGTAAAAGCTATTGTGTGTTTGGGAACAGACAACTCTAAAATTGTAAATGCATTTAGTGGGTGTGTGGATCAAATGGTAGAAACAAATTCAATGGAAGATGCAGTACGCGTAGCTTATAAGCTAGCGGATGCTGGGGACAATGTATTACTAAGTCCAGCTTGTGCCAGTTTTGATTTATTTAAAAATTATGAAGACAGAGGCCGCCAATTTAAAGACGCCGTAAGAGGATTATAAGTTGAAAATTAAAGATTACATATCTGGAGATTTATTCCTGTGGGCATTAGTAGTAATGCTTGCGATCTTCTCGTTCTTGCCTGTGTACAGTGCGAGCAGCAACCTTGCATACCTCAATGGTGGCGAGGGGAATACTTTGAAATATATAGTCAAGCATTTTGCACATTTAGTCTTAGGCCTAGGTATTGCCTATGCGGTACATAAAATACCTTACAACTACTTCAAGGGCCTAAGCTTTATTATGTTGCCCATTGTTGTAGTGCTGCTCATTTTTACTGCCTTTCAAGGTACACAGATGGGTGGTGCAAATGCAAGCAGGTGGATTCAAATACCAGTAGTGGGTGTTGGCTTTCAGACCAGCACTCTTGCCGCTGTAGTGCTGATGGTTTGGGTAGCGCGCTACCTGAATTCTATGAAGGATAAAGTGATCGAATTTAAAAAATCGCTCTTGCCACTTTGGCTTCCGGTAGGCTTAGTCTTGATGTTGATCTTGCCATCTAACTTCTCAACCACGGCTATCATCTTTTTGATGGTGTTGTTGATTTGTTTTATAGGAGGTTATCCGTGGAAGTACTTACTAGGAATCGTTGGAGCTGGATTACTAGCCCTTGCATTTTTCATTTTGTTAGCGAAGGCCATGCCTGGTGTATTCCCTAATCGGGTAGATACTTGGGCGAGTCGTATTGAAAGCTTTGCAGGGGATGGAGATTCTGATTCTGTATATCAAGTAGATAAAGCAAAAACTGCGATTGCCACAGGATACATCAGTGGTGTAGGACCAGGCAAGAGCCAGCAAAAACACTTTTTACCACAATCCAGCAGTGACTTTATTTATGCCATCATCATCGAGGAATTTGGTTTGATAGGCGGCGGTATAGTCTTGTTAGTTTATATGCTCGTATTGTTTAGGGTAGTCGTTATTGCAAATAAAGCAGATACAATTTTTGGTACTCTGCTAGTCATTGGTGTTGGTTTTCCTATCGTTTTACAGGCGCTTATCAACATGGCAGTGGCTGTAAATCTATTTCCAGTTACCGGTCAGACCTTGCCGCTCATCTCCAGTGGGGGAACTTCCATCTGGATGACATGCCTCGCTATCGGAATTATTTTAAGCGTCAGTGCAAAAAGACAAGCTATTAAAGCTCAGGAAACTCCTGAGGAAGAGTTGAACCCCTTAGACGTTCTCAGTGAAGCCTTATAGAATCATCATATCAGGTGGTGGCACTGGTGGTCACATTTACCCAGCGATCTCGATTGCAAATGAATGCCGTCGACGATGGAGCGATTGTGAGATCCTTTTTGTGGGAGCTCAAGATCGTATGGAGATGGAGAAAGTTCCTGCGGCTGGTTATGAGATTAGAGGTCTGTGGATAAGCGGACTGCAGCGCAGTTTATCTGCTAAGAATTTGGCATTTCCCTTCAAGGTGGTAAAGAGTTTATTAGACGCCAGAAAAATTATCAACGACTTCCAGCCAGATGTGGCTATTGGAACGGGTGGTTATGCCAGCGGGCCATTGCTTTATATGGCGCACCGCAACCGTATTCCAACCTTAATACAAGAACAAAATTCTTATCCCGGAATCACAAATAAACTATTGGCAAAAAGCGTCCAAAAGATTTGTGTAGCAAGCGATCACATGGAACGTTTCTTCCCTAAAAATAAAATAGAGCTCACCGGTAATCCAGTGCGTCAAGATCTGATTGATATTCCAGTGAATAAAAAAGATGCTTTGTCTCATTTTGGGTTACAGACAGATAAGAGTAGAAAAGTCCTTCTTGTGTTAGGCGGCAGCCTAGGAGCTAGAAGAGTGAATCAGCTGATAGAATCCCAGTTACAAAATCTAGAGCAAGATGTGCAAATCTTATGGCAATGCGGGAAGCTTTATTACGAGCAGTATAAGAATTACAATTCTGAAACCGTGAAGGTGTTGGAATTTGTAGACCGTATGGATCTCGCCTACGCTGCTGCAGATGTGATCATTTCTCGAGCAGGTGCCGGGACAATATCAGAGTTAGCGCTGGCAGGTAAACCCGTTCTTTTCATTCCATCACCTCATGTGGCCGAAGATCATCAAACTAAAAACGCCTTAGCAATTCAGGACGAGGATGCGGCATTAATGATACGTGAGCAAGAATTGGAAGATAATTTCCCAGTCATCTGGAAACAACTTATTTCAGACCAGCCTTTGCGAGAAAAATTGTCAGCAAACATTTCGAAACTCGCTAAACCTAAAGCAACAATTGACATTGTAAATCATATAGAACAACTGCTACATGCGTGATTTGAAAGACATAACCCATTTTTATTTCGTCGGCATCGGCGGTATAGGTATGAGTGCGCTAGCAAGATATTTGCATGCCCAGGGTAAAACCGTTTCAGGCTACGATCGCGTGATTACATCCTTGTCTAAAAAGCTGGAAACAGAAGGGATTACTATTCATTACGATGACAATTACGAGGTTATTCCAGCAGAATTTAAGAATCCAGACACCGCTCAGGTGGTTTATACACCCGCTGTGCCGCAAGGATTTGGTGAGATGGTTCGCTTTCGCGAAAGCGGAATTCCCATCACTAAACGTGCGCAATTGCTAGGTCAGATTTCTAAAACAATGACCTGTCTAGCTATTGCCGGTACCCACGGTAAGACAACAACTAGTGCAATTCTTGCTCACCTGTTGTATAATAGTGAGGTAAAAATGACCGCCTTTTTAGGTGGGATTCTAGAAGGATATCAGACCAACTATCTGAATTCTGGAACAGACGTTATGGTCGTGGAGGCAGATGAGTTCGATAGATCTTTTTTACAATTGCAGCCTGATTATGCTGGAATTACAGCAATAGATCCAGACCATCTAGATATTTATGGAAGTGCTGAAGCCTTTGAAGAATCTTTTAAAGAATTTGCTGGACTAGTTTCTAAAGACAAGCTTTTTGTCAATACTGCTATAAAGTGGGAAGCCGCCACGGTAGGTGTGGAGAATGGCGATTTTCATGCAGAGCATTTGACCATCGTTGATGGTGCGTATCACTTTGATTTTCATACGCCAGATTCCATAGTAAAAAACTTTTATCTCAAACTTCCAGGACGTCACAATTTAGCTAATGCCTTACTCGCACTTTCCATAGCACATCAATATGGTGTTGCTATTGAAAAGTTACGAACAGCACTAGCTAGTTTTCAGGGTGTAGAAAGACGATTCAGTTATCGTATTGATACTTTAGAAAGAGTGCTTATTGATGATTATGCCCACCACCCAACTGAAATCGATGCTGTGTACCATGCGGTGGCAGAAATGTATCCAGGTGAGAAATACACGGTAATTTTTCAACCGCATTTGTATTCTAGAACTAACGATTTTATGGAAGACTTTGCAAGGAGCTTAAGTCAATTTGACTGCGTGGGCATCTTAGATATATATGCAGCCAGAGAAGAGCCTATGGAAGGCGTGGACTCTGCTGTGCTATGCCAGCGCATTGGGGAGCAAGAAAATGCACCAGTGGTGAGTACAGTAGTGCAAAAAACAGATCTCGCCGAGTTTATTGAAGAAATGGACAACCGAATTGTTTTGATGTTAGGAGCTGGAGATATAGGAGTAGAAGTGGAACGAGTTAAAGAAAAATTAAGTCAATGAAAGGATTAAAAGACATCTTGATTTTGATGCTTATAAGCTTATGCGTTTTAGGACTCTACGCCTTTGCTGGAGCACGTCATATGCAAAGAAATTTGACTGATATAAATATCTCATTTACAGATTACAGCGACCCTCTTGTCTCAGAAATAAACGTTAATAAATTGTTGATACAAAAAGAAGATACACTAGGGAAGCCGTATGTAGAAAATTTAGATTTGAATAAGAGTGAAATGCGCCTAGACGCCCACCCAATGATTAGAACCGCAGAGGTTTCTGTTGATTTGAATGGTCGCTTAGATGTATTGGTGGAGCCACGAGTGCCTATTGCCAGAATACTGGGTACTACTGACGTCTATTTGGATAAGGATAATAAGATCATGCCTTTGTCAAGCGAACACTCTGTTTTAGTACCCATTGTTACAGGATTTAAGGAAGCATATCAAGAAGAGTTATATGCATTCCTTTCAGATATAAATGAAGACCCATTGCTAGATATGGCGATTACACAAGTTGGTTTTGATAAAAATGGTAACGTAACCTTGAGATTGCGTGCGCATGATTTGAAAATACAACTGGGAAAAATAGAAGGCTATGACTGGAAGTTGCAAAACTTTAAAGCGATGCTAGCCAAAATGGAGAAGGACAAAACGGTCGATCAAGTAGAAAAAATTGACTTGAGATTTAATCATCAAGTAATTGTAGTTAAAAAGAGTTAGAAGATGGAACCACAAGAATACGCAGTAGGACTCGACATAGGGACGACTAAGATCGTAGCCATGATAGGTCGCAAGAATGAGTATGGCAAGCTGGAGATCCTGGGAGTAGGGCGATCTAAAAGTTTAGGCGTACACCGTGGTGTGGTGAATAACATCACTCAAACCATCACTTCCATACAGCAAGCTGTTGCGCAAGCAGAAACAGTTAGTGGTATGCAGATCAAAGAAGTGACTGTTGGTATTGCTGGGCAGCATATACGTAGCTTACAGCACAGCGACTACATTACTCGTGGAGACAGTGAAACTGTGATCAATCAGGAGGATATCACAAAACTTTGTAATCAAGTATTTAAACTGGTAATGCTTCCTGGAGAAGAGATCATACACGTTTTACCTCAAGAATACAAAATTGACGGTCAATCAGAGATCAAGGAACCTGTTGGAATGTACGGCGGTCGACTAGAGGCAAATTTCCATGTGGTGGTAGGCCAGGTGGCATCCATACGCAATATTTATCGCTGTGTGAAAAGTGCAGATCTTAACTTGAGTGATATCACACTGGAACCTCTTGCCAGTGCAGAAGCTGTGCTAAGTCAAGAAGAAAAAGAAGCGGGTGTTGCCCTTATCGATATAGGTGGTGGAACTACAGATCTTGCCATTTTTAAAGATGGTATCATACGTCATACTGCGGTAATCCCACAAGGTGGAAACATCATTACACAAGATATTAAAGAAGGTTGCTCGATCATAGAAAAGCAAGCGGAACTGCTGAAGACAAAATTTGGTAGTGCCTGGCCTGGAGAAAATAAAGAAAACGAGATCGTTTCCATACCAGGATTGCGTGGACGTGAGCCCAAAGAAATTACGCTTAAGAACTTGAGCAAGATCATTCATGCTCGAGTGATCGAGATACTAGAAACCGTATTTGTAGAGATCAAAAACTACGGTCACGACGAGCCTAAAAAGCAATTGATAGCAGGTGTAGTGCTTACAGGTGGTGGTAGCCAGTTGAAACATATCAAACAGTTAGCAGAATATGTGACTGGAATGCCTAGCCGAATAGGTTATCCTAATGAGCATCTCGCAGGCGACAGCGATACAGAAAGTACCAGTCCACTATTTGCAACAGCCGTTGGATTAGTACTGAAGGGATTACAAGCACAGGAACTAGAAATGGCTGAGAAGAAATCAACCGTTCAACCGGTATCGCCTAACAGTTCTGCGACATCGCAACCAGCTAAAGAAGTTGAAGAAATAGAAGAGCCAATTGAAGACCAACCTTCCGTGACTCAACCTAAGAAAACTAAAGGGATTTTTGAAACCTGGGCAAATAAGTTCAAAGACTTCCTTGATAAAGCGGAATAAAAAAAAGAAAAAGAAGCAAGACGTGTTCACCAGACCGTCATAAATATATAAGTAGTAAAAGTAGCAGCATATGAGCAACGACGATTTTAACAGCATAGCATTTGACCTCCCTAAGAACCAATCTAACGTGATCAAGGTGATAGGTGTAGGTGGCGGTGGTAGCAATGCCATCAAGCACATGTTCCAGCAGGGCATCAAAGGGGTTGATTTTGTGATTTGTAATACAGATTCACAAGCCCTAGAAAATAGCCCAGTTCCTAACAAAATTCAGTTAGGAGTTTCCTTGACTGAAGGTCTAGGTGCAGGAGCAAATCCTGAGGTAGGAGAGCGTGCTGCCCAGGAGAGCATTGAAGACGTACGTGCCATGCTGGATAGCAGGACTAAAATGGTTTTCATTACCGCAGGAATGGGTGGTGGTACGGGTACAGGTGCTGCACCGGTAATTGCTCAAGTGGCTCGCGAGATGGAAATTTTGACTGTGGGAATCGTCACTACGCCTTTTCATTTTGAAGGAAAAGTACGTAACGAGCAGGCTCAAAAAGGAATAGAGAAATTCCGCAAGAACGTTGACTCTCTGGTAATCATTAACAACAATAAACTGCGTGATGTATATGGAAACTTAGGTTTCAAAGCCGGTTTCAGTAAAGCAGATGAGGTACTTGCTACAGCCTCTCGTGGAATTGCTGAAGTTATTACAAACCACTACACGCAAAACATTGACTTGCGTGACGCAAAGACTGTTTTATCAAATTCAGGTACCGCGATCATGGGTAGTGCACAAGCAACAGGCTCTAATCGTGCTCAGGAAGGAATATTGAAAGCATTAGATAGTCCATTGCTGAATGACAACAAGATTACCGGTGCTAAAAACGTATTGCTACTTATCGTTTCAGGTGCTGAGGAGATTACAATTGATGAGATAGGAGAGATCAACGAGCACATCCAGAGCGAGGCAGGCGGTGGCGCAAACATCATCATGGGAGTGGGCGAGGACGAATCTCTTGGCGACGCGATTGCCGTTACTGTAATTGCCACGGGATTTAACGCAGAGCAGCAAAATGAAATCTCAAATACTGAGGGAACTCGCATCATCCATACTTTGGAGGAAGATCAGCGTGCGACTAAGGTATTGGACGAGACTAACGATAGAGTTGTTGCTGGAACCTTAATCATGGATAAGGATGATGAAGTGGAGCAGAAGGTTGATAATGAGTTCGCTTTCGCGAAAGCGGAAACCCCACAAACTCCTGAACCAGTTGTAGAGCCTTCAGAACCCGTCATCATTATGCATGAATTAGGAGATGAGGATCCTGAAGAGATGATCGTACCAAAATCTGAGAACCCAATAATTCCAACAACGGAATTTATCAAGAACTTAAATGTAGTTTTTGAAGAAGTTCTAGATCAAGAGCCAACGCTTATTGTTACGCCACAAGTTGAAGTTCCTAAGGTACAGGAAGAGTTCTTTGAGCCTGTCTCAAAAACAACCACTCCAGAGCAAGAAGAGGAAAAAGACCAGTTTCTATTAGATTTTGATCTGCCATTAACGAGATCACAAGAGCCTAAAGAAGAAAAGATCACCTACCAGTTGGAAGACATAGAGGTAAATGATCCTATCAATGTGATTCCAGTTACAGAAGTTTCCAATGAAGGTATCAAGAAATATTCTTTAGACGACTATATGGAAGTAGAAAAGCAGCTAAATAACGCAGCTCCAGCAGCTAAGAAGCCCGTGGTGAATGAGGTTCATGTTTCTACATTAGAAGAACCTAAGCAAGAGACAGTAAAGAAAGAGGTGCTAGAAAACCTGGATCCGACTGATTTACCTATAAATGAAGTATTGAAAATGCGAGCTGAAGAGCGTAAGCTCAAGATGCATGCCTATAACTTCAAGTTTAAAAGCAGCCATCGTCTGGATGAGATAGAAAAGAAACCAGCCTACCTGCGTCAAGGTATCGAGCTGGATAAAAATCCTTCAGACAGTGACCGTTCCAGAACCACCTTGTCCACTGATGAAAATAACGACGTTCAATTAAGATCTAACAATTCTTTCCTGCACGATAACGTAGATTAATTACCCTAGTGTCCCCTTGTAGATGAGCCCGATGTCTTTTAGATTTCGGGTTTTTTTTTGTGTTTGATAATTCTATAACGATCTGTTAGAGGGTTATTCTATTGACTGGGTATTCTGTATTTTTGTATTTCAAAATGTGAATTATGAGTTTAGAAACTAAGGTGATGACAGCCATGAAGGAGGCGATGAAAGCTAAAGATCAAACTGCACTGGCGGCACTACGTGCTGTCAAAAGCGAACTGCTATTAGCTAAAACATCTGGAGATGCTAACGGCTTGACTGAAGACGAAGAGGTAAAACTGGTTCAAAAACTAGTAAAGCAGCGCAAGGACAGTGCTCGCATCTATTCAGAGCAAAACAGAGAAGATCTAGCGGAGCCAGAGTTGGCACAAGCTCAAGTATTGGAACAATTCTTACCAGCTCAATTGAGCGAGGAGGAGATTGAAGCCGTGGTAGCTGAAATTATTGTTAGAACAGAAGCTAGTGGTATGAAAGACATGGGTAAAGTTATGGGAATGGCAAATACACAGCTAGCAGGAAAGGCAGATGGAAGAACAATTAGTACCCTTGTAAAGGCAAAATTGTCTTAAGTTTGTAACTTCGTTTAACGAATTAATGGCCTCGTGGCGCAACTGAATACCTGCCTGCCTGCCGGCAGGCAGGGCGCAAATTAATCAGATATGAGTTATCATGCCTATGTAATTGAGAGTCAGAAGGACGGGAGATGGTATAAAGGCGTTACAAAATCGATTTCAAGTAGGTTGATTGAACATAACTCTGGAAGGACGCCCTCTACAAAACCCTATAGGCCGTGGTCGTTGGTTTACAGTGAAGAATTTAAGACATTTGCAGAAGCAAGAAAAAGGGGAGTTTACCTTAAATCAGGAATTGGAAGAGAATTTCTGAAAACAAAAATATGGCCTCGTGGCGCAACTGAATAGCGCATCAGATTTCGGCTCTGAGGGTTGGGGGTTTGAATCCCTTCGAGGTCACGAATAAATAGGAATGCCTTGAAAATGTCTGAGCTCGCTCAAGTATTTTCAAGGCATTTCTGTTTTCAGAGCGGAGCTCTGAGGGATCGCACAGCAATCCTTTTTTATCATCAGATCAAGCTTACCTGAATCTGTAAACTCGACTTTTTATTGGTTAAGTCTTTTTAAGACCCAGAAATCTAACGATAGTCAAAAAAAAACCGCTTCATTGAGAAGCGGTTTCTAATACTATAGTTTTTTACTAGAGTGGACATAACGGCCCACCGTTGCGACTGCTACCATCTACTACTTCCAGTTTACCGAATATAGATCCAATCCCTATAGGCTGGCTGCAGCTGGTGTGTATTTCTTTTTGCTGTACACCATTAATATAGACATAAACTTTACTAGACAGAGTTCCTTGGTTGTCTTGACCTGTGATGTTTACAACATCACCATCATCAACAGTTCCATTGAAAAGTTCCACATTGTTTTTAGCCTGTACTAGCTTTAGGTTGACACCATTTTCACCTGCATATTCTAGAGCTAAATAATCAACTTTGCCATCACAAGTGTTACACCCTGGAGGCACATCATCAATTGAAATATCGCACAATGGCCCGCCATTGCGACTGCTACCATCTACAATAATGAAATCATCGACGGCGTAACCTATTCCAATAGGCACACTACAGCTGGTGTGAATTTGAGCTACTTGAGTTCCGTTTACAAGAATGTAAACCTCAGTACTTAACGTCCCTTTCTTGTCTTTTCCTTCAACTGTAAATTGTGTTCCTTCACCTATTCTGTTATGGTATAACATCACATTGTCTTTCTTCTGAATGACCGTAACTAATACAGTTTCAGATCCAGTATATCTAAAAGTTAATCGATCGACTTTACCATCACAAGGACCACAAGGTATCGGTGGGTTGTTTATGCCTATGTTTCCTTTTGCGATAATAGTTTCTAATCGGTCCATACTATAATGAGGACCCACATAATATTCGTGATTGTTTACAAGTTCATCATAACCCGCTACATCACCATTGTCCATGAATTTGAAAAATGTTTGACTTATTCCAGTGTTACCGTCTACTGGGTTTAAAGTTTTCTTACGATCTCCTCCTTGACCAAAAAGGCCTTCATGAATATGAACTGGGTGCATAATACCTTCTATCGTATTCTCTAACTTAATGTAAGCTTCAACACCCATGTCACCTGCATCTCTCATGGTGATTTCACCTTGAATTCCAGGAACATCTGCTTCTTCTAATTTATAGGTTACTCGAGCTGCATCTTGGGGAATAACCGTAAAATTAGGTTCCTGTTGCATGTCGACTTCTGATTCGTTCTCACTACATGAAGTAGCCAGAACAAAAGCTGCTACACATAGCAGTTTGCTTATAGTAACTATCTTTTTCATCTTGTTTATTTTAGATCAAGGTACAACTCTATCTCTTAGACAAAATAAATTTTCTACAAAGTACCAGATGTTTAGTTTAAAGTCAAATTTGAAATAATCCCATGCAATTAAACCAATCAATTGAGTAGTTTGTCAGATAGATATTTCTTAATAAAACGTTGGGGTTTAGTTAATTGAAAGAATATAAATAGGTTTTCACAGTCGCATTTGAGCTGTATCACATCCATTATTTTTAACAATATGGAGTGGTTATAAATTCTAGTAAGAGCTAGATTAGACTAAAAAGCCTCAGCGATGCTTAAGTAAATTTCATTCGTCCCACGACCGAAACCGAAATCCAATCTGAGATTTAAATTTTCCTCTTTATCAATTTTAAAACGAACGCCTACACCATAATTTGGCTTGAGTCCACTGAATTGGAACTCGTCGATATTATTATACACATCTCCTGTTCCTAGGAAGGCCACGGCACCTATTCTAGAATTTTTAAAGTTCTTACGATACTCAACTTGAGTAGCAAGAAAGTCTCGATCAAGAAATCTTCCTTCTCTATAGCCACGCATGATTTCACTGCTACCTAGAAGAGAGAATTCTGAAAAGGGCGATTTACCTCTAACAGCACGACCTACAAATTGAAATGCTAAAACATCCTCATTATTTTTAGAAACTCTCAAAAAGTGCCTGAGGTCCATACGAGTCAGGTTGAAATTATTAGTTCCACCTAAGACTTCACCGTACTTGCCGTGAGTAAACTCGAGATACCATCCTGTAGAGGCATTCAGGATTATATCTCTACTGTCGTATAAAGCGGCAACTTCAGCACCTACTGATGTGGATCCTTCAAAACCATCCGGCCTGTTTATCGCTAATAACCCATCCTCTTCTATCTCAGTGTTATAGATGTGATTGAATCTGAACCCACCACCAATAAACAAGTGTTCTAAGAACATCTGTTTGAGAAAAATGGGTTCTATAAGGAGTTGATTGTATTCATACACCTCTTCCGCAGATTCTTCGGTTCGATTACCGGTCCCGTAATAGAGTCTAGGATAGTTCTGTAGTAAAATATTACCTTCAATGACCCATTTTTCTTGATTGGTAAATATTTCAAAACCAGAATATAAAAAGTATTGATTATTCAAGGTGTATTGAAAGGTAATAGGCATATTAGAAACTCTTGTTTCTTCACCGCTTCCTGCAAATTTAAAAAGGTACTTTGCGCCTATACCAAAAGCAAAATTTGTTTCAGGAGAATAACTGATTACTGGCGCTGCAATAAATTTTGATGGGTAAATGGAGGAGTCTAACGCTACAGATTTTCTATTAGGATAGAACGTGAAAAATTCTTGTAGGGCATCAATATTTTGAGAGAAAGCAGGGTAGGGTATTAAGTATACTGCCAGAACCAACAGCAACATTAACGTAGATCGAGAAGTTTTAATATTTCGCAAGTTTTTTAAGCGAGCAAAGTACTTATTCTGTGGGCTATGTATTAAGCTATGTTGGCACTTTGTGATAAAATTAATAGCGGACGATGGGCATACCGCCGCTATTGAGAGGTAAATTAGAATTCAAGCAGAGAATTGAATCTCAGACTAAGAGGCATTGTTGTCAATGGATAAACAGGCTTGAACATTGCGTTGAGCAGGAATAATTTCGCTTTCGCGAAAGCGAAAAAACAACTTAATTTTCCGTCACGGGAGTCTCTTCTTTTATCGTATTGAGAATGTTTTGTAAACTATCGATCATCACGCTATCCACCACTACTGGAGGGTTTCTAAATAAAGAATCTTTAATTCTTAAGGTTTCTAGGTAGGTACTATCGCTTTTGAAAAAGTCAGTTGCCTCTGCTGCTGGCTGCTCTGCAAAGTCTGGACAGGGAAAGTAGGGAGAGTCATATTCAAAGTTGGTCAGCATAGGCCTAGACCAACTGCTTAGGCTTTTAAACATAGAAGCTACCATAGGCATTGCGGTATTGGCACCACTACCCATATAGGTGCTTTCAAAATGCACGCGTTTGTCGCGAGCACCTACCCACGAGCCAATTACCACCTGGGGTGACGCAGCAATGAACCAACCGTCGCCATTATTTTGAGTGGTCCCAGTCTTACCTATAATATTGTAAGGAATATTCCAATTGCTAAATCCAGCTCCAGTACCATTTGTCAATACCTCGCCCATCATTTGCTGCAATTCTCTAATACTCTCACCTGAGGCAACCCGACCATCGTATTGAGGTTTGGCTTGATATAAGATGTTTCCCTCTTGATCTTGAATTTCTTGAATCATAAAAGGAGATACTTTATTACCTCCATTCGAAATACTTGCATAAGCGGTCACCATTTCCATCAGGCTGATGTTGGCAGTGCCGAGGACGATGGAAGGGACTTCTGGAATGTCTGAAGTGATTCCCATCCTCCTAGCCTTATCGATGGTATTTGATACACCCACTTGTAATTGCAATGCAGCTGAAACGGTATTTACTGAATTTGCTAAAGCTCCATGGAGACTGTAGCTGCCACCATACTTGCCGTTGCTGTTTTTAGGTTGCCAGTCCTCATACTTGCTATACGTGCGTAGAGAGTTGTCATAGAATCGACAAGGATCTATTCCTTGATCTAAAGCGGTCAAATAGGTGATAGGCTTAAAGGTAGAACCTACCTGGTTTTTACCTTTCACATTATCTATTTGAGAAAACCCGTAATCAATCCCACCTAAATATCCTAAAATAGCACCACTGCGACTGTTCATAGCCAGAATACCTGTGTGTAATCTAATAATCGAGTTGATGATACTGTCTTGAACGGACTGTGGCCTGGGTTCGAATCCTTTTCCTATCTCCCAATATTTACGATCCTTAGTTTTACTCAAATAATTTGCAATTTGCGCATCAGTCGCACCTTCTTGCTTCATCTTTTTAATGATAGGTTGCTTTGCCATCAGATCAGCTATAAATGCTTCTTTACCACCTTCTGTGGTTTTGCTGGTCCAGTGTTTATCCATCAATGTTTGCAAGCGTACCATATTGCGCTCCATGGTCTGCTCAGCATAGCGCTGTATATTGGGCTGTAGAGTAGTGTATATTTGAAGTCCGTCTAGTTCTAGATCGTAAGTCTCACCATCAGGACCCGGATTTTCTGCAGCCCATTCATTAAATTCTTGTCTTATGTATTCTTTATAATATCCAGAAAGCGAAGAGTTTTTCTCAGGCGTACTGTATTTGAGTTCGATAGGTGTCTTAGCAGCATCAGCCTCTTCTTGAGTAATAGCATTGTTTTTTACCATTTGCTGGAGCACAACATTGCGGCGGTTAGTTGAGTTTATTGGGTTCTTTCTAGGATTGTAATAGGAAGGAGCTTTGAGAACCCCTACCAAAGTAGCAGATTCTGAAAGGCTTAATTCACTGGGGGTCTTGCTAAAGAATCGTTGAGAAGCCATCTCAATACCATACAAATTCTCACCAAAGGAAACCGTATTGAAATACAGCAGCAAGAGTTCCTCTTTAGAATAAATAGACTCTAGGCGCTTTGCAATGATGACTTCGCGCATTTTATTAATAGGAGTGCTTAAGAACCATAAATCCTTCCGACCGAAAACGTTTTTAGCAATTTGCTGTGTTACCGTACTACCGCCACCTTTACCTTGTTGCATGAGTATAGATTTTATAAAAACACGTGCGTAGCTTCTGTAGTCAATTCCAGAATGCTCGTAAAATCGAACATCCTCCGTCGCTACGAGAGCTTGTACTAAGTATGGGTTCAATTCTTCAGCCTCAATGTTGCTTCTATTTTGAAGATAATAAGTGGCAATAGGTTTTTTATCGCTGCCATAAGCGGTAGATGTAATCGGGTTCTCCAGTTTAGCTAATTCCTTACTATTAGGGACATGTCCAAATAGACCTGCCCATGTTCCTATAAAAAGTAGCAGAACAAATGCAAACCCTGCAAGCACTGCAAACCCAAAAGATTTAAAAGGATGTTTTTTTATATAGTGAAGAAAATCTTTTCCTTTAGACAAGAAAGAGTTTTGGGTAGATTCAGTGGTCATTAAAACTTATTTACGTTCCAGAGGGTTAAGATAAGAATTTTGCAGAGAGATTTCATTTCAACTCTTTGACCATTTAGCGACTGTCTTTACATTCACCCCCCTAATAGGTTCTATTTAAATCAGGTAGGTTTTCGTGCTCTTTGTTAACATTATACTAGTGTACCATTCAAGACATCAACATAATACTATCTTTGCACCGCTTTAAAACGAGCTGTAGCTATGGAGCAATACTGGACATTTGCCATTACTGTATTTACTGGACTTTTTGCGATCACCAACCCGATTGCTAATGTCCCTGTTTTTCTAGGCCTTACTGAAGGTGCAGGAAACGTAGAGAAGAATCGCATCAATAAAAAGGCAACCACGACTGCTTTTTTAATTATTATGCTGTTTACCTTACTGGGCAAATTCATTTTTGATTTTTTTGGAATTACAATTCCTGCCTTTAAGATAACAGGTGGACTGCTCATATTTTATGCAGGATTCCGCATGTTGCAATCTAAAAAGTCCAACCTTAAAACATTAGACACAGTAGATGTAGATGAAAATATTGCCATATCCCCACTAGCCATTCCTCTTATTGCGGGCCCTGGAACGATCGTCACCACCATGAATTTTGTGACTGATGCCTCTTATCTCTACATAGGTATTGTAGTTGCTATCGCAGGATTGATTTGCTGGATGAATTATTTGGCATTTCGTTATAGCACATTTATTGTAGATCGCATTGGGAATAATGTGATCACTGTCATTGGAAAAATTATGGGGCTGATCATTGCTATAATCGGTACCACCATGGTTATCGATGGTATCAAATTGGTGATCGAGCAAGCATAATTGTTGTAGATGTTCGCTTTCGCGAAAGCGAAATTCCCCCATTAAATTCCTCATATATATTAGTTCTTAAGGATTTTACTGGATTCTGATATATCCCTCTTTAATTTCTTTTTCAACTCCTATTTTCTTAAATTTAGGTAGAATTTTTCCTTATGAGTGCAATTTCTAACCACGATTTAGGATATGCCCAAGTGTATATCTTTCAAAATTATTTGATCAATCAAATTAATGATGGGGTAAATGTGGGTATGGAACACGTTGAGGTGTTGCGGGATATGATTACAGAACATTTTGGGAATCGCAAAATGGTTTACATAAGCAACCGTACCAATTCTTATTCAGTTAACCCATTAGTATATCCATTAGTAGGGCGTATACGCAATCTTGAAGGAATGGCCATCGTTACAAATTCAAGGTTAAACATTCAAAACGCAAATTTTGAAAAAGTTTTTTATCACAAACATTTTGAAATATTTCAGACTATGGATGAAGCCATCGTATGGGCAACAGAACTTATCTCTAGCGCTGATGTGTTGACTATCTGATGTGGACAACAACATAAATTAAAAAACCGCTATCCTTTTATAGAATAGCGGTTTTTACATTTACAAAGTTGCAATTAATCTTCTGTTTCAATAACCAGGTAGTCCAGTTTTAGAGCATTAAACTTGTTGTTGAATTCCTTGATGTCTGTGTCAAGAACCTGATTGAATTTGCTAAGCTCCTGATTAATTTGGGCTGTCAATTCGTTTTTAACAGCTATATCCTGTGCTGTAGGCCCAAAATCACCCATAGTAACCAACGCATTAAGGTGAGCCAATTTATTCGTCAATTTAATGGGGAAGTTTAAAGGATCTTGACCGCTGCGGTTTTGAGTTTGGTACAATGCTTTTTCCACTTCACTAAACTTAGTTTTCATGCTGTCTGCCAGGACAAGCATTTCCTTGATTCCATCTTCTTTACGATCTCCATAAACCGATTTGAAAGCTGTCAATTTCTTATTGAAATCTCGAATGTTTTTAATCGAAGCATGTGCTTTATCTACTGTACTATTAACGTCAGTCACAAATTCAAATTGAGACTTCATGTCCGCTTCAGTAGCTTCACTTATAGGAGTTCTTTTAATAGTAATAGGCTGTGTTTGCTTCACTCCATTAACTTCCAACTCTACAGTGTAGGATCCAGGAACTGCTTTAGGTCCTGAAAGATCTGCCCACCAAAGGATCATACCATCCAATTCTTCTGCACCTTCATAACTAGTGTCCCAGCTGAATGAGTTTGCTCCTGCCTCAGGCTTTAGTATGTCCTTTTTAGAATAAGTAGCATATTCCTTGATCAACTTATTACTGTTATCCATGAATCGTAGTGCGACACTATCTTTCTCTTTCAATTCTGGTAGGAAATAATTGATTTGCACACCTGACGGGTGATTAGTTCCTGCTGTTAATGAACTGCGACCACCGCGGCCTTCCATGCGATAAGATTCCTTAGGTTGAAACAACATCACTTTCTCAGTGGACGCTCCCTTTTTAGATTTCGGATAAGCAGCAGCTGCTTTCAAGCCTTGTCTTACCATAGATAAATCATCGTGAATCCATAAGCTGCGTCCTTGGGTTGCAATGACTAGATTATTCTGCTTTACAGCAAGATCTGTTATAGGTACTATAGGCAAATTCATTTGGAAGGATTTCCAGGTGGCTCCATCATCATTGCTTATATAAAGCCCTGTTTCAGTTCCTGCATATAGCAAACCTTTCTGCTCTTCATCTTCTCTCACGACTCTTGTGAAATGCTCATCAGGTATGCCAGATACTATTTTCTTCCATGATTTTCCGTAATCTGTAGTCCTGTATAAATAGGGAGCAAAGTCTCCTAATTTGTACCTAGTAGCTGCTAGATAAGCTACAGCTGGGTCAAACCTACTTGCTTCTATACTATTGATTTGAGCCCATTCTGGAAGGTCCATAGGAGTTATATCACTCCAGTTTTTCCCACTGTCTCTTGATAGGTGTACTAAACCATCATCACTACCTACCCATAATTCTCCTTCATTGAGTGGAGACTCTGCAGCTGCGAAAATGGTTCCATAATACTCCACACTAGTATTGTCTTGAGTGATAGGTCCCCCACTGGAAACTAATTTAGTGGGATCGTTACGGGTTAGGTCTGGAGAAATCGTTTCCCAGCTTTGACCTTCATTGCTGGTCACATGTACATGATTTGAGAAAGAGTATAGTTTATTGTCACCATGGCTAGAAATAAAGATGGGGAAATTCCACTGGAACCTGTATTTCATGTCCTCAGCACCATGTCCCATAGGATTGTCTGGCCATACATTAATCCCACGTTGGGATTTTGTTTTATGATTGTAACGGGTGAGGAAACCCCCATAACTACCACCGTACACAATATCGTTATCATTAGGATCCACAGCAATATGAGCGCTTTCTCCACCTGCGGTTCCTTCCCAGTCGGTCTCGGTTATCGATCCTCCAGTGGTTCTATGAGGAATCCTGATCGTTCCATTATCCTGCTGCGCCACATAAATTCTATATGGGAATGAATTGTCAGTAGTTACTCTATAGTATTGTGCGGTAGGCTGATTGTAGTAGGTTGACCAGGTTTCACCGCCATCATACGTGACTTGTGCGCCACCATCATCTCCCATGATCATACGTTTTGGATCTTCTGGTGCGATCCATAAATCGTGGTGATCGCCATGGGGTGCTCTATTACTTGAGAAATTATGACCACCGTCTGTAGACTTGTGGTAGGAAACATTGACAACATATACCGCGTCTTCATCCTGGGTATCTGCATAAATACGAGTGTAGTACCAGGCGCGTTGTCGCAAGTTGCGGTCGTCATTGGTTTTAGTCCAAGTCATCCCTGCATCATTACTGCGATACACACCACCTTGATCTTTGTTTTCTACAATAGCATAGAGTTTGTCTGAATTCACTGGAGAAACGGTGATTCCCATAATCCCTAATGTCCCCTTAGCAAAGCCTCCATTTTTAGAAATTTCAGACCAAGTCTCACCATAATCTGTACTTTTCCATAGCGCGCTGCCGTCACCACCACTACTTAAGCTATAAGGAGTACGTTGAATGCGCCAGGTAGAGGCATATAAGTTGCGAGGATTGGAAGGATCAATGATAAGATCTACCGCTCCAGCGAGATCATTTGCGAATAACGTCTTTTTCCAGCTTTTACCTCCATCTGTAGATTTATAGACACCTCTATCTTTAGACTCCTTATAGATGTTTCCTAGTACAGCGGCATAAACGATGTTGTGATCATTGGGGTCTATTGAAATGCGTGGCACATGTCGACTATTAGGCAAACCTGCTGGCTTCCAGGACTTACCAGCATCTACAGATTTCCATATACCATAACCACTTGAGACATTTCCTCTCACGGTTTTTTCACCACCGCCTACGTAGATCACATTATGATCGCTAGGTGCAACGCTCACGGCACCAATACTACCACCAAAATACCCATCAGAAATATTGCTCCAGGTACGGCCGCCGTCTGTCGTTTTCCACACGCCACCGCCTGTACTACCAAAATAAAATAGATTTGGTTTTCCTGGCACTCCAGTCACCGCCGCACTTCTCCCACCACGGAATGGGCCCAATAAGCGGAATTCTTGAGACTCGTAATATTTTTGAGCTTCTGGTGGATCGGGAAGTTGTTGTGAGTTCGCTTTCGCGAAAGCGAAAAAACATAGAACGGCTATCAAGTAATTGATTTTCATAAATACACAAATTTGGTCTTTAAAGATAGTAAATGGCGATTGAATCATCCAAAGCACGAAATCTTTATCACAAAATTGTGCAATGGACAAATGCTATTCTCACTTCCGAAAACTCAAAGGCGATGTACCTGTTTGCTTTTTGAAGAATTTAGAAAAATGGCTGGGCTCGCTGTAGCCTAATTTCTGCCCTATTTCTTCCGCTGTGAGGTTTGAAAAATGGAGTAATCTTTTAGCCTCTAACATGATTCGCCCATTAATAATCTTGAGCGGTGATGGAATGTCGTGCTTCTTGAAAAGATTGGATAGGGTTTTAGGCGACCTAGAAAGAAGTTCGGCATAGTCGGCTACCTGGTGCTTTTCCTTAAAATGAAGTTCCACCAATAAATTGAATCTTTTTACCAGATCCACTTGCTTATTGCTCCATAGATGTTGACCCTGGTTCATTTGTAACACTCGGGTTGCGGTAAAAAGGATTCTCTGTAGAAGCAGGCACAACATTTCACCTTGTAGATCATCTTTTTGCCGAAACTCTTCTTGTATCAAAATATGGATCGCTTCTATAATTTTCTGCTGTCTTTTTTCTAATTGAATTACAGGAGCATTGTCAAGTCCATAGAATAAAATGCCGTTAGCACCATTGTCTGACTTTTGATTCTGCAAGTTGTAGAATTCAGCAGGAAATAGGTATCCTAAAAGTTCTGGACTAGTTTCGGGAATTTCTATGATATTTTCAGGTGTGCAAAATAGTAACTGATACCGTTGTAAATTGACTAGGCCTCCATCAACGATGAGCTCCTGGCTAAGATCAGTACACCATATGATTTTGAACAGTTTTCGCTCACGAAGTAAGTGGCGCGATGTGGGAGATTGAAAACCAGTAAAAATGAAGTTGCTTTCATTTTCATTCTCTGGATATACTGCTCTCATGACCTAAAAGTAGGTTAATAATAGATTTATTATATCTATGATTTCAATTGCTTTCTCATGTTTTTAATACTACCAGCATCTACAACATGATAGCCCATGGATTTGAGTTTTGCGGCCGCCATAGTGCTGCGACCACCCATAGCGCAATAGGTGATGATGGGTTTGGATTTGTCTAAACTGTTGATTTGTTGATCCATTGACTGCACTGGAATATTTACAGATCCAATAATATTTGAATTGTTATACTCTGACGAGGTACGAACGTCTAGTAGGGTTGCACCTTTTTTAAGATACTCTTTTATTTTACCCTCATTTCTTTTTCTAAAAAGTCCGAACATGTTTGTTTTTAAATTGAAGTCGAAATTACATTGTTTCCATTGCAAATTAGGCTGTAAACTTTAGGCAAGTAATTCATCAATTTCAAATAGCAATAACCATTGATCTAAGTAATCTTGCTGCACTTGAGCTTTAATTTTCTCTAGCAGCGGTTTGTTGATTTTATCTTCTTCCCTATAGTTCCTAACTTTTTGATATAGACCATTCACAGCAACTTCTCTTGTAGAACGCTCAGGTTTTACTGTTTTGGTTTCACTTTCATGATATACCATATCAAAACTGTGATAATCAGCTGGACCTGCATAGGCACTTACTATTTCCTTACCCACAGCAAGATGCAACAATCCATCTGCTGGGGAGAAGAGTACTTCACCTTTATACGTGACTGTGCAGTCCGTAAACTGAATCAACATTAATTTACCGTTGACGTTGCGCATCCCTGTCACATTCAATCCTTCCACCCGTATGCCACTTTCATAAGTAAATTCAATGCGCTCGTTGTCGTAAAAGTTATAGGCTTGTAAATCTCGAGGCCCCATATCCTCAATGGCTAGATTGATACCCTTTAACTTTCCAATAGGTGATAGAAAACCTTTCTTGTGTTTACTAGTACCATGTCCTATCAATTCTTTTTCACGGTAGGCTAAGGCTGTTTTTCCTTGAGTTTCAAAAAACACCACCTCGTTATCTTCATTCTTAATCATGCGCGTAAAAATTCCAGAAACTTGAAGACCTGTACTAAGTTCGATTGTCCCTAAGCTTTTTGAATTAATCAATTTTTGAAGACCACGATGACCACCTTTACGCACTGCCATAGTATTAGCAAATTCTTCTAAAACCTCGCTCAAGTGAGCGAAGTCTGGTGTCACATATAAATGTGGTTGCTTTTGGGTGATGTCGAAATCTTGATACGCCGCGTCAATGGTGTAAGGTCGTTTTATAACTGAAGGATCCAGACAGCTTTTGCTTTCTCCTATACTGGAAAGCAATCCAGCACCATAGAGTTTAGGATCTTCTAGTGTACCTACCAGCCCATATTCCACGGTCCACCAGTGCAAGTTCCGGATAAGCGACATCTCACTAGGATCTACTTTTTTATTTTGAAGGTCTTCAACCTTAGCTTCAGCAGTTGCTATTTTTTGATCCAATTCGGGATCTTTTTTCTCGCTCCTGATCTCTTTTAAGATAGATAGTTCCCGAACAGCCTCATACATCTCGTGATCGTGCGCGCTAGAAATAGCTTTGCTGCCTATCTCACCAAAACGTCTTAAATACTCAGCATAATCAGGACTCGCAATTATAGGGGCATGACCTGCCGCTTCATGAATGATGTCTGGTGCTGGGGTATATTCAATATTCTCCAACTTGCGGATGTCTGCAGCAATCACCAATATTTTATAGGCTTGAAATTCCATAAAAGCCGCTGGTGGTATAAATCCATCTACGGCTACTGCCGCCCAGCCTATTTCTTTTAGGATGCGATTCATACCGTACATAGAAGGAATTTCATCAATAGAAATTCCCGTTTTGTTCAATCCCTGCAGATAGGAGCCGTGAGCTACTTTTGATAGGTAATCCACGTTTTTATGCATCACGTGACGCCACACCGCTTGATCTTGTGCGGTGTATAGCTCATAATTTTGTGGCTTTATAAACTGTTTAAGATGTGGTGGTAAACGGTCTATTAAGGGATTGGAAATGATCTTGTCTGACATGATGTTCAATAATAGTCAAAGCTACTTTAGAAAAATGGATAAGCCATACCTTTGCCACCATGACCGCAAGAAAAAAACAGATCGTTCGCACCGCAGCCCAGCTTTTCAAGCAACGTGGTTACAGCGCGGTCACCATGCGCGACCTGGCTGCAGCGCTGGATATCAAAGCAGCGAGTCTGTACAATCACATTTCTGGAAAACAGGAGATTCTAACTCAATTGATCCTTGAAGTGGCTCATAAGTTCACTAATGGGATGCATGCAGTGCAGCTGGATGGCGATTCCGCTTTCGCGAAAGCGGAAAAACTCATAGCTCTTCACATCAAAATAGCAGTCGAACATACAGATGCCCTTGCGGTATTAAATACGGACTGGATGCATTTAGAAGGCAAAGCTTATGAAGAATACATTGCGCTGCGTAGGAAGTATGAACTGGATTTTAAACAGATCTTGCTAGATGGGATTCTAAGCGGTGAGTTCAAGAAGTTGAGCGTGGAAACCATGCTGTTCAACCTCCTGAGCACACTAAGATCCATTTACCTATGGATACCAAAAAAATCAGCTACTGAAGTAGCTGATCTTGAAAAGGAATTACCGGTTATTTTATTGAAAGGAATCAAATCGTAGGGGCTTTCTGTTCTTCAAATGTTGGGTAGTCCGTATACCCTTCAAGTCCTTGGGAATAAAAGGTGTCCTGATCCCATTCTGCAGTTTCTGCCTTGAGCTCAAAACGATGCGGCAAGTCTGGATTAGAGATAAATAGCTTTCCAAAAGCGACCAAATCTGCGTACCCTTCTTTAATGACCTTATTTCCTGATTCACGATCAAAGGCACTATTGATCATCAAATTTCCTTTATAAATAGGACGGTAATGCTTAGCAATATCGCTTTCTAAAAAGTTGACGTCGCTCACATCAGTAAAGGGTTCAGATAAATGTATGTATGCGAGATCGTAATCATTCAATCGATTGATCAAATAATCAAAAAACGGAATCGTATCTACAGTTCCCTCTATCCCAAAAACGCCGTGTAATGAAGGATTAAATCTACTTCCTATGCGGTTTTCAGGCCAGCTTTCTTTTACAGCTTCTAGCACTTCAAAATAGAAACGTGCCTTGTTCTCATTACTACCACCGTACTCATCTGTACGTATGTTGGATTGGCTATTAAAGAATTGGTGGATTAGATAGCCATTAGAGCTATGAATTTCCACACCATCAAAACCAGCTTTCTTTGCATTAGCCGCCGCATGACCAAACTCCGCTACGGTTTGTTTGATCTCCTCTTTGCTCATGGCGTGGGGCGTCACAGTCTGCTTTTTCTCGCCTTTATCGTTTCGCAATTCTGTTTCTGGATTCACGGCACTAGGCGCCCATGGTAATTGGCCGTCATGATAATCAGGTAGGGAAGTTCGTCCTACGTGCCACAGTTGCATGAATATTTTACCACCATCTGCATGCACGCTGTCAACTACTTGTTTCCATCCTTCTACTTGGGCATCATTAAAAATACCAGCCACAAAAGGATAACCTCGTGCTTTTTTAGATACTTCACTTCCTTCTGTAATGATGAGTCCAGCACTGGCGCGCTGTGTATAATAATCTACATGTTTTTGTTCTGGTGCTTGATGCTCATTAGTAGCACGACATCGGGTCATAGGTGCCATTACCACGCGGTTTTTCAGTTCTACCGCTCCTATCTTTATAGATTTCAATAATTCTTGAGTGTCACTCATAATATGTTTTTTTATAAAGTTATTGTATGTACAAGCATTTGCGGTTAAGGTCAAGTTAATTGATAACTTAGATTAAGATCAGACTTGATATTTGATATTCTAGAATGTCCTGCCCATCTTTAAAACAAGCATTAAATAAATAATCCGCAACTGTTAGGTTGCGGATTATTAAAGATGTTATATAAATATTATGCGTCTACTATGCTGGCATCTGGTGCGTTTTTCATCACGCTTTGCATTCCTGCCTTGGCAGAGCTTTCGCTGGCGTACGACTGGCTAGAACCAATCACTTGACCATTGCTGGCTTTCACGTTGAAATGCCATTTTCCAGCAGCAGTTTCTTTAAGATCATAGTGCTTTTCTTCGGTACTGTTTTTCTTCACGCTTTCAATTCCATTGTCTCTAGCAGCAGCGGTAGTATATCCTTCACTTGCTAAGATGTTTTCACCATTCCCAGCTTTTAAGCGAAATCTAAAGTCGCCGTTTGATCCATTGTACTTTTCAAATTTTCCCATCGGTAAGTTTTTAAGTTTCCTAAATATACTAATAGTCAGTTTGTTCGCCTATTTCTTTAAGTGTCTTTTAGCAAGTTCAGCCTCAATATCGTGCAGGGAGTAGCCTTTTGCCTTGAGAAGGACTAGATAGTGATACATCAAGTCGCCTGCTTCATAAATAAAGTCTTCTTCTTTACCATTAATAGCGTCAATCACGGTTTCCACCGCTTCTTCACCTACTTTTTGAGCAACCTTGTTGATTCCTTTTTGAATGAGCGAATAAGTATAAGATCCTTCCACTTGATCATCGATGCGTTGGTGAATGGTTTTTTCTAGATCGTTGATGGTGAACTTGTTTTCGCTTTCGCGAAAGCGAACTTCTTCTCCAGCTTCAAAGCAAGACGTTTTCCCAGTGTGACAGGTTGGACCTTGAGGATTTGCTTGAATCAATATGGAATCACTGTCGCAGTCTGTCGAAATGCTCACTACATCCAAATAGTTTTCAGAAGATTCACCTTTTGTCCACAAGCGTTTTTTGCTGCGAGAGTAGAAGGTCACGCGCTTTTCTGATGTGGTTTTCTCAAATGCTTCCTCGTTCATGTAACCCAACATCAACACTTGCTTGTTAGTCGCATCTTGAACGATGACTGGTAGTAAACCGTTTTCTCCTTTATTCCAATTTAGTTTCATAAGATCAATTTCCGCGCAGGCAGAAACCATTAAGTTCCGACCACTATTTTTTTAATTTATTCAATTTAACCATTTAGTTGGTTAATTGTCAAGCCGTCGCAGGACGGCTTCGCTATTCTATTTACTCAAATTTAAATCGCAGCTTTCGCAGGAATCCTGATTTCAACTCCAGCTTTAGCCAGTTGTTTTTTCAATTCTGGTACGGGCAATTCTCCAAAATGGAAAATACTAGCCGCAAGTCCTGCACTGGCATGTGTATCTTTGAATAATTCTTCAAAGTGAGCAGCTGTTCCACCACCACCAGAGGCGATGATGGGAATGTTTAGCTTTCGCGAAAGCGTATCTGTTATCTCCAGTGCAAATCCGTTTTTGGTGCCGTCGTGATCCATACTGGTAAGCAGGATTTCGCCGGCGCCACGACGTTCACATTCTTCACACCAGGCAATGGTTTCTAATTCAGTCTCGATTCTGCCGCCCGCGACGAAGACTTTGTTAGTCAAGCCGTCGAAGGACGGCTTCGCTCCGTCAGTCACTGCAATTCTCTTCGTGTCCACAGCAACTACGACACACTGATTTCCTAGTTCAGCCGCCAATTCGTTGATCAATTCTGGTCTGTGAACTGCCGCACTATTCACCGCAACTTTATCAGCGCCAGCTTTGATGATTTCTTTAGCGAGCTTCACGTCATTGATCCCACCACCAACGGTAAATGGAATATTTAAGACTGCTGCTATCTCACGTACAAGTGGCACTAGCGTTTCTCTTTTTTCAACCGTTGCAGTGATGTCCAGAAAACACAATTCGTCAGCACCTTGATCAGCATACTGCCGGGCAAGTTGTACGGGATCGCCAGCATCGCGTAAGCCAACAAAGTTGATTCCTTTAACGGTGCGTCCGTCCTTGATGTCAAGGCATGGTATTATTCTTTTTTTTAGCATAGTTCTCCGCGTAGGCGGAGATCTCTGCGGATCAAACACCTACTTTAAATTTACGCCATCTACAAGATGACTATTCCTTTGTCAAGCCGTCGCAGGACGGCTTCGCTATGTTATTTCATTCAAATGCCGGTTTTCAACCAGCTAGATTCCTGCGTCCGCAGGTATTAGATAAACTCTCTCAACTCCTTAAAACTGATTCTACCTTCATAAAATGCTTTGCCTACAATAGCTCCTTCACAACCCATCTCCCGTAAACGATGCAAATCGTCTGCAACGGCGACACCTCCTGAAGCTATAAGCTTTACAGGTCGTTCAATTTTCATGTGATTAAAGGATGGAAGTGGTGTTTCACTGCCTTTTATATCATTCAATGCTAGAATGCTTTTATACAATCGATAACTGGGACCGGCGAGCATGCCATCTTTAGCAATATCTGTACAAATAACGTACTCAATATTTTTCTTGTTCCATTCATTGATAAATTCAATCACTTCGAGTTCGCTGCTTTCCAGCCAGCCGTGCGTGGCTATCATTCCGTCTTTAGCGTCTGCGCCCAGGATGATTTTATCACTACCGTACTTCTCGATCCAACCTTCAAATGTATCCGAGTCCTTGACGGCTATGCTGCCGCCCGTTACTTGCTTGGCGCCACTTTCAAAGACCATTTTAATGTCTTCATCTGTTTTTACGCCACCGCCAAAATCCACCTTCAAACCTGTCTGGCTTGCGATGCGTTCCAACGCTTTCCAGTTGACCACGTGAGCGCTTTTAGCACCATCAAGATCCACTAGATGTAAATACTCGATTCCGTTAGCCTCAAACTCTTTTGCAACCTCAAGCGGGTCTTCATTATAGATCGTTTTCTGGTTATAATCTCCTTGAGAAAGCCTTACGCATTTCCCGTCGATAATGTCTATTGCTGGTATTATTCTCATAGGCCCATTGTCCTGCGGACATTTCTCCAAAGTGGAAAATTACTTCCGCAATTTTTAATTCATTTGTCAAGCCGTCGCAGGACGGCTTCGATTTATAGGTTGACGAAATTCTTCAACAACTGCTCTCCAACTCCAGCGCTTTTCTCTGGATGAAACTGGGTCGCGTAGTAATTGTCTTTTTGCAACATGCTGCTAAATGGCAAAATATAATCGCAAGTGGCAGCTGTATCCTCACAAAGTTCTGCGTAATAGGAGTGGACATAATATACGTCGCTACCGCTCTGTATATTAGTTAAGAGTTCAGAGTTTTGAGTTATGACCGACTCTGAACCCTGAACTCCTAACCCATAACTCAAGGAATTCCATCCCATATGCGGCACCTTCATTCCGAGCCCTGAGGCACTCGAAGGGCGGAATCGTTTCACATCAGTATCAAAAATACCAAGACACTCGGTATCGCCTTCTTCACTATGGTTGCACATCAATTGCATACCAAGACAAATCCCCAAAAATGGCTGTTCTAGATATTTCAAAATTTCATCCAGACCACGTTCCTTCAAATATTTCATGGCCGTTCCAGCCTCGCCAACTCCTGGAAAAATCACTTTGTCTGCTACTTTTAATTCGGCTGGATCGTCTGTTACATTGTTTTCAATGCCTAGCCTATTGAGAGCATTGGTCACACTGCCTATGTTGCCCGCGTTATATTTTACGATTGCAATCATAACGTGCCTTTGGTGCTAGGCAACTTGCCGTCGCCGGTTTGTTTGACTGCCATTTTTATCGCTTTCGCGAAAGCTTTAAATAGCGATTCAATTTTATGGTGCTCGTTGTCACCTTCCACTTTCATGTTCAGGTTGCATTTTGACGCATCGCTGAAGGATTTGAAGAAGTGGTAAAACAATTCTGTAGGCATATCACCCACGTATTCTCTTTTAAATTCTGCCTCCCAGACGATCCATGGTCTTCCTCCAAAATCCACGGCAACCTGTGCAAGGCTGTCATCCATAGGTAACAAAAAGCCATATCTATTGATGCCTTTTTTAGTGGATAACGCTTTCGCGAAAGCGTCACCCAGCGCAATGGCGGTATCCTCAATAGTGTGATGCTCGTCTATTTCTAAATCGCCATCTACTTTGATGTCCAGATCCAGTGAGCCATGACGTTGCAACTGCTCCAGCATGTGATCGTAGAATTTCAAGCCTGTATCAATCGTCCCGTTTCCAGAACCGTCCAGGTTGAGCGTGATTTGAATATCGGTTTCATTCGTTTTCCTGCTAACCGAAACCTTGCGAGGCTGACCTCTCAAAAATTGAAAGATCTCTTTCCAGGAATCAGTTTTTAGAACGACCAAATCATTTTCAAATGTAGAATCATCTGTAATAGAAGGTAACTGAATGCCTTTGCAGCCTAGGTTTTTAGCCAATTGCATATCACTATTGCGATCACCTATAACAAAACTGTTGGCTAGATCGTAATTGCCTTTGATGTAATGTGTTAATAAACCTGTTTGTGGTTTTCGAGTAGGCGCATTTTGCTCTGGGAACGATCTATCAATCAATACCTCACTAAATTTCACACCTTCATTTTCTAAAACTTCCATCATAAGGTTATGCACTGGCCAGAAGGTTTTTTCTGGAAAACTATTTGTCCCCAAACCATCCTGATTGGTCACCATCACTAGTTCATAATCCAACTCTCGAGCGATGCGGTGCAATTGCGTGATCGCCATAGGTAAGAACTCCAACTTTTCAAAGCTATCGAGTTGATAATCTGTTGGCGGCTCTTTGACGATGGTACCGTCCCGATCTATAAATAATACTTTTTTCATAAGTCAAGTCGTCGCTGGACGGCTTCGCTTTTTAATTAAACTTCAATGCTTTTATATGCTTTCAATGCCTCCATCAAATCCGCACATTCCTTTCTCGTTCCCACGGTAAATCGCAAAGTATTCGGAATCTGACTGCTGCGATTGCGAATAATCAATGATTGATCTTTCAAATAATTATAAACTTTGGTTGCATCTTCAACTTCAGCCAAAATAAAATTGGCTTCACTTGGGAATACCTGCTTTACAAAAGGAAGCTGTTGCAAATCGGCAATGAGGATTTCTCGATTGTCTATCAATTCCTCTACCTGCAATCTGGTTTGCTCTACATTCTTAAGAGCAGAAGCGACCGCTTTTTGCGATAATTCATTCACATTATATGGCGGCTTTGTTTTGTTGAACAGCGCAATAATTTCTTGTGAAGCAAAGGCAAAACCAGTCCGAGCACCAGCAAGACCGTGTGCTTTACTCATGGTTTGCAACACGACAAGATTTGTATAATCATCCAGACGGCTGATAAAACTTTGGTTCTCTGTAAAATCCTGATAGGCTTCATCTACCACCACTATGCCGTTAAATCCACCGATCAATTGATCCATCAACCGCTGATTTTCTTTGAGTTCCTCTTCAAATTCTGGCGCAAAGGGCATGTCCATCATACCACCTTTAGTATAATTTTCTGCCTGCCAGTCGTGCTCCAGGTCGGCTTTAAGCAGTACGTTTCCTGTTGGGTTATTAGGCGAACAGATCCATAGGAGTTTTATAGACTTGTCATCCTGAACTCGTTTCAGGATCTGCTCGACGTCTAACTCAAAACTTGTTGTCAACGGGATCTCAACATTCTTCACATCATTGATCGCTGCGCTTACTTCATACATTCCATATGTAGGCGGACATGTAATTACACTATCTTTTCCAGGTTCACAAAATATGCGGTACAGTAAATCGATAGCCTCGTCGCTACCGTTGCCTACAAAAATCTGATCTGGTGAAATACCTTTTTGCTCACTCAATAATTCTTTGATCTCGCTTTGTAATGGATCAGGATACCTATTCAAGTTAGGAGTTATGAGTTCAGAGTTATGAGTTCTTGGATCGTTGGGATTCTCGTTAGCATCTAATAGCGTGAGCCCTATTTGTCCGCTTGCGGCGGACATTTTCCCGAAAGGGGAAATTCTACTTGGAGAGACATCGCCATAAAGTTTAAACTCAGAGCGCGCGCTAGAGTAGGCCTTTAGGTTCCAGATGTTCTTCCTAACTATGTTTTGTAAATTGAATTTCATTTTGTTGTCATTCCGCCGCAGGGCGGAATCGCTTAATCGTTATTTTCTAAACTTTTTAATCGCACACTCACCGCGTTTTTATGCGCATCCAGACCTTCGGCAGCTGCCATGGTTTCTACCGCTGGGCCTAGGTTTTTAATTCCTTGTGCGGTGGCTTTTTGATAGGTTACCTTGTTTACAAAACTGTCCACAGATACACCGCTATAATTGCGTGCATAACCGTAAGTTGGTAACGTGTGATTGGTGCCGCTGGCATAGTCACCAAGACTCTCGCAAGTGTAGGAACCTATAAAAATGGAACCAGCTACAGCAATTTCATTGGCCACGTTATCAGCATCTACTGTATTAATAATTAGGTGTTCTGGTGCATAAACATCAGACCATTCTACACATTGATCAATGCTATCTAACACGATGGTCTTACTGTTTTCCAGTGCAGCTTTGGCAGTTTGCTTTCGCGAAAGCGAACTTATCTGAATTTCAATTTCCTCATCAACAGCTTTGGCTAGGTCCTCAGAATCGGTTAGCAAAATGACCTGCGAATCATGACCGTGCTCCGCCTGAGCGAGCAGGTCTGCTGCAACAAAGGTAGGATTTGCCTGCGCATCTGCAATGACCAAAACCTCTGAAGGTCCGGCTGGCATGTCGATAGCAACGCCTTGCTGCTGGGCAAGTTCCTTAGCCCTGGTCACAAACGCATTTCCAGGACCAAAGATTTTGTGAACCGATGGAATGGTTTTGGTTCCATAGGTCATCGCAGCAATCGCTTGAGCGCCGCCCACCTTGTAAATCTCGGTAACACCGCATAGGTTTGCTGTGTAAAGAACGACTGGATTGATGTCACCGTTCTCGTCGGTAGGACTGCACAACACTACTTTTTTATTGCCCGCGATTTGTGCCGGAATGGCCAGCATCAATACGGTAGAAAAAAGAGGAGCAGAGCCACCTGGAATGTATAGTCCTACCTTTTCAATGGGTAATGACTTTCTCCAGCAAGTGATGCCTGGCATGGTTTCTACGACTGCATAATCTTTTGTAAAACAGGCCTCGTGAAATTTATAAATGTTGTCGTAGGCAGTTTGTATAGCCTTTTTAAGGTCTGTATCGACTTGTTCAGAGGCTCGTTCAATTTCTGGAAGAGTTACTTTTAGTTGGGTCAACTCTGCTTTATCAAACTGTTTTGCAAAAGCAATCAGTGCCTCATCGCCATTTTCTACGACCAGCTGAATAATATCCTTTACGGCACTGTCGACCTCGCTGCGTTGCTTGAGCGGTCGCTCCAACAGAGCATCACGCTGATTGATATTGGGATTTAGAACGATTTCCATCAGACGATTAGTTTTTCAATAGGGCTTACTAAAATACCTTGTGCTCCAGCGTCTTTGAGCTGATCGATCACATTCCAAAAGTCGTTTTCCTCAATGACGCTGTGCAAGCTTGACCAGCCTTCTTCAGCTAGTGGTAGCACGGTCGGGCTTTTCATTCCTGGTAGAAGATCAGAAATTTCCTTAATCTTGTCGTTAGGTGCATTCAAGAGGATGTATTTGTTTTTGGCAGCGTTTTGAACCGCTTCCATACGGAACATCAATTTGTCCAGCAGCTCTTTTTTCTCATCATTCAAGGATGGGTTTGCAATCAAAACAGCCTCACTGTACATAACGGTTTCCACTTCTTTTAAACCATTCATGATAAGTGTGGAACCTGTGGAAACGATATCGCAGATACCTTCCGCAAGGCCTATTCCTGGTGCTATTTCAACACTACCACCTATTTCCTCAGTGGTGGCGTTGATGCCTTTATCAGCAAAGAATTTCTTTACGATGGTAGTGTAACTACTCGCCACTCGCTTTCCATTAAACCACTCGAGGCCTGTATAGTCCACATCTTTTTGAACAGCAAGACTTAAACGGCAGCCAGCAAAACCTAGTTGCTTGATGACGTCCACTTTCTGATCTTTTTCTTCAACTTCATTGAGTCCTAGAATTCCAAGATCTGCCACGCCTTGTGCGACATATTGCGGTATATCATCGTCGCGTAAGAAGAGAATCTCTATCGGGAAATTCTTGGCTTTAGAGCTCAATTTGCGTGTTCCGTTATCAAATTTGATCCCGCAATCTTTGAGTAATTGAAGGGATTTGTCTGATAATCTTCCTGATTTTTGTACTGCTATTCTAATCATTAGTTGGTGCTTTACAGCGTTTGGAGTCTCTTTTAGATCGCTTTTGGTTCCTGATGGAAATGCAAAAACCCGCCTAAAAAAGACGGGTTTATAAATATGTTGAGTTACATCAATACATTTTTAGCTCGCCTTGCGGGAAGTATTTAAATGATGGTGATGTGTAATAGTTTGTTTCATTGCTTTGCAAATGTAAGTGGTGTTTCGCTTTCGCGAAAGCGGAAAACTAAATAATCACGTTTATTTAACCTTTAACTGATTTTACAAATTCACGAACCGTATCGTTTAAGTCTGAGGATGCTGAAATCTGACGAATAAACTCGCTACCGATGATGGCCCCATCCACATAATTGCAGGCATCCTTAAAATTCTGAGCGTTCTTGATGTTGAAACCTGTCAATACTGGCGTGTTTAAATTCATGTCACGCAATCTGCCTAAATAGTCTGCAGCAGCAGAGAAATCTGCTTTAGAACCTGTGGTACTCGCACTGCTTACCGCATAAATAAAACCGGTCGAATTGGCATCAATTTCTTTGATTCGCTTTTCAGAGGTTTGTGGTGTGACCAAGAAAACATTCGAAATGTTGTGTTTCTCAAAGGTCTCTTGGAATCCCATTTGGTAGGAATACATGGGCAAATCTGGAATGATCAAACCATCCACACCAACGGCCGCACAGCGCTCGCAAAAACGATCCAATCCATACTGCATCACAGGATTCAAATAACCCATCAGTAAAACAGGAGTATCAAAATCTGGATTATCATTCTTGAACTTTTCAAGTTGTGAAAAGAGTTTTTCAATGCTCATTCCGTTCTCCAAAGCTTTTTTACTGCTTTCTTGGATTGTTGGACCATCTGCCAGTGGATCGCTAAAAGGAATGCCTATTTCTACCAGATCCACTTTAGAGTCTTCTAAAGCTTTTAAGATTACCGTTGTGTCCTCCAGTTGAGGATACCCAGCTGTAAAAAATATATTAAGCAGGTTTTTTTGCTTCTTGCTAAAGAGTCGGGTTAATTTGTTCGTCATAGTAGCCCCATTGTCCTGCGGACATTTCCCCAAAGGGGAAAATTGCAGTTGTTATTATTGAAGTTCAAGTTTGCGTTCAGATTCATCAAAGATGAAGTTCTCTCATGTAAGTATCCATATCCTTATCGCCACGTCCAGAAAGGTTGATCACCACACGATCAGTTGGATTTAAGTCCAAATCTTTTAATACAGAAAAAGCATGAGCTGTTTCCAATGCTGGAATAATTCCTTCCATCTGGCTGCATTCCACGGCTGCTTTTAGAGCATCTGCATCTGTTACTGCCATGTATTGGGCACGATCAGAAACTTTTAACCAAGCGTGAGCAGGGCCAATTCCTGGATAATCCAGTCCGGCACTGATGCTATGTGGCTCTACCACTTGACCGTCTTTATCTTGCATCATGATGGAACGGCTGGCGTGTAAAACGCCTGGAGTTCCCAAGGTTAATGTTGCTGCTGTCTTATTTGTATCAACTCCTAAACCAGCTGCTTCTACACCTATCAATTTGACTGATGGATCATCTAGAAAATGGTAGAAGGCACCCATGGCATTAGAGCCACCGCCTACACATGCGATCACATAATCAGGCAAGCCTTGCATTTGCTCTTTAATTTCCTTAGAAATAATAGCTTGATAACGTGCTACCATATCTGGATAGGGATGTGGTCCAACTACAGATCCTATGATATAGTGTGTGTCTTCTGGATTATTAATCCAGTCGCGCATCGCTTCATTGGTAGCGTCTTTTAAGGTTTTAGAACCGCTGGTGGCTGGTCGTACTTCGGCGCCTAGCATTTTCATGCGAGCCACGTTAGGTGCTTGACGTTCGATATCTTTCTCACCCATGTAGACGATGCATTTTAAGCCTTTTAAGGCACAAACGGTTGCTGTGGCAACACCGTGTTGGCCTGCGCCGGTTTCGGCAATGATTCGTTTTTTGCCTAGTTTTTCTGCTAGCAGAATTTGACCTACTGTATTGTTGACTTTATGAGCACCAGTATGACAAAGATCCTCGCGTTTGAGCCAGATCTCTGCGCCGTATTTTGCAGATAATCTTTTTGCGAGGAACAATGGTGTAGGTCTGCCCACATAATCCTTGAGCAGCTGGTGAAATTCGATTTGAAACTCTTCGCTTTTCTCAATTTTCAGGTAGTTTTCCTGAAGCTCTTCAATATTAGGATATAGCAATTCTGGTATGAATGCACCACCGAACTCGCCGTAAAACCCTTTATCGTCTACTTGATAGCTCATTTTCTTAATTTTTCTATGAAACTTTTAATCATTTCGATATTCTTTAATCCGGGCTCGTCCTCAAATTGTGAGTTCAAGTCTACACCTAGAAACATATCGTGTTTAATGTTTTTTATATCACTTGCATCGTCATTGGAAATACCGCCGCTCAACAAAAAAGGTATGTTACCGGTATAGTTGTCGAGCAATTGCCAATTAAATTTCTTGCCGCTGCCGCCATAATTTTTAGTCGCCGTGTCGAACAGGAAAAATAGCTTGCCTTGGTATTCTTTTGCGAGTTGTTCCCAATCTTTAAAAGACTCAAAATTAAAGTCTTCATTCATCTGGAAAGCCTTGAATACCTTGATGTCCAATTCTAGTAACGCTTTCGCGAAAGCGGAATCCTCATCACCATGCAACTGCAGCACATCCAACTGCAAGGGAATGATATCCTGCAAGATTTCCTCAAAGCTGGCATTCACGTAAACACCGACGGTTCCTTTATTCATGGTCAGTTTTTCGATAGCAGACTTTTGCTGCTCGTCCACAAAACGTTTGCTTTTAGGATAGCGGATGATGCCCATAAAGTCAATATCCAACTGCTGCAAAGCATTGATATTTTCAACTTCTCTCATACCGCAAATCTTGATCATCATGATTGAATTGCTTTTATGAATTCTGCGCAACTAGAACCTGGATCTGTAGTTTTCATAAAATTCTCACCTATCAGAAAACCTTGATAGCCTACTATTTGCAAGTTTTTCACGACCTCAGGATCTGAAATTCCGCTCTCTGAAATTGCTAAGACACCTTCAGGAAAAGCAGGAATGAGATCTTCACTGATTTTGACATCTGTCTTGAAACGCTTTAAATCCCGGTTGTTGACGCCTATGATATATTTTGTGGGATTGAGTTGTACCGTACTTTTTTTGACACGGTCGAGATCTGTACCATCATGAACCTCAAAAAGGATCTCGAGGCCTATATTGAGCGCCTCAAGCGATAGTGTGTTCAACTGTTCATCATCCAGGCAAGCAGCGATAAGTAAGATTGCATCTGCACCGTGGGCTTTGGCCTCATGGATTTGATACAAATCGATGATGAAATCTTTGCGCAGGATTGGAATATTTACAAACTCACGAGTGTCGACTAAATCTTGCAATGTGCCACCGAAGAACGGCTCGTCTGTCAAACAACTAATTGCGCTGGCACCAGCTTTTTCATAGCCTTTAACCACATCTTCCAGGCTTGCAGGGCATTCAAAAGATCCTTTAGAAGGACTTTGTCGCTTATGCTCTGCAATAATCCCGCTACCATTTTTGAGCGCTTCATGCAGTGATAATGGCATGCGAGCGTAATGCGGCATTTCTTTAAGCGATGCCAGCGTAGTTTTTGCCCGACGTTCTTTCAGGTCAGCGGCGGTTTGATTCGTTATTTTTTTTAAGATGTCTTCCAAAATAGTTTCAGTTTTTAGCACGAAGTATTGAGACTTCGTTTCTAGTTTAACTCCAATAGTTTTTCAAAACATTCAAGTGCTTTTCCAGACTCTAATGACTCAGTTGCTTTTTCAACGGCCATTAAAAGTGGCATTTCTTGGGCGACTGATATTGCGGTGGCAGCGTTTGCAATAACTACCGATTTTTGTGCCGCCGTCGCTTTGTTTTCCAGAACATTTTTAAAAATGGTCGCAGCCTCCTCTAGGCTTTCACCACCAGAGATTTGATTCATCGTTAGTTTGTCGAGGCTAAAATCGCTAGGTTTTACATCGACTACTCCGATATTTCCAGCAATTCTGGTTTTACCAGTAAGGCTTACTTCATCATAACCGTCGTGCGCATGTAGGATTGCGTAGCGTTTCCCTTCTTCGTTTTGAAACAAATACTCGTAGTTTCTAGCGAGCTGCAGATTGAAAACACCCACGCTCTGCAATTTTGGTCGTGCAGGATTTACCAAAGGGCCGAGCATATTGAAAAAGGTTTTGATGCCCAATGCTCTTCGAATAGGCGCCACCGCTTTCATTGCAGGATGGAATAGGGGAGCGTGCAGGAAACAGATATTGGCTTGATCGATTTGCTTTTCCAGCGTTTCAAAATCGTTTGTGAATTTAAAACCCATGGACTCCATCACGTTGCTGGAGCCACTCACACTGCTCACGCCATAATTACCGTGTTTTGCTACTTTAACACCAGAACCAGCAGTTACAAAACTAGCCAATGTGCTGATGTTAAACGTATTTTTCCCATCACCACCAGTACCACATAAATCAATCGGATTATACTTTTCTAGATCAATCAACAAGGCTTGCTCCAACATCGCATCTCGAAAACCAGCCAACTCATCCACGGTCACGCTGCGCATTCCATAGACGGTAAGAAATGCAGCGATTTGAGAATCGTTTACCTCGCCTGCGGTGATTGCCGTAAGAATGTCGTGAGCACGCTTTCGCGAAAGCGTTTTATGTTCAAATAATTCGTTGAGTATTTCTTTCATGCTAGAGTGTGGCTAAAAAGTTCTTGAGCATCGTTTTTCCCTGTGGCGTCATCACGCTTTCTGGATGAAACTGAACGCCATAGATGGGCAGTTCTTTGTGCTTGAGAGCCATGATTTGACCGTTTTCATCTCGGGCGGTGATTTGAAGTACGTTAGGAAAATCAGATTCTTGGGCGTTCCACGAGTGGTAACGACCAGCTTCAAACTTTTGATCCACTTGATCAAAAAACGAGCTGTCATCGTGCTCCATCACCGTAGCAATACCATGATATACTTTTTCAAGATTGACGATGGTGCCGCCAAAAGCTTCTGTAATCGCCTGGTGTCCCAAGCAGATTCCTAAAATCGGAGTTGAATCCTTTGCTGCTTCAATGATCTCCATCAGTTTTCCAGCCTCACGCGGGATTCCTGGTCCAGGCGATAAAATAATGGCATCGTATTCTAAGGTTTCCTTGGGTTCGATTTTATCATTTCTTACCACGGTCACCATCGCATCAAGATCTTCCAGATAGTGCACCAGATTGTAGGTGAACGAGTCGTAGTTGTCTATAACCAGTATGTTGGGCGACTTTTTCATTCAACTATGAATTTTCCATATTCATCGATGGTTGCTGTTTTGCTGGTGCCGTCATCGCAAGTTTTTGTAATAACGAGATCATTATCGATGCTTCCGTCGCAGGATAGATTATTTAACGTGCTAGACATCACATAGGAATCAATAATTTTGAAATCTTTACTAAAGGTTCTCAGTACAAACTCGTACTCTTCTCTATCCACTAGATTGTATGTGCGTAAGAGGATTTTCAAACTAAATTTATCTGATTGATATATAGTTTCCCCTCTAGCTACAGATCCAGCGAGTACCATTTTATAATCCTCTTTGGAAAAATATTGGTACGCACTATCCATCACGGTTACAAATTGCATGTTAGGCTCAAAACTTACATTCTTAAAGTCCCCATTTTGCACAACATTCGTTTTAAAAAGCTCTTTGTTATTACTACAAGATGTTAAGCACAGAAGTAGAACTAGTATAATTGATGCATGAATTATTTTCATAATCTATTGTTGATTTGCTTGTTGAATCGCCTTTCTCAAGGCATTTGTTTTATTATAAACTTCTTGATTTTCGCTTTCTAGATCGCTGTCGACAACTACCCCAGCTCCGGCTCTAAAGTGAATTTTGTTATTGCTGGATAATATGGTTCTAATGATAATCGCATGGTTGAAGCTTCCATCAAAGCCAAGGTAGCCTATTGCGCCGCCGTAAAACTGTCTCGCACTATTTTCATATTGATCTATAAGCTGCATTGCTCGAAATTTAGGAGCGCCGCTTAAGGTACCTGCTGGAAACGTATCTCCTATCAATGGTATTCTATCTTCTTCCTCAATAGTTCCTTGAACCGTGCTGACCATGTGGATCACGTGTGAGTAGAAATGGATGTTTTGGTAATCGGTCACTTCAACCTCTCTAGCGTGACGGCTCAAATCATTTCGGGCCAGATCTACCAGCATCACATGTTCTGCAGTTTCTTTAGGATCTTTTTTGAGTTCTTGAGCAGCAGTAAGATCTGCAGTGTCATCGCCAGTTCTTTTGTATGTTCCAGCGATGGGCTGGATGCTCGCCTTGTCATTTTTGATAAGCAATTGTGCCTCTGGCGAAGATCCGAAAATCCTGAAATTTCCATAATCAAAATAGAAAAGATATGGACTAGGGTTGATGGCCCGTAACTGGCGATATACGTTGAAATCATCACCTTTGTAGGCTTGAGTGAACTTCCTAGATAGAACGATTTGAAAGACGTCACCACGCTTACAGTGTTCTTTCCCTTTTTCTACCAGTTGTTTGAAATCAGCATCAGACATTTCTGATTCTTCATTGCCGTTGGTGGAAAAGTCATATTTGGCAATATCGCGGTGCTGAATGATGTTGATGAGGTTCTCCATTTTAGAAGTTCCGTTTTCATATACATGATCAAAAACATACAGCTGATTGTGATAATGATCAAAGACCAACACATTTTGAAATACCTGATAGTGAACCAGCGGAATCGCTTCTTCATCTACAATCTTATGCTTTGCAAACTCAATATTCTCAAACAATTGGACCGCGTCGTAACTTAGGTAACCGAAAAGACCATTCGTTGGAAAAGGAAAATCAGTGCTACCAGGATCAAATCGATTCTTAAATTTTTCCAGACCTTTTACTAGGTCATAATCAGTTGAGAATTCTTGCTCCTCAATGTTTTGATCTGGAGTGGTAATGGAAATTTGCGCGTAATCAATCTCAAAAGTCGCTACGGGATTGCAACAAATGAAAGAATAGCTGTTACTGCGCTGCCCGTATTCGTTGCTTTCTAGTAAAATACTTCCTGGATACTTATCGCGCAACCTCATGTAAATCCCTACGGGTGTCATGGTGTCCGCTAGGAGTATTTGATGTAATGTATTTGGTTTAAAAGTGTTCATTTTCTTTCTATTAAATGGAATAGGTCTAACAAAAAAGGTCTGCCGTTAAGCAGACCTTGTATAGATATTCATACGGGCGACTTCACGGCTGTTGAGCTATGTTGTTCCACCACCAAGTATGATTTGTGTTTTCCATTGAGTGCCAAAGATAATTACGCTTTCGCGAAAGCGCAAACATTTTAAGACCACATTTTAATATCCGTCATCATGCACGCCAGCGACCGCTCTACCAGACGGGTCGTTCATATTTTTAAACGCTGCATCCCATTCAAGTGCGATAGGCGTGGAGCAGGCCACAGACTTAACAGAAGGTACACAGCTCGCTGCGGCGTCGCTAGGGAAGTGCTCGCTGAAAATGCTGCGGTAGTAGTATTCTTCCTTGCTTTGAGGTGGGTTAATTTTGAATTTAAACTTGGCAGATTCCATCATCTCGTCTGTCACTAATGCATTCACGGTTTCTTTTAAGGTGTCTATCCAGCTGTAGCCTACACCATCGCTAAATTGCTCTTTCTGTCTCCACGCAACACTTTTAGGAAGGTAGTCCTCAAAAGCCTCACGTAAAATGTGCTTTTCCATTTTACCGTTGCCACACATTTTATCTTTTGGATTTAATCGCATCGCTACATCCATAAATTCTTTATCTAGGAAAGGAACACGCCCTTCAATACCCCAAGCAGCTAATGATTTATTAGCGCGCAGATTGTCGTACAAGTGCAGCGTGTCCAGTTTGCGAACGGTTTCTTTATGAAATTCTTCAGCGCTAGGAGCCTTATGAAAGTACAGATAACCTCCAAAAATTTCATCGCTACCTTCTCCAGAAAGTACCATCTTGATTCCCATGGACTTGATGACCCGCGCCAATAAATACATAGGCGTGGAGGCTCTCACTGTAGTCACATCATAAGTTTCTAGGTAGTATATGACATCTTTGATCGCGTCGAGACCTTCCTGAATGGTAAAGTTCACGCTGTGATGTACCGTTCCTATATGTTCTGCAACGGTTTCTGCTGCCGCAAGATCTGGACTTCCTTCTAGGCCTATAGCAAACGAGTGTAGCTGTGGCCACCAGGCGTCTGCATAATCACCAGACTCCACGCGTCGTGCAGCATATTTCTTAGCAACTGCACTTACAATAGAGCTATCCAATCCACCTGAAAGCAATACGCCGTAAGGAACATCGCTCATCAAATGTCTGTGAACACTATCTTCCATTGCCTTGCGCAATTCTTTTACAGAGCTGGTATTGTCCTTTACCGCATCATAGTCTTTCCAATCGCGATCGTACCATTTGGTAAATTCTTTGTCTTCACTATAATAATAATTTCCTGGAGGGAATGGAGCGATCTCATTGCATGTTCCTTCCAGCGCCTTTAATTCACTCGCAACGTAGAATTGTCCCATTTCATCAGTTCCATAATACAACGGAATGATTCCTTGATGATCCCGCGCACACAGGAAAACATCTTTCTCGCTGTCGTAAAGGGCAAAACTATACATACCGTTAAGTACATCCATGAAGTTCACGCCCTTATCTTGATATAGAGCTAGAATAACCTCACAGTCAGATTTAGTTTGGAACTCATAGCTGCTGTATTGCTCGCGTATCTTTTGGTGATTGTAGATCTCACCGTTTACAGCAAGAACGATTTTACCATCAGGACTGTATAAGGGTTGCCCGCCAGATTGAGGGTCCACGATAGTTAAGCGTTCGTGGGCAAGAATAGCTTTCTCGCCGCAATAGATCCCGGACCAGTCAGGTCCGCGATGCCTCAGTTTTTTTGAAAGTTCTAGCACATCTTGCCTTTGGCTGGCACTGTCTTTTTTCAGGTCAAATACTCCTACGATTCCGCACATAATTGGTTGGTTTAAATGAAAAAAGGCCTACTGTGAAGTAGACCTTTTGATTTGTTTTAAAAATATCAGGAACTACCTCACTCTCGTGACGGATTATTATTAGTTCTGATATTATTGATTGTGTTCATGTTACAGTAAATGTATATAAGTTTCTTTTAATATCCTAATTTGGATAGAAACTCTCTACCTCAATGACTTACATCTTCTTTAAGAACGCCAGGCATCTTGGCGGCAAAGCGTTTCCAGCGTGGAATGCTAACATTTTGAATGTACCCATTATTAGGGTTCAGTCTTGCATAATCCTGGTGGTAATCTTCCGCTACCCAAAATTTTGTGAAGGGTTTTACCTCAGCAGCGACATCATAACCTTCTGATTCTAAGGCTGCGACTTTATCTTCAATGATTTGCTTTTGTTGATCGTTTTGATAAAATATAATGCTCCTGTAGGACTTTCCACGATCCGGTCCTTGACCATTTACTTGTTCGATATCTTGAGAGGCAAAATAAACATCCACTAAAGTTTCAAAACTAACTACCTCTGGATTATAAATGATCTCATTTGCTTCAGCATGGTCTGCATGATCCTGATAAGTAGGGTTTTGGGTCTCGCCACCACTGTAACCCGATATGGCTTCTTCCACCCCTTTTACACTTTCAAATATTTCTTCTACACACCAAAAACAACCGCTGGCAAAATAAGCCTTCTCCATACCTTCTGCAGAGGCTGGCACCTCTACAGGATCTTTGCTCATTGCAGTATCAGTAGAAGTTTCACCTGTCGTTTGATTGCAGCTGTTTGCAGCAAACATTACTAATAATAAACTCAATAGTTTCATCGCTAAATCTTTTATATAAAAGTAGAATGAGGATGGCGTCTTTCTATTAAAACCTAGTTAAAAGAAAAACCCGTCCACGCATAGCGTAGACGGGTTTTCTGTGAGGTTTGATACAGTCTAATTATAGCTTGTCAAAAACGCTATTCATTTTTTCAGCTTGCTCATGTGCTAAAGCTGCATCTACTAAGATACGTCCAGAGTGCTCGTCAGTAATTACTTTCTTGCGACTCGCAATCTCTACCTGTACTTGTGGTGGAATAGTGAAGTAAGATCCTCCAGAAGCTCCTCTTTCAATCGGCACTACTGCAAGACCATTTTTAACGCTATGTCTGATCTTAGAATAAGCTTTCATCAATCGTGGTTCGATAGAGTCTGCATGATCGCTAGACATCTTCATAAGCGCTTGCTCTTCTTTCTCTGTCTCTTTCAAGATTTCAGCAAGTTCTTCTTTCTTATGCTTTAAGTGTTCAGCACGTTGTTCTACGCGTTCCTTGCTGTCCTTGATCACTTCGTTTTGTTGCTCTATCTGTGCTTTGAATTCGCGTATGTGCTTTTCAGCCAGCTCGATTTCCAATTCTTGAAATTCAATTTCCTTAGATAAAGAGTTGAATTCACGATTGTTACGTACGTTCTTTTGCTGCTCAGAGTATTTCTTGATAAGAGTTTTAGACTCCTCGATCAAGTTTTTCTTGCCTTTGATTTGCTCGTTTAGGTCCTCTAGGTGCGCATCAAGTTTTGCTAGGCGGGTATTCAATCCTTCCACTTCATCCTCAAGATCTTGAACTTCTAGTGGCAATTCACCACGTACGTTGCGTATCTCATCTATCCTAGAATCGATTAGTTGTAGGTCGTAAAGCTCTCTTAACTTGTCTTCTACAGTTGCCTCGGTCTTTTTTGCCATCTGCTATATATAATTTACAGGGTTTGTTTGCGTCTGTGCGCAAAGGATTGCAAAATTACTAAATTTTTCACTAAGATATTCGTGTAAAAGGTTTTTTGTAAACTGTTCACTCTCATAATGTCCCACATCGCAAAGAAGGATGTCGTCACCTTGGAAAAAATCATGGTATTTTAAGTCTGCCGTGATGTAGGCATCCGCACCAGCGCGCTTTGCATTTTGAATGGCAAAAGCACCGGACCCGCCTAGAACCGCTATTTTTTGAATGGTTCGCTTTCGCGAAAGCGAACTTCTTACCACACCTGTTTTAAATACAGACTTTATCTTTTTTAGGAAATCTTCTTTACTCATTTCTTCTTTTAAGAATCCAATCGCTCCCATTCCTATCCTATCATAAGTGTTCTCGATAGTTTGAAGCGAGTAAGAAACCTCTTCATAAGGATGATTTTCTCTCATGGTCTTAAGAATAGTACCCTCCAGATGTGGTAAAAATGTAATTTCTAGGAGCTCTTCTTGTAAAGTCTCGCGAACTCCTGCAGTGCCTATTGCAGGATTACTTTGTTTACTGCCTTTGAAGGTGCCAGTGCCTTCTATTGAAAAGCTACACTCGCTATAGTTGCCTAACTCTCCAGCTCCTGAAGCAAATAGGGATTCCCTGAGCTGACTCGCATGTGATTTTGGAACATGTACCGAGAGTTTTTTAATTAGGTTTTGTTCAGGAATTAAGGTTCGCACCTCTGTCAGATTCAATTCTTGAGCCATTCGATAGCTTACGCCGCCATGAGCCATGTCCAGAGCGGTATGAGTTGCGTAAATGGCAATATCATTTTTTATGGCTTTGATTACAGTCCTGCGCACATAATCTGATGTTCGTAGGTGTTTCAGGCCAGAGAAAATAATTGGATGAAATGAAATAATCAAATTACAGTTACTGGCAATCGCTTCATCAACTACCGTTTCTAGGCAATCTAATGTAACTAGAACTCCAGTTACTTCAGTGGCAGGGTCTCCCACTAGCAACCCTACATTATCGAAATCTTGAGCGTAGTGTAAAGGAGCTAAGAGCTCTAAATAATCGGTAACTTCTTGAATTTTCATATACAGAGGTAAAAAAGTAAAGATAAAATTTAAGCTACTTTTGAAGCCATGACGAACCTTAGATTTTTACTATATCCATTTTCAGTGTTGTACGATGGTATTACTGGGTTACGTAATTGGGGTTTTGATCAAGGGTTTTTAGAGCAGCGGCAATTTGATATTCCCATCATTGCTGTTGGAAATCTGAGTACCGGCGGTACTGGAAAGTCACCTATGATCGAATACTTAATTCGGCAAAATTCCGATAAAAAAGTGGCAGTTCTAAGTCGTGGTTATGGTCGGAAAACGAGAGGGTTTCTAGAAGTTTTCGAAAAAAACACGCCAGTCGAGGTTGGAGATGAACCATTGCAATTCAAATTAAAATTTAAGGATTCTATTGTCGTTGCTGTATGTGAAAAACGTGTAGATGGAGTGGAAACCTTGCTGAGGAATCATCAATTGGACTTGATACTTCTAGATGATGCGTATCAACATCGATATGTTAAAGCGTCAACGTATGTCTTGCTCACTAGTTACGGTCAACCTTTTTATTATGATCACCTGCTTCCAGCTGGCAACTTGAGGGAATCCCGATCTGGAGCATATCGTGCCAGTCATATCGTAGTTACTAAATGTCCAGAGGATCTAAGTGAGACAGAGCAGCAACAGATCATCAAAAAAATAAATCCTAAAAGCTATCAAGGAGTTTATTTTTCTACTATCGGATATGCCGCCGAAGCGATAGGAATTTCAGGGAGCCTAACGCTTCATAAATTATCAGGTCAAAAAATTACCGTAATTACTGGAATTGCAAAGCCTGATTATTTTGTGAGTTATTTGAAAGAGTATATGGAAGTGGATCACTTATACTTTCCAGACCATTACAATTTTACTCAAAAAGATATTGACCGTTTTAGAGAAAAGGAACTCATTATCACAACTGAAAAAGATTTTGTGCGCCTAAAACAGTATAATTTGGAACATGTGTATTATGTTCCTATCACGATGGAATTTTTAGGAGAAGCTCCTAAATTTTAGTAAATCTGGTAATTTGTAAACGCCTTTTGAATTTTCTCAAAGAATTCATTCATTTTAAAAGGCTTAGGAATGATGTCGTCAAATCCTATCTCATAAAATTCTTTTTCAGATTCATCCAGGGTAACAGCGGTAAGAGCTATGATAGGCAGTTCACGATCAAACTTGCGTACTTCTCTTGTGCATTGTTTACCATCCATTCCAGGCATGTGGATATCCATAAGGACAAGGTCGTATTGATTTTCTTTGATTTTTCCTAGAGCCTCAATACCGTTATTGGCAATTTCACAATCAAAGTTTTTCCCCTCTAGAATCTTCCTTGTAATCATTTGATTGATCTTATTATCTTCTACAATAAGAATCTTTTTAGCGATCAGGTCTTTGGGTGTTGCCTGTTTTATGGCTATGACGTCGTTATTAGATCTAGGCTTGTCTTCAGTATTCTCAGGACTTGAATCTTGAGTTGAGGGCGCTACAGGTGTCGTTGTTGATTCTTTATTTTCTTCGTTTATCTTAGGCTCTGGTTTTATTTCTGCATTTGAGTTTGAACGTACAGGTTTTTTGTATTCTGGATATTCTTCTACCTCTTTAAAGTGATCGTATCCTTTAGTAGAATTCTCTTCATAGAATTTATTAGAATCAGGAAGCTCAAACCACAAATCAAAAGAAAAGACGCTACCACGACCTATTTTACTATCTAATTCAACTTTACTTCCCATCAGCTCTATCAAATTTTTCACGATGGCAAGACCTAAACCAGTACCTCCATATTCTCTAGTTGTACTAGATCCTTCTTGAGTAAAGTTATTAAAGATGTCCTGTTGCTTTTCTTCAGATATTCCTTTGCCGTTATCTTCTACTTCAAAATGAATCAAACACTTGTCGTCGATTTGCTTCACTTGATTCACGCGTATCCAGATGTTACCGTTTTTAGTGAACTTGATGGCATTTCCAACTAAGTTGATGAGTATCTGTGAAATTTTGACTGGATCTCCTTTTATGCGGCTAGGGATCGATTTGTCAAATTCTAGATTTAAGTTATTCAGTTGATCTTTTGCTTGATTTCCAAGTGAAACCGTAATGTCTTCCACTCGCTTCTTAAGATCAAAAGGAATAGATTCCAATTGTACCTTATTAGCCTCTAATTTATTGAAATCTAGAATATTATCAATAAGTGATAACAAATACTCTCCTGAAGATTGTAATGTTTCTAAATGATCCTTTTGATCATCTCTAGGTTCTGTCTCTAACAATAAGTGAGTCAATCCAGTTACTGCATACATAGGAGTACGTAGCTCGTGGGTGATTGTGGATAGGAAATCTGCTTTAATTTTAGCAGCATCTTGAGCTCGATCTCGCTCGTCAATCAGCGCAGAATTTTTGCCTTCTAATGCTTGATTACTTCTAGCGCGCAGCTTGTTATTCTTGAACAAAGACATGGTCAACAGGGAAAGCAATGTAAGCAAAACAAAGAGCAAAATGGAATACATCTCCCGTCCCTTAAGCTCACTGGTTTGTTCCTCTGTTTTGGCCTTTAGCATGTTATTTTCAGACTGAAGGTTTTCTATGGTTCCCAGTATTTCAGGATTGCTCATTTGACCTGCCAGTGACAATCCAGCAGTTTCTCGCACTCTGTTGTATCTAACTAAATATTCTAAGGCCAACTCATAATTGCCTAGGGTCTTTTCGATGTTGTATTTCAGATCGTAGCAATCCAATTCAATTCCAGTAAATCCAAAGCTTGTCGCTTTAGCCATGGCGTCATCGAGAGAAGTATTTGCATCTTCAATTGCATTTTGTTTGTAATAGGATAAGGATAAGTTGAAAGCGGCTTTTGCTTCAAAATAAAATAATTTTTCTTCTTTCAACTCTGGAAGAATGCGCTTATAGACGTTAATCGCCTCTTCAAAATTGCTGGTGTGTAATAACAAATCTGCCTTCAAGTATTCCGCTTGGATTACATTACTTCTTTCCGGATTGTTAACCAGTAAGATGTTAATTGTTTTTAGCGCTTCGTTAGCTTCAACGAACTCTTTTTTCTTGATGTTGACGGCTGCCTTAACTAGCATGAGATCAAGGTAAGAAGGCGAATCCTTAGGTATGATTTGCTCAAGCTTTTTAATATTGCTTGCTGCCTTATCTAATTGACCAATGAAGGAATAATATTTTGTATGGACAATTTGAGTGCGAGCGAATATCGCAGAATCTGTGGCAATTTCCTCTGCACTTACGATGATCTTTTGAGCCTCAGCAAATTTATTGCGTTGAAGTGCTAGATTAGCACGATCAAGAATAGCGTCCACGGCGATCTGCTGGCTTTCCGTAGAAACCGGTCGATCCGTTTGTTGTGCCATTCCCAAATTCCCCAACACGAGAATGACAATCGATAAAATTATGCCTCTTAACACAAAATAGCTTGAAACACAAATATAGAATCTTGGTTTCAAGTTCACGGAATTAGGTTGAAATTACTCCCTTTTACTACCTTTCGTCGATAATAGGGCTCTTTAATTAACTATTGTTTAAAGAATCTAACTTTATAACCATGTCAATCAAGCGGTTGGAGTACCCACTTTCATTGTCGTACCAGCCTATTATTTTTACCATATTTCCGATCACTGAAGTCATTTCGCTATCGTAAATACAAGAGTAGGGACTGCCCGAAATATCGATGGAAACTAGGGGGATCGTGGTGTAACTAAATGTGGACGGATTCGCTTTCGCGAAAGCGAAAAAAGCTTCATTCACCTGCTCCACTGTAATTTCCTGCTTCACATTGATGGTCATGTCTGTCAAACTTCCATTGGGCACTGGTACGCGAATACCGCAGCCTCCTATAACATCGCTCAAATGAGGAAAAATTTTAGTAAGAGCCTTTGCTGCTCCAGTGGTTGTTGGTACAATGGATTGTCCTGCAGCACGTGCCCGGCGTAGATCTTTGTGAGGTTGATCGTGTAGACTCTGGTCTGTTGTGTAGCTATGTACGGTGGTGATGTAAGCTTGTTTCACACCACAAAGCTCATCCAGAACTTTGATCATAGGAGCCGCATTATTCGTTGTACATGAGGCATTTGACACGATTTGATCTGTAGCATTTAGAATATGGTCATTGACTCCCAAGACCACGGTCTTTATATCATCGTCGATTGAAGGCGCGCTTAGAATAACTTTTTTAGCTCCAGCATCAAGGTGTTTTTCAAGATCTTTTTTTGTCTTGAATTTGCCAGTAGATTCAATGACAATATCCACGTCGTGCCAGTCTAGATTTTCAATCCTACTTTCATGGGTAAATTTGATAAGATGATCGTCAATTTTTAGATGGCCATCCTCGTGAGAAACATTGTTTTTAAGGACACCATGAACGGAGTCATATTTCAACAAATGAGACATCACTTCTAATGGGGCAAGGTCATTGATAGCTACTACTTGAATATCAGCCTGCGTTAGAGCCGTCCTTAAAAAAGTTCTTCCTATCCTGCCAAAACCGTTAATAGCTACTTTAATCATAGAAATGGGTGACGTATTTTAAAGCTGGAATAAAATAGAATAGGCTATTAGAGAATGTGCTTATGAGCTTTGTACGAGCTGCGCACTAGAGCGCCACTTTCCACATGTCTAAAGCCCATTTCCAGACCTATAGTTTCATATTTCTTGAACTGCTCTGGAGTAATAAATTCTTTTACCGGTAGGTGTTTTTTACTGGGTTGTAAATATTGACCTATAGTTACTACATCAACATTATTTTCTCTCAAATCTTCCATGGTCTGAATGACCTCAGGTTCCAACTCTCCTAAACCTAACATGATCCCTGACTTAGTACGGTTGATGCCTTCCTGCTTCAAGTATCGCAGCACTTCTAGACTGCGCTCATATTTTGCTTGAATACGCACCTCCCGGGTTAGGCGCTTCACGGTTTCCATGTTATGAGAAACTACCTCTGGATTGGCAGCCACAATGCGGTCAATATTTCTGGTCACTCCTTGAAAATCCGGAATAAGGGTTTCTAGGGTAGTAGTAGGATTCATACGTCGCACTGCAGCAACAGTTTCTTTCCATATAATACTTCCCATATCTTTCAAGTCATCCCTATCCACGCTAGTAAGAACGGCGTGTTTGATATTCATGAGCTTGATACTGCGAGCTACCTTCTCAGGCTCTGCCCAGTCGACATCTTCTGGTCTGCCTGTTTTTACGCCACAAAACCCACAAGATCTGGTACAAGTGTTTCCTAAAATCATGAAGGTGGCTGTACCTTCAGTCCAGCACTCCCCCATATTAGGGCAGCTTCCAGAGGTACAGATCGTGTGCAAGTCGTACTTATCCACGACACTACGCAATTCTTTGTATTTCTGGCCTACGGGAAGTTTAACCCGTAACCATTTTGGCTTTCCTTTAGGTGGTGCAACAGATGTTTCAGCTGTATTCATAGAACAAAGTTAAGGATTAAGTAGTCGTAACAAGAGGAAATACCTGACTACTTCCAGCGCTTAGGTTGGCTGTTAGTGTTGGAAAAAAATAAGCCTATTTGGGTGCCTATTAATAATAATTCTAGCAAGGGTAGAAGTGGGAGGAGTTCGCTTTCGCGAAAGCGAGACAACCCACGTCCCATAATAATCATTACCACCAGGTAACGCAAGACTACCAGTACCATAATGATTTCCCAGTGGGTTTCAAAAATGAAGGCAACAATAGTACTTAAAATGAAAAAAAATTGGGATAAGAAAAATAGACCTAAAGTGCACTTGTGCTTCCTTTTGTAATGTTTTGCAGTACTTACGTGTCTTTTTTTCTGAGTCCACCATTGTGCCCATGTTGTTTTGGGTTTGCTAATTGCAAAACTGTCTGGATCTAATTGGACCGCAGTATTCTCTGCAGTTGCTGCCTCATTAATAAACAGATCGTCGTCGCCTCCCATAATGCGCATATGAGCCATAAAACCGCTAACGTCGTAAAATTGCTGGGCGGTATAAGCAAGGTTGCGGCCTACACCCATGTAAGGATTGCCGCGCAGGGCATATCCCATGTACTGCATGGCGGTAAATACTGTTTCAAACCGTATCAGGCGGTTGAGTATCGAGTCCTTGACCTTTTCATACCCACCGTACCCTAAAACAATGCGATTGGATCCACTCAATGGAGCACTCATGAGGGATAGCCACTCGCTACTGGATGGTCGACAATCAGCATCGATAAAAACAAGCTGGTCATTTTTAGCCTTTTTAATCCCTAAAGTAAGTGCATACTTTTTATTAGCCCAAAAGGTCTCATTGTTAACCACATCAACCATCTGCACGTTCTGGTGCTTGCTAGAAAAATCCTCGACGATTGATCTTGTATCGTCTGAACTTGCATCGTTGATTAAGATAATTTCAAAATCTGGATGGGTTTGGTTAAGAAGTAAGGGGACTAACTCTAGTAGATTTTGCGCTTCGTTTTTAGCACACACAATAACAGATACGGGACTAGAGCTTTTGCTGGGCAGCGCTTGTTTGACGTATGCCGATTTAGCAAAATATAGGTAATAAGTCAGATTGATAATTACAACTATCAATAGGGTGTAAAAGGGTAAACCTATCTCCATTTAAGAAGTTTTGGCAGGTGTGCTGCAGTCGCCTTGCTGCTCTGGCAATTTTCCACACATGCTACAAGCTTGACCATCTTTGTTTAAGTATGGGTTTTGACTGGCACAAGTCCCTGAAAACTTACCATCTTTTTTGCCCCATATTTTAATGGCGATTCCAGCAAATGCTAGAAGTAATAAACCGAAGGTGATGAAGAGTAATTCCATAGTGCAAATTTACAAATTAAGGCAATGGAATGAGCTGGGAAACGATGCTAATTCTCAATGAGATTTACTTCAGTTTCAATGGATATACCAAACCGTAGTTGAACTGCTTCTTGAATCTTTTTTGCCACCTCTAAAATCTCTTTACCTGTAGCTTTTCCATGGTTAACCAGCACTAAGGCTTGTCGATCATGAACACCTGCGTCGCCATAACGCTTACCTTTAAAACCAGATTTGTCAATCAACCAGCCGGCTGGAACTTTTACGGATTCAGCATCTACTTCATAGCAGGGCATCTGTGGGTGCATGCGAATTAGGTCGTTATAAGAGGTGCGTGAGATGATAGGGTTTTTGAAAAAACTACCACTGTTACCTATCACTTTAGGGTCTGGAAGTTTATTAGTTCTAATATTTACTACGGCTTGTGCTACCTTAGAAATAGAATTCTCTCCCGGCAACTGATCCATTTCTTCTTGTATTGCACCATAGTTTGTTTTCAACTTATAATCACTGGTCTTATTTAGATCTGTCAATTCTAAGGTGATTGAAGTGATAATGTATTTTCCTGCTGCAACATTTTTGAAAATAGAATCTCTGTACCCAAAGTTGCAATCTGCCTTTGTCAAAGTTTCTTCCTTGCCCGTTGCCACTTCTATAACTTCACAAGAATGAAAGGTGTCTTTAAGTTCAACTCCATATGCGCCTATGTTTTGAATAGGTGAAGTTCCTGCATTCCCGGGAATCAGTGCTAGGTTTTCAATACCTGCAAAATTATTCTGAATGCAATACATGACTAGATCATGCCAGTTTTCACCGGCCATCACTTTCAGCCGGACTTTACCCTGATTGTTATCTAGTATTTCGATTCCTTTTAAAAGTACATGCAGTACTGGACGTTCAACATCGTTGATAAGCAGCATGTTACTGCCACCGCCTAAAATAAAAAGATCCTCTTCCTGGTAATAGGACACCGCTTCCTTCAGTTGCTGCAAGGTTACTGCTGGGATATACGCTTTCGCGAAAGCGGAAATTCCAAAAGTATTATGCTCCTTGAGCTGGAAATGGTGTTGAATTTCTATCATGCATTGTACGCCTTAAGGGCTTTTTCAAGAATCACGACCGCGCGTTTAAGAGATTCTTTCTCTAATACGTAGGCAATCCTGATCTGATTGTTTCCCATCCCAGGGGAGCTATAAAAACCTGCAGCTGGGGCGACCATGATAGTTTCACCTTCATATTCAAAAGATTCTAGCAACCACTGCGCAAAATCGTCAGAATTCTCAACTGGAAGCTCGGCAACACAATAAAAGGCGCCACCTGGATTAGCAACTTTAACTCCTTCTATACTTTTGAGACTACTGATTAATAAATCCCGACGTGCTATGTATTCTTCTATCACTTCATCAAAATATTCCTGCGGTGTATCTAGGGCAGCTTCTGCAGCAATTTGAGCGAAAGTAGGTGGGCTCAATCGTGCTTGCGCAAATTTCATCGCAGCAGCTATCACCTCTTTATTTTTTGAAACCACACAGCCTATACGAGCTCCGCACATGCTGTAGCGCTTACTAACGCTGTCTATCATTATAGCATGCTGCTCTAATCCGGCTTGATTCATTACGGAGAAGTGCTCCCTGCCGTCATACGCGAATTCTCTGTAGACTTCATCTGCCACTAGAAATAAATCGTGTTTTATGACTAGTGCCGTTAATTGATCCATTTCCTCTTGCGTATAAAGGTAGCCTGTTGGGTTTCCAGGATTGCAAATGAGAATGGCCTTAGTTTTATCTGTGATTAACTTTTCAAATTCCGATACGGGTGGTAATGCAAAGTTATTTTCTATGGTAGTGGTAATAGGTTTTACAGTGACTCCACTTGCTGTAGCAAAACCGTTATAGTTCGCATAAAACGGCTCTGGAATAATCACCTCATCCCCATAATCGCAAATGCTTCCCATAGCAAACATCAAGGCTTCACTACCTCCTGTGGACACTATAATATCATCTATGGACAGGTCCATATCAATTTTATTGTAGTGCATGATCAGTTTCTCTCTGTAGCTTTGATTTCCAGCACTATGGCTGTATTCCAATACGTCCATGGTCGTATTTTTCACAGCTTCTAGAGCGTGTGTAGGAGTTTTTATATCAGGCTGACCTATATTCAACTGGTAGATATTAATACCTCTATCCTTTGCAGCTTCAGCATAAGGAACTAATTTACGTACTGGAGAAGACGGCATTTGTCTTCCTTTTTCAGATATATGTGGCATGGAATTATTTTTGCAGTGCAAAGGTAAGCAGTGCAAGGTGCATGCTCAAACAGGAAAGCGTATATTTAGATTACATGTATAGAGTTTATAGCTTACTAATAATAATCTGCTTAGGCTTTATTTCTAAAGCTCAAGATTCATATAAGTTTCCCCCTGGGACAGATCAGATTGAAATACCTTTTCAATCTGCGTATAACCTGATCGTGTTGCCAGTAAAAGTCAATGGTGTTGAATTAAACATGATACTGGATACTGGAGCAAGCAAATCCATCATCTTCAATCTTTCTGGAATAGATTCATTACAAGTCAATAAGGGAAACCTCCTAGTAGTGGAAGGTTATGGAAAAGGAAAAACATTTAGTGCCTATTACAGCGAGGGAAATACGCTAGATGTGAATGGCTACGAAAACAAGTCGGCAAATATTTTTGTGGCTGCAGAAAGGGAAATTGACCTTTTACCAACATTAGGGTTTGAAGTACATGGCTTGCTCAGTACTCAGTTTTTTCAAGATGCATTAGTAGAGGTTGATTATCTCTCACGAGAAGTAATTTTATATAAAAACCCTGAGGCTATAAAATATAAAACCAGGTCCATGAGAAAAGTGCCAATTACTTTTGTCAATGGTAAACCCTATACCAAAGGATTTTTCAGAAATGGTTCTCAAGAGCTTCCTGCAGATTTACTAATTGATTTGGGGAGTGGTGACGCGTTGTGGTTGTTAGACATTCCAGAGAACTTCATGAAGAATAATGAAAGCTTTGAGGATTACTTAGGCTTTGGAATGAACGGTGAGGTTTCAGGCACTAGGTCAAAAATGGATCAGCTTATCTTCGGAAACTACCAATTGAATCGGTTAACAACTTCTCAACCTGGAGAAGGTCAGTTTGTAGAAATTATAGCTTCAGAGGTAGAGAAAAGTTATACTGGATCAGTAGGTGGCGAAGTTTTAAGTCGATTCGATGTTATTTTCGATTATGCAAGATCTATACTTTATTTAAGGCCAAATGATGAGTTTAAGTATGGCTTTTTTTACAACATGGCGGGCATAAATATTGTTGCAGGTGAAAAAGAACTGTTTACTACAGTAACAGATGATAGAAACCGGAAAGTACGAGGTGTTTATAGAACATTGGAAAATGAAAAGACTATATCTACTAGCAAGCAGTATAGCTATAGCATGGTCCCCAGACTATTTGTAAATTATGTAAGACCAGAATCCCCAGCAGATCTAGCAGGGGTACAAGAAGGAGACGAGATTCTAAAACTGAATGGCGTCAGTAAGGGTAACCTAACTCTTGATAATACCTCATCAAAATTTTTTAAAAACCCGTACTCTAAAATAAAGTTAAAAGTAAAAAGAGGAGAAAAAGAATTAAAATTCAATTTTAGACTGATTCCGGTAATTAAATAGTTACTCCACTACATTTCCTTTCAGTTTAAGAGCGACAATACCGCCTTCCATATTACCTTTTACCGTTAATGTTTTGACGATAGGGCCTAATTTCTTAGTGTCGTAGTTGACAATAATCTTTCCTTTTTCTCCTGGTTTGATGGGTACGTCTGGCTTGGATACTACATCACAAGTGCATGAGGAAAAAATACTAGCCACTTCAAAATCTGTAGATCCAGTATTTGTAAAAACAAAAGTACGGTTGCCGTCACTTCCCTTTTTAATAGTGCCGTAGTCAATCACTTTATTTTCAAACTCGATGGTGGTATTCTTTTGTGCCTGTATAGAAAGGCTCATAGAAATCACAGTTAGGAATAGAACGAAGTATTTCATGATCTTAGCTTTAAAGTTAAAGGTACTCTTTGTTCTTAAACCAGCAGCTCATGCTGCTTATGATTTAACTTATAATTACTTTTGCAGGCTAATTCCAATAACTAAGCCAAACATGTCATTAGCATCTAAATACGATTCCAAAGCAGCTGAAGAAAAATGGTATTCCTACTGGATGGAAAACGACTTTTTTAAGTCGGTTCCTGATGATCGAGAAAGCTATACTATTGTCATCCCGCCGCCTAACGTAACGGGTGTCTTGCACATGGGACACATGTTAAACAATACGATTCAAGATGTGCTCATACGCCGTGCAAGACTTAAGGGATTTAATGCCTGTTGGGTGCCTGGAACTGACCATGCCTCTATAGCTACAGAGGCTAAAGTCGTTAAGAAACTAAAGGAGCAGGGAATAGATAAAAACGACTTAACAAGAGAGGAGTTTTTATCCCATGCTTGGGATTGGACTCATGAGTACGGTGGGATAATTTTGGAACAACTCAAGAAATTAGGAGCTAGTTGCGATTGGTCACGGACAAAATTTACTCTTGACGACGATATGTCAGCAAGTGTGATTCAGGTATTTATTGATTTGTACAATAAAGGATTGATTTACCGCGGATACCGCATGGTGAATTGGGATCCAGAAGCTCAAACGACACTTAGCGATGAAGAGGTTATTTATGAAGAGCGCAACGGTCATTTATATTATCTAGAATATCCTGTAAAAGGCACTACAGATAAAGTGACCATCGCTACAACGAGACCTGAAACAATACTTGGAGACACAGCGATTTGCGTGCACCCTGACGACTCACGCTACACGCATTTAATCGGTAAAACGGTTTTAGTTCCTATCTCAAATAGAGAAATTCCTGTAATTGCAGATGAGTATGTTGATGTAGAATTCGGTACGGGATGTTTAAAGATCACGCCAGCGCATGATGAGAATGATAAAAAAATAGGAGAGAAGCACGGTCTAGAAGTGATCGACATTTTTAATCCAGATGCTACCCTCAATAGCTTTGGATTGCATTATCAAGGTAAAGATCGCTTTGAAGTACGTAAAGAGATATCGCAAGAACTAGAAGAAAAAGGCTTTCTAGTTAAAAAAGAAAACCACGTCCATAAAGTGGGAACCAGTGAGCGTACAAAAGCGGTAATTGAGCCTCGGCTTTCTGATCAGTGGTTTCTTAAAATGGAAGATCTCGCGCAACCTGCCATAAAAGCCGTGCGTGAGGATATTGTTGAGTTGCTTCCTGCTAAATTCAAAAGCACCTATTTCCACTGGATGGAGAATGTGCGGGATTGGAATATTTCACGTCAATTGATGTGGGGGCAACGCATACCAGCCTACTATTATGGTGATGGTAAAGAAGATTTTGTCGTGGCAAGCAGTATGGATGAGGCTGTATCGCTTTCGCGAAAGCGAACTAACAACAACTCCATTACAGAGGAGGATTTGCGCCAAGAAAATGACGTTCTAGACACGTGGTTCTCCAGTTGGTTATGGCCTATCAGTGTTTTTAATGGTGTTTTGGAGCCCGAAAATGAAGAGATCAATTACTACTATCCTACACGTGATTTAGTAACGGGTCCAGATATCTTGTTTTTCTGGGTGGCACGTATGATCGTTGCAGGCTATGAGCTGCGCGATGAGAAACCTTTTGATAAAGTGTATCTCACAGGATTGGTACGCGATAAGCAAAGGCGCAAGATGTCAAAGTCATTAGGGAACTCTCCTGATGCGCTGAAATTGCTGGAGGAATATGGAGCAGACGGTGTTCGCGTTGGGTTGTTACTTAGCAGTGCCGCAGGGAATGACCTGATGTTTGACGAGGATCTTTGCCAGCAAGGAAAGAATTTTGTCAATAAGATTTGGAATGCCTTCCGACTGATAAAAGGTTGGGAAGTGGATAAATCATTGCCGCAACCTGATTATGCTGCTCAAGGAATCGCCTGGTACCGCAGTCGTTTTGCTGAAGCATTAAATGAGATAGAGGATCATTATTCCAAATACCGTATTAGTGATGTTTTGATGACTAGTTATAAGTTGATTTGGGATGATTTCTGTGGATGGTTATTAGAAATTATAAAGCCAGAATACCAACAGCCCATTGATCCACAAACTCTTGCTCAAGTGACCGAGTTGTTAGAAGATAATTTACGTTTGATGCATCCCTTTACTCCTTTCATAACGGAAGAGGTATGGCAATCGATTACTGATCGTAAGGTGGAAGAGGCGCTATGTATCAATACCTGGCCAGAGATTGGTACAGTTGATAAAGGCATGTTGAATGATTTTGAACTAGTTAAAGAAACCATTTCAGGAATCAGAAAAGTGCGTAAGGAAAAGCAGATAAGCTTTAAAAACAAGATTGAATTGATGGTGATCAATAATGAGGACCTTTCTAAGAGCTATGATGAGTTGATCTGCAAAATGGGGAACGTCACTCAAATTGAAAGTGTACAAGACCAGGTTCCAGGCGCTGCAAGTTTCCGGGTGAAGTCCAGTGAATATTTTATCCCATTAGCTGGTGCGGTAGATGTTGATGCAGAGCTTGAAAAACTAGCTATTGAATTAAAACATGCTAAAGGTTTCTTGATAAGTGTACAGAAAAAGCTAGGCAACGAACGATTTGTGGCTGGTGCACCAGAGCAAGTTGTAGCTTTAGAAAAGAAGAAAGAGGCAGATGCACTCGCCAAAATTGAGACTATTGAAGCAAGCATGAAATCTTTGAAATCATAAAACCATGAATCCATTTACATTTATAGTAGTATTCTTCGGCGGTATGATGGTTTGTTTGATTGCTCTTGCAATTTACATTCTTAGGAAAAGGAAGTAGCGTGATTCGCACAAAAAAGCCTCGCAATCGCGAGGCTTTTTAATTAGTTGTGAATTACCAAGGTTTAGGGTACAGTTTTTCGATGATTTCGATGTATCGTTTTTTTGCTTCCTTCTTGGAGATTTGTTGCACTTGAATTAATGCGTTCATTTTAAATCCCGACCTTAAATCGTTTGCTTCAAAGCTGCGATTGCTTACGTAAGGCTCGTCGATCACTCTTTTGTAATAAGCATACAAGTGGAGCTGCAGCTCCATGGGTACTTGGGACTGTTCTTCAGAGCTCGCTTTCGCGAAAGCGGCCTTAAAATTAGTATCTAACTCGTCATCTGTCATTTAAAAACTAGCTAGGATCGATTCTCCACCTCTTAATTTCTGGTTGAGCTCCACCTTAATATTTGCATCTAAAGGAAGGTAAACATCAACGCGTGATCCAAATTTAATGAATCCGCTATCCGTTCCCTGCACCACAGTATCGTTTTCTACAGCGTAGTTCACAATACGCTTAGCCAATGCTCCAGCAATTTGACGGTACATAATACGTGTAGTGTTTTTATGGTTGATAACTACAGTAGTACGCTCATTTTCTTCACTGGCTTTAGGATGCCAAGCCACTAGATATTTACCTGGATGGTATTTACTGTACGCGATTTTACCGCCTATAGGGTAACGGGTGACATGAACATTGATGGGTGACATGAATACAGATATCATGATCCGCTCATCTTTGAAAAATTCATTTTCCTTTACTTTTTCAATGACCACAACCTTACCATCCACTGGGGAAACAATGGTGGTATCATCTAAAACGGTTCTTCTTTTTGGATTTCTAAAGAATTGAAGAATAATTACAATTACAAATACAGAAAGAGCAACTAGCACAAAATGTAGCCATATAGGCATAGGAATTGTGAACGCTACTGCTGCGAGTGCTGTGGCAATTATGATAGCTATAATGATGGATGGAGTACCTTCTTTATGAAACATGGTTGATGATTAAAAAAGTTAAGTAAGCAAAGGGAGCTGCAAATATGATGCTGTCCATGCGGTCAAATATACCACCGTGACCAGGCATAATACTACCGCTATCTTTTACAGCTGCTTGTCTCTTTATTTTTGATTGAATTAGATCTCCTATCGTCCCAAAAAATGCTACGACAAATGCAATAATGGCCCAATCGTAGACTGAATAATCGTCACGTCCTGTAGATGCTAAGTAAAAGTGAAGCGCTATACCTGCACCTATTGCCATAAATAGACCACCTAAAAAGCCTTCAATCGTTTTTTTAGGAGAAATGCGTTTCATTAATTTATGTTTCCCAAATAGTCTACCTGTGATGTAGGCAAAGCTATCATTCGTCCATATAATCGCAAAAATCCCAATCAGTAACTCAGGCCTATAGCTTTCTACAATATTAGGAATCAATACAAGGAATAAACTCGAGCCAATAAGGTATAAAAGAGCGATGATGTGTTTCTTTGTATTGAATAAAGCAATTCGATCAACTAATACTAAGTCTCTGATCAGATACACATTTACTAGTAAGGTGGCTACCAGTAGTACATAGACAATATTTTGTGAAACACCTTGCCATGCTACAAGGTAATAAGCGATGGGGAGTAGTGGATAAATTACCCACTGTCTTAGTCGAATCATCGGCATTAATTCTACTAAGCAAATGAAAGCAAAAACGCAAAATAGAAGTATGAAAACCCATTCTGGTGCGTATAAAGCACTGAGAACCACCAACGAGACATAAAGTATTCCCGATATGGAACGAACTAATAATTCTCTCATGCTATAAATCTTCTAATAATAGGAGATAAAGTCTCTTATTGGGAACTCCATAGTTCATCAGGTCTTTTTCCTTTTCCTGCTTGATAGCCTTATCTTGAAAATTCTTGAGAGTTGTAATATTTGTGGGGATGCTTCCTTTGCTATTGAACTTAATTCCTCTTAATCCTTCGCCAATCGATTCTACAATCTGACTGGTACTAGCTAAAACAACAAACGTGTCTGGTAAATCCTTAGGTTTATTCTCTTTTATCTGATTTGATGAAAATAGGATTGCCCCATTATCAGCGATAATATATTCACAAGTCGTTAAAAAGAAACTGCTATCTCTTTTTGCTTGATTAAATTTCAGGTTAAAATCGCTGAACCTGTTTTGGAGTTGAGTATCATAACAAAACACATCTGTTTCAAAGAAATCGTGTTCTACTAACACATCTTCAAAATGCTGTTGAATCTCATTTTCATCGATAGCATATAAAAATCTACCTCCATGCTGGGTGAAATTGTGAATAAACTGCTCGTCTAAGGGCAACTTTTCCTCAGGCATATATTTAGAGCGATCAGCATTCTTCCTGCTAGTATCATCAGAATCAGGGGATTTCTTGAAGATTTTTTTAAATATGCTCATCGCCGTCGTTCACCTAAATTAGAGGATCATCGTAAATATAGCTACTAATTTGAAGGGTAGCAAACTATTCTTCCTCTGTAGAATCTTCTATAACATCTGAAGGTTCTTTAGCAACGGATCGATTTGATGATTTTAAAGCAATGGGTTCTTCTTTAACGAATGCTCTTTTACCAAATATCTTTTCTAAATCATCCTTGAATATCACCTCTTCCTCTAACAATAATTCTGCTAGTTCAGTTAGCTTTTCTTTATGTTCTGTCAAAAGAGTTATGGCGCGCTGGTATTGTTCCTCGATTATTTTTGAAATCTCTTCGTCAATAATAACAGCTGTAGACTCGCTATAAGGCTTTGTCATATTGTATTCTTGCTGCCCACTAGAATCGTAATAGGTTATGTTACCTACTTTTTCATTCAATCCATAGATGGTAACCATGGCACGTGCCTGTTTAGTTACTTTCTCAAGATCGCTCAAGGCACCTGTAGAGATTTTATTGAACATCACTTTCTCAGCAGCACGACCACCCATAGTAGCACACATCTCATCCAGCATTTGTTCAGGTCGCACAATCTGGCGTTCCTCTGGTAAGTACCAGGCCGCTCCTAAAGATTGACCTCTAGGAACTATAGTCACTTTTACTAATGGTGCTGCATGTTCTGTCATCCAGCTCACCGTTGCGTGACCAGCCTCATGGTAAGCAATAGTTTTCTTCTCGCTAGGAGTGATAAGTTTATTCTTCTTTTCTAGGCCTCCTACGATACGATCGACGGCGTCTAAGAAATCTTGTTTATCTACTGCTTTTTTGTCCTTGCGAGCTGCGATTAATGCAGCTTCATTACAAACATTTGCAATATCAGCACCACTGAATCCAGGAGTCTGACGAGCGAGAAATTCAGTATCTAATTCGTTAGCTACTTTTTTGATCGGTCTCAAATGAACTTCAAAAATTTCTTCACGCTCTCTAACATCTGGAAGGTCCACATAAATCTGGCGGTCAAAACGACCCGCTCTCATCAATGCTTTATCTAAAATATCGCCACGGTTGGTAGCTGCTAGAACAATAACATTTGTATTTGTCCCAAAACCATCCATCTCAGTTAGCAATTGGTTCAGTGTATTTTCACGTTCATCGTTAGAGCCTGAAAAATTAGATTTACCACGAGCACGACCAATGGCATCAATCTCATCAATAAATATGATCGCTGGACTCTTCTCTTTAGCTTGTTTGAACAAGTCTCGCACACGGCTTGCCCCTACACCTACAAACATTTCTACAAAGTCAGAACCACTCAATGAGAAAAATGGCACTTTAGCCTCACCTGCAACTGCTCGAGCTAATAAAGTTTTACCAGTACCGGGTGAGCCTATAAGTAAAGCTCCTTTCGGAATTTTACCACCTAAACTGGTGTATTTATCAGGATTTTTCAAGAAATCAACAATCTCTTGAACTTCCTCCTTAGCACCTTCTAGACCTGCTACATCTTTAAATGTGGTCTTCACATCTGTTTTTTGATCAAAAAGCTTTGCTTTTGATTTACCGATATTAAAAATTTGTCCTCCAGCACCACCACCAGCTCCACCAGACATTCTTCTCATCAAGAAGATCCAAATACCGATGATCAATACAAAAGGAAGGATGCTGATTAACAAACTGGACCAGCCATCTTCTTCCGCATTGAAACCTACCGTAGTATCAAGGTTTCTTTCTGCAATAGTCTCTTTAATTTCGTTTTGAAATAAGGTTAGGTCGCCATACTCTACGCTGTACTGAGGGGCATCACTTCCCGCAAGCACGCCATCTTTTTGAGATTTATTATGCTTTTGAAGTTTTAGCGCCTCATCTGTAAGATAAACCTTCGCGATGCTTCGGTTTTTCACGACTATCACCTTGCTCACCTCGCCATCTTCTAAATACTCAAAGAATTCGTCAGGTGTTGTTGCTTTAGGAGCAGATAACTGATTAGAGACAAAGTTATAACCCAGAAATACGAGTATGATGGGCACAGCGATCCACCAGATGCTGAATTTAGGTTTGTTATTAAGAGGCGATCCTGATTTTTTAGGTGCCTTATTATTTTGCTTATTGGTATCCTGGGACATTTAGCTTATTTGTAATTAGTAAGTACTCTCGATATTGGTCGTTTTGGCATCGCCCCATAACCCTTCCAGGTCATAGTATTCACGTATGTGCTTTTGGAACACATGAACTACAACATTTACATAGTCCATAAGAACCCATTCTGCCGTAGAAGAACCTTCCACATGCCATGCATTTTCCTGAAGTTCTTTGCTTACCTTTCTCTGTACTGAATTGACGATGGCATTGACTTGAGTATTTGAGGTACCGTTGCAGATCACGAAATAGCTGGTTACCGTGTTTTCAATTTCTCTTAAGTCGAGTATAGTAATGTCATTCCCCTTTACATCCTCGATTCCTGCAATGATTTGCGTTATGAGGGCATCGGAAGAAACTTTTTCTTTAATCATTAAAAATTTTTTGTATCCACAAATTTATTCTTTTTTTGAACGCAGCTTAAATAACTAACTTTAAACTTCGCCTTATTTGTGTCATTTCAACTAGTCAAATTACATGCCACCGCTTCCACAAATGAGGAATTGAAAGTTCGCTTTCGCGAAAGCGAACTACCTAACCTAACCACAATATATACAGATCATCAAACCGCTGGTAAAGGTCAAATGGGGTCCAGTTGGGTTTCAGAGCCTTTTAAAAACCTGACATTCAGCGTTTTGTTGTCTAATTTGAATGCTGAATTTACTGATTTTGAAATAAATAAACTCGTTACAGTTGTATTAGTAGAATGGTTGCGCGAAAAATTACAGATTCAGGCGGTCATCAAGTGGCCTAACGACATACTGTCAGTAAGGCATAAATTGGCGGGTGTGCTTATTGAAAATATATATAAAGGAAATTCTAGAGCCTGTTCGATCATAGGGATAGGGTTGAATGTAAATCAGATGGATTTTCCTGATTTAGAAAAAGCAATTTCCTTGAATCAAATCACTAATAAGACATACGACCTTGAATTGTTGTTGATCGATTTTCTACAAGCCCTGCAGAAAGCATTAGCAAATCCAGGCGAGGCGATTTCTCGTTATGAGCAACATTTATTCAAATACCATCAAGAAGCACGATTTCAAATAGATGGTAAAGAATTAACCGCTAGGGTGGAAGGAGTCGATGACACCGGCCGACTCATTTTAATCTCTAACACCTATGGCAGAAGCACCTACGGACTCAAACAAGTTAAGTGGGTCTACTAAAGTTTTTCAATTCCAGTAGCTAATTGCTCTAGGAATTTGTTGATAGGCCCTTTGATCATCATTGCCATCACGGCATTGAAATCTCCATTGAATACTAACTGTGCTTGAGATCCTGTGGCCAGTTGTTCTATGCTGCAAGTCAATGTAAATTGCATTTTGTCACCTAAAGACCCTAAAATAACTTTAGTGAATTTGATGGAATCTTTTAAACCTAGTTTGATTTCTGGCATTCCTTTTAATCCAAAAAGGAATTTATCATCCCCAAGCAATTCGAACTTTGCATCTTCAGGAAGCAGTTGTTTAAAGTTCTCTACCTGAGTAAGAAAATTATAAAGTTCTTCTGGGGATTTTTGTGTGTTGACCACACGGCTTTCTAAATTCATAAGTTAGTTACTGTGGTTCCAATTGCTGGGATCTTTTCTCCAGCTGGTAAGTAATTCAGTTTCTGTACTATCAAAGTGTCCTTGTTTTTCAGCAACCTCGATTAAGTGATTATAGTCGCTCAAGGTTGTGAGCTCAATTCCTGCTTCTTCAAAGTTGTCGACAGCAAAGTCAAAACCATACGAGAAAAGGGCTACCATTCCTTTAACCTTAGCGCCAGCTTCATTTAAAGCTGCTGCTGCATTCAAGCTACTTTTACCAGTGCTGATCAAATCTTCTACAATAACTACCTTTTGATCTTTCTCTAGATGTCCTTCTATTTGATTTTGACGGCCATGTTTTTTAGCTTCTGGTCGTACATAGACAAAAGGGAGCTTCATATAATCAGCCACTAGCATGCCTATACCTATGGCGCCTGTAGCTACTCCAGCAATCACATCTGGTTTACCATAGAGTTCTTCAATTTGAGCTGAAAGCTGTTCCCGCAGGAAATTACGAATGCTAGGATAGGAGAGAGTCACCCTGTTATCACAATAGATAGGCGACTTCCACCCGCTTGCCCATGTAAATGGCTTTTGCGGTTGAAGTTTTATTGCTTTAATTTGCAGCAATAATTCAGCAGTTTTAATCCCAACGTTTTTATCTCTGACCATGCCGCAAATGTATAAAGTTTTTGTCAAAGAAGTCGCGATTATCGTGACCTCAGACAAGGATCTTTTCCCGGATCATGATGCTTTCAATCTTAAGACGGTAAAGTTCAAAAAATTGGCCAAAGCCATTAAAAAAGGGAAAGTAGAACGTCCATTGCTATATTCAGACAATCCTGATAAACTGTTAAAACGGTTGCATAAGATCCTCCCGTTAGTATTAGCAGGTGGCGGTCTAGTGGAGAATGAGCTAAATCAATACCTTTTTATCCACCGCAATGGGAAGTGGGACCTACCTAAGGGAAAGGCTGAAAACAGAGAGAGTATTGAACAGACATCTTTACGTGAAGTAGAGGAAGAAACAGGTGTTAAAAACTTAGTAGTTAAAAAATATCTAGGCCCCACCTATCACGTCTTTTCTAGAAATGGAAAGATGCGGTTAAAATTGACTCATTGGTATTCCATGACCACTGATTACACAGGAGAATTGATTCCTCAAGAAAAGGAAGGTATCGATCAGGCAGTCTGGCTTGATGCCCGGGATGCAAACGATGCGCTAGAATCTAGCTATGCAAACATTAGAGAATTATTCCCTGAGCGCATTCCTGTCAAATAAACTAATTTAATTTATAAATAGGGTAGGTCAGGTAGGCGTCTTCGTGATTGTCTGATCTATCATGTAACCAGGAAAGTTGTGCCCTGTTACTGTTTGCAAATTTTCTATCGGCACGCTTCATGGAGTCAAACCTTTTTCTCAAAGACTCATTTTCTTCCAGCATTTTTCTGGCAGTAGCTTCAAACACATAAGCAGAATAACCTTCTTTTTGCTGCAGAATCGTATCGAAATAATTCCATTTAAAAAACGAGTCTGGAGCTGCGGGCTCAAGAGTTTCTAGTATGTATTTGATCCCGGGTTGAGCTGTAGGGATGAGGATATCGCTTTCGCGAAAGCGAACTTTTCTAGTTTTTTCTTGGACCTTAACATTGCTGTGTGGGTAATGACCTTCATAAGCAGAAGGTGCTGTATTAAATTTATTCATGGTGTATTTACCCACGGTCATAGTGCTGTCTTTTTCCAGTGGCTTCATGATGATATTGTTAAGTCTCATCAATTCTATAACTTCCCACTGGCCTTGTGGGACCACATAATATTCTGGAATTCTAATTGAATCTGTTGCTTTCATATAGGTATAGAAAGGCGTTTTCCTTGTAAAAGGTTGGTCACGATCGTAAGTCATCAGCTTATTGCCTGTTAGTTCACTTACATTCTCTATAGCCTCGTAGCCTTTGAAGTCTAAGGTGTCTGCGTAAGATTCATCCACTTCAAAATTTATGGGGTAATAGCTAGCTGCTTGGAATGCAGTAAAATTCTCTTGTCTTACTTTTTTGATCGCCTCTACATTGCTGCTACCTATATGAATCACCTCTTCCATAATTGCTTTAGTTCCTAATACACGGTCGTTATAGGGTTTGAGCATGTGTGTTTCTACCATAAAGCCTATGGTATTCCATAAAGCGGTATAGCCCGTAGAATATCGAGGATAGTCCACAAATTGACTAAATCCCTTATCAGGGGATTGATTGTAAACATTCACGTATGGTGTAATGTCCAGGGATCTGTTTTTTAATGCTTGTTCTAATGCTGGTTGAAATGTGTTGTGAATGTAAGATCCCGTGGCAGATCCTATTCTATTGTGTTGGGTAAACAGATGGGTGAGTGTATATTGATAGTCAGCACCGTTACTTACGTGGTTATCAATAAAAATGTCGGGCTTTATTTTGTGGTAGATCTGTGCAAAGGCTCTAGTATTGCGGGTATCTGCTTTAATAAAATCACGATTGAGATCGTAATTTCTTGCATTCCCTCTAAAACCGTAAGATTCTGGTCCATTCTGATTAGTTCTAGTGCCCGTATTACGATTCAGTGAGCCACCCACATTATAAATAGCTATGGTACTGAAAATAACATTGTCTTCAACTTTCATTTTGCCCGTTGCCAGATCGCGTACGAGCATCATTGTGGCATCGATCCCGTCGCTCTCACCAGGATGGATCCCATTATTAATCAAGATCTTTATTTTGTTTTCATTTAGAGAGCCCCAGTTTATGGAGGAGTTGGAGTAATGAATGACATGAAGAGGTAATCCGATATCAGTTTTTCCTATTTCCTCTATAGTAACTGTGCTGAAGTCATTTGCTAACTGCTGGTAGAAAGCAATACAATCTTGATAGGTAGTAGTTTGATTGCCATTACCTAGTTCAAACGGCGTTTTATAATCAGAATCTACAACAATCGCATTTGGATTATTGGGCGAATCCTTGCAGGAGATCAAGATTAATAATAGTGCAAAAAGGGAAAGGAGCGAAAACTTCATTATTTATTGACGGTTTTAGGAACAAGTAGGGAATAGTCACCATTGTTGCGCATGACATCCCTAACGATGGAGGAGGAAATATAACTTGTTTTAGTACTCGTGAGAAGGAAAACGGTTTCAATCTCACTCAGCATTCTATTGGTGTGTGCAATTGCTTTTTCAAATTCAAAATCTGCAGGATTGCGAAGGCCTCTAAGAATAAACCCGGCATCATTGTCTTGACAAAAACGCACTGTTAAACCTTCATAGGTCATGACTTTAATCTTCGGTTCGTTAGAATATAAATCTTCTATGAAAGAAACACGTTGTTCTAAGGAGAACATGTATTTCTTGTCGGCATTGATTCCTATGGCGATGATGATTTCATCAAAGAGGCTTAAGCCACGATTGATAATATCACTATGACCTAAGGTGATTGGATCAAAACTACCTGGAAACACGGCTCTTCTCATGGTTTGTAATTATTTATGGTATCCTCGATAATCGAAGTTAAGACTTTATCCAGTTCTTGTCCAGAAGCTTTTATTTGTTTAGGGATAATACTTTCTTTACTCATTCCTGGATTGGTATTGATTTCAATAAAATGAGGGGTTCCTTCATGAAAAATAAAATCGGCTCGTGCGATTCCTTTTAGTTTAAGGATATGGTATATACGTTTGCTCAATTCTTGAACTGCAAGTGTAGCAGATTCAGACAGTCGCGCTGGAGTGATCTCTTCAGATTTCCCTAAATACTTTGCTTCATAATCAAAAAAATCATTCTCGCTTACAATTTCAGTAGGAGGCAGGGCATGGATTTCAGAACCTATTTGATAAACTCCAACAGATACTTCCATGCCATCTAGAAAGGATTCAATAATGATTTCTTCATCGACGTCAAATGCAGTTTGCAAGGCTTTAGGAAGGTCTTCCATTCCATAAACTTTTGAAACCCCAAAACTACTGCCACTGCGATTTGCCTTTACAAAACAAGGGAGCCCGACGGCGTCTGTGATATCGTTCATAGTGATTTCTTCTCCTTGATTTAAATAAAGGTGTTTTCCAGTATGTATGCTCCATGGTTTTAACACAGCAATACAGTCACGTTTATTAAACGTAATGGCAGACTGATACGAATCGCAGGAAGTATGTGGTATCCCTATCAGTTCTAGATAAGCTTGAAACTTACCGTCTTCTCCAGGTGTCCCATGAATCGTATTATAAACGCAATCAAATATGATCTTCTCACCGTTTGCGGTAATGGAAAAGTCATTCTTATCTACAGGGTAAGTTTGTGAATCTTTCGTGCAAAACCATTTTCCTTTCTCGATGACGATACCATAGCCGTTGTATCTAGAAGGTTCTAGATTTTCTAAAATGACGTGTCCGCTTTTGATAGAAATTTCTTTCTCGCTGGAATAGCCACCCATAATGACCGCAATGTTTCTCATATAGTTCTCTTTCGCGAAAGCGTTTACAACAAAGTTACAAAAGGTGTCGTTCTATGTAGGGTCTACATCCGTATCTTTGATTTTTATTTATTAATCTTTTATTTGAGGGCGTTGACCTCGAGATAAAAAACTTGCTTATGAATTTTATACAATTCATGTTTACCAAAACTTTTTGGATTCAGGTAGTACTAGCTGTGTTTGTTGTGGTAGTGCTGTGTTTCGGTTATTTGTATTGGCTAGACTGGCATACGAACCATGGTGAGAAAATTGAAGTTCCAGATTTGACGAGAAAATCAATCTCCGAGGCTGACTTGGTCTTGGAAGAATTGGATCTACGACGTAGAATTATTGATAGCGCTAGCTTCAATCCAGAATATCCGCCGCGATCTGTTATTGAGCAAAACCCAAAAGCGGGACGATTTGTAAAGTCGAACAGGCAAATTTATTTGAAACTCAATCCATCTGGATATGGGAATACCCTAGTTCCAAATATTATTTTTAAAACCAAACGTCAAGCAGTCCCCACACTGGAAGCTTTAGGTTTCAAGATAGGAGATATCACGTACAGCCCAAACATTGCTAGGGATATGGTGCTTGAAATGCGACACAATGGCTCAATTTTAGAACCAGGAAGTCAATTAAGAAAAGCATCTGTCGTTGACCTTGTTTTAGGTGATGGAAATAGACCCGGAGCAAAGTATGAGGATGGATCGAGTGATCCAATTGAAGAGGAACCAATCATTGAAGAATACGAGGATGACGGACAAGGAGACGGACAGTGATTTAGATCACGAAGATCTACATGAGCATTACCATTTTACTGCAAAGGCGGGTCAAAAGCCGCTGCGCGTAGATAAATTTCTAATGAATTTTATTGAAGATTTTACTCGTAGTAAAATCCAAGCTGCGATTAAAGATGGTGGCGTGCGCGTCAATGATGAAGTTGTAAAATCCAACTATAAGGTAAAGCCCGGTGATGAGGTGCGCGTGTTGATGGAGCATCCCACACACGAACAATTGCTAGTAGCTGAGAATATTCCTTTGGACATTGTTTATGAAGATGATACGGTTGTGGTTGTTAATAAGCCCTCGGGAATGGTGGTGCATCCAGGCCACGGCAATTATGCTGGAACATTGATCAATGCGCTGATTTACCATTTTGAAAATTTGCCCAATAACTCCAGTGAACGTCCAGGGCTGGTTCACCGTATTGATAAAGATACCAGTGGACTTTTAGTAGTTGCCAAAACGGAACAGGCCATGGCTCATTTGTCTGCGCAATTTGCAGCAAAAACCAGTGAGAGAGAATACGTTGCGATTGCTTGGGGAAACTTTGATGAGCAACAAGGCACGATTGAAGGCAATATAGGTAGACACCCTAAAAATAGGTTGCAGAATACTGTATGGGAAGGTGAGGAAAGTGATAAAGGAAAACCAGCAGTCACTCATTATGAAGTGTTGGAAGACTTAGGGTATGTGACCGTGATCAAGTGCAAGCTGGAAACGGGTCGCACACACCAGATTAGAGTACACATGAAGTACATAGGTCATACTTTGTTTAATGATGAGCGCTACGGTGGAGATCGCATTTTGAAAGGAACTAATTTCACTAAGTACAAGCAGTTTGTAGATAACTGTTTTAAAATACTGCCTAGACAAGCTTTGCATGCTAAAACCTTAGGTTTTGAACATCCTGTCACTAAGGAGTGGATGCGTTTTAATAGCGAAGTCCCAGAAGATATGACGGCTTGTATCAATAAATGGAGGTCCTATGCATCTAACTCACTACAAGAACTCTAAAAGAGTTTCTCATTTTCCTAGCAGATTCCCCATTCCAAGTAGTATTTTTAAAGTCAAAAGCTGCTTATGAAAATTCTATTGTCTCCGGCTAAAACGCTGGATTATGAAACAGAACTTCCAACCACCAGAGGTACACAGCCTATTTTTGCTGATGAGGCTATACAGATCAATGCTAAACTAGAACGTCAAACTAAGGCGGAGATTAGCGATCTGATGAGTATCTCAGAAAGTCTTACAGAACTCAATTACCAGCGATATAAAGACTTTGAAGACCAGTTCACTAAAAAGAATTCTCGGCCAGCTATCTATGCCTTTGCAGGAGATGTGTACTCTGGTTTTGATGCCTATACTTTAGATACGGATCTGTTGGATTATGCACAAGATTCAGTTCGAATCCTGTCTGGAATGTATGGGGTTTTGAGGCCACTTGATTTATTACAACCTTATCGTTTAGAAATGGGGACGAAACTTCCTATAGAGCGAAATGATGATTTATATGCCTTCTGGAAAGACAAGATTACTCCTGAGCTGAACAGTCAGATGAAAGAAGGCGAATTGCTAGTAAATCTAGCGAGCAATGAATACTTCAAGGCGATTGATAAAAAGAACCAAAAAGGAAAACTAATTGCTCCTATTTTTAAAGACTATAAAAACGGGAAGCTAAAGGTCATTTCTTTTTACGCTAAAAAAGCCCGTGGTATTATGGCTCGCTACTTGGTAGAAAATAAATCAGAGTCCATGCAAGATATTCTTGCTTTTAACGGCGACGATTATAAGTATTCTGAAAAAGATACACAGAAAGAAAATGAACCTGTTTTTACTAGGTAGTCACATCTCAAATGGGTGAAAAATCCTCTTATATTTCAATAAAAGACTGGTCAGAAAATGATCAGCCCAGAGAAAAATTGCTCAAAAATGGTAGCAGTACTCTCAGCGATGCAGAGTTGATAGCCATTCTGTTAGGTACCGGAACAGTTTCTATGAGTGCGGTGGAGGTGAGCCGGAATGTACTGCAAGATGCTAATCAATCCTTACAACAGCTAGGGAAGAAAACGCTCAAGGAGTTGATGAAGCATAAGGGCATAGGAGAGGCTAAAGCAATAACTATTGCAGCAGCCATGGAATTGGGAAGACGGCGCGCCATGGAAATGCCAGATCGAGTCTTTAAAATTACTTGCAGTCAGGATGTTTTTAAAATATTACAACCTGTGATGGGTGAACTGGAGCATGAAGAATTTTGGACCTTATTATTGGACAACAGTCATAAGGTGCTAGAGAAGCATCAGGTAAGCAAAGGTGGCATTACCGCCACCCATGTAGACTCTAGATTGATATTTAAAAAAGCTCTAGAGGCAGGAGCGGTAGCCGTGATTATTGCTCACAATCATCCTAGTGGAACTTTGATACCCAGCACTGCAGACAAGCAAATCACTTCTAAAATTATTCAAGCCGGAGAAACCTTAGATATCAAAGTTCTCGATCATATCATCATCACCCAGCAGGATTACTATAGCTTTGCAGATAACGGAATCCTTTCATGATACTCATATATTGTCCCGATCTCACGCCGCGTAAGCAGTACATATTCAAGCACATCTTCCGCAGGTTGATGAAAGTGGAATATGAAATAACGGCAGAGCTTAATGTTTTCGTAGGGCATGAAGGCATCAAATTCTCCTATGGTACAAAGCCATTGGGGGAAGAAACCTTTATCTGGTCGCACGGGTTGTTAGACGAGCATGGTATTGACGATCATGATATAGAGATGATAGAGTGGGATGACTTACCTGCCTTTTTTCCTGCACCTGAGCGTAGTGACGTGCCTTTCGATATCTTTTCTGCTGCCTTTTATTTGATCACTAGATATGAAGAATATTTACCGCAAGTAAAAGATGATTACGGGCGTTACAGCCCTTATGAGAGCGCGGCATTTAAGAATAATTTCCTCAAGCTCCCATTAATAGATCTGTGGGTACAAAAATTCGGCAAACAATTGCATGGTGAGGAGTTGAGCACGCTTTCGCGAAAGCGAGATGTCAATAAGCTCATTGCTATAGAAGTAGCTACATTTAGCAAGTACAAAAAACGTGGAGTAGTCATCAATGCCACGGCATTTTTGCGTCATTTGCGCAAGTTACAGCTGGACCGCGCATGGATACAATTGAAAACTCTTTTGAATCTGGAGGACGACCCTTACAACAATAGCGATCAAATACTTGATTTGGTTAAAAAGTACCGTGCTGTCAGAAGTTATAAGGAAAGGAATGGTCTGGAGGTTTTATACTTCTTCCATCTGGGAGATTACAACGACCAAGATACCGGTGTTACCTATAAAAGTAAAAGCTACCTGGAAGCTATAAAGCATATCGCCGACTATGTAAAAATAGGACTGCGATTCTCATCAAACACCTCACAAAAGGATGTTTATAAAGAGGAAAAGCGATTTGAAGAACTTTTAAAACGCCCGTTGCACCATACCATGGCGGCGCATTCAAAAATTGCGATGCCTGGGCATTATAAACTGTTGGTAGACACTAAAACGATGGAAGATTACAGTATGGGCTACGTTAATGAGCCTGGGTTGCGTGCCAGCACTAGCTTTCCGTTCTATTTTTACGACCTGGATTATGAAGTGCAAACGCCACTGTTGATTCACCCTTACGCGATTCATTACAACAGCATCTCGCTTAAAATGTTGAATGGTCAACAACAAACCTTGCACGAAATATTAGAAAACGTAAAGGCGGTAGGAGGGAACTTCATCGCGCAATATTATTATGAACACTTTGATCGCGACATAAAAAGTCACGCATTCGGAGTATTGGAATCCATTATCAATGAGTAATTTTCACGACGTAGAGCACTTATTTTTCGACTTAGATCACACGCTTTGGGATTTTGACCGCAACAGCAAATTGGCTTACGGTCGTATTTTTGAAACTGAGAAAATTGATCTTCCCATAGATGTTTTTATTGAAAAATACGAGCCGCTCAATTTACAATTTTGGAGACGCTTTCGCGAAAGCGAAATAACTAAAGAGCAGCTGCGTTACCAAAGATTAAAAGCGAGTTTTGATGCTTGTGAATTTGGAGTCAGTGATCCTATGATACATCGCATGGCAGATCTGTATTTGGATTATTTGCCAAAATTCAATCATTTATTTCCCAACTGTCTAGAAACACTAGACATTTTGAGGAAGGATTATAAGTTGCATCTAATAACCAACGGTTTTGATGAGGTGCAAGGACATAAGATATTAAACTCTGGACTCAAAGATTATTTCCCCTATATGCTTACTGCGGAAACTGCAGGTATCAAAAAGCCAGATGTAAAAATATTTGAACGAGCGCTTAAGGATACAGGCGCACGGCCTTCCAATAGTGTCATGATAGGCGACAGTTATGAGGCGGATATTCTGGGAGCTAAGAATGCTGGACTGCGAACGGTTTGGTTTCATACAACCCAAGAGGAAATTCCAGAAGGAGAGATAGTCATACACGACCTGGCTGATCTTCATTCTTTATTCTCCCGATAATCGTAGTGGTCTTTCCATCTTTTCTGTAAAAATTCCTTTTGTACTTTTTCTCTAGGATTGTTTCCCGGCTGGAATAGGGTCGTACGGCTTATTTCTTCAGGAAGGAAATCGTAATGGGCAAAATTGCCTGGATGATCGTGAGCGTATTTATAAGTGTCTCCATAACCCAGATCTTTCATCAGCTTAGTTGGGGCATTGCGCAATCCTAATGGAACTGATAAATCCCCAGTCTGCTTGACCAGTTGTTGTGCTTTATTGATGGCCATGTAACTGGCGTTACTCTTAATACTAGTAGCGAGATAAATGGCACACTGGCTTAAAATAATTCGAGATTCTGGATAGCCAATCGTGCTTACAGCTTGAAAAGCGTTATTTGCCATGATTAATGCCGTGGGGTTTGCGTTTCCAATATCTTCACTTGCCAGAATGAGAAGACGTCTAGCGATAAACTTAAGGTCTTCACCTCCTTCAATCATACGGGCCAACCAGTACACAGCTGCATTTGGGTCGCTACCTCTGATGGATTTGATAAAGGCACTGATGATATCATAATGTTGCTCACCAGTTTTGTCATATCGTGCAGGATTAGACTGTACTTGTTCCAAGACAATTTTGTCGGTAATGACGATCGAATCGCCTTCTTGCGAATTGACTATTAATTCAAAAACATTCAACAGCTTGCGGGCGTCGCCGCCGCTTATACGCAACAAGGCATTCGTTTGTTGAAGCTTTATCGTTTTAGAAGCGAGAGATTTATCCACTTTCATGGCTCTTTCTAGGAGTGCGATAAGATCTTCTTTAGAAAATGCCTCTAGAACATAGACCTGACATCTGGAAAGTAGCGCAGGGATCACTTCAAAACTTGGGTTCTCGGTAGTGGCACCTATTAAGGTGACCCATCCTTTTTCTACAGCTGCGAGTAATGAATCTTGTTGCGATTTGCTGAAACGGTGGATTTCATCAATAAATAAAATAGGATTGCTGCTGGTAAAAAGCCCACCAGCATTTTTTGCTTTATCTATGACTTCCCTAATATCTTTAACTCCACTATTGATGGCGCTTAATGTATAAAAGGGACGCTTTGATTCTTGTGCAATAATTTGTGCCAGAGTCGTTTTTCCTGTGCCTGGTGGTCCCCAAAGAATAAGTGAAGGAACATTCCCGTTGATAATGTGTCTGCGTAAAGTCCCGTTCTCACCCACCAGGTGGGATTGACTTAAATAGCCTTCTAGTGTCGTTGGACGTATACGTTCTGCTAGTGGTGTTGTAAGCATGTTACGAAGATACTGTACCGCGCCAGCTGTCACAATCCTAGATCTCTTTATCTGACAATATTACTGCTGTGATCAACAAGGCTATATTTTTGCTAGTTTCATATGATGAACAAACAAGAACACATTTTTGATGCGAAAACGGTAGTGGTGCCTATCGCAGTAGTGTTATTGATGTGGCTGGTGTTTTGGGTCGAAATGCGATTCCATACTGATTTTTCATCCTATGGGCTGGAGCCCAGATCTTCAACTGGGTTAGTGGGCGTTGTTACGAGTCCATTTATTCATGGGAGCTTTTCCCATCTGTGGAGCAACACGCTGCCTATGCTTATTTTAGGTATCAGTCTGTTTTATTTTTATAGAAACATCAGTCTTAGAGTGTTCCTAATTGGGCTATTAGGTTCTGGTATACTTACTTGGTTGATTGGGAGAGACTCTTTCCACATAGGGGCTAGCGGTTTAATTTACATGCTGGCCAGCTTTTTGTTCTTCAAAGGAATTTTCACAAGATATTACCGATTGATTGCATTGAGTTTAATCATTGTGTTTCTATACGGAAGCCTAGTCTGGTATTTATTTCCAGTGGATCCGACTATTTCTTGGGAAGGCCATTTAAGCGGAGCGATCACAGGTTTAACCTTGGCCTCAATAATCAAGGCTAAAGTGATAAAAGAACAAAAATATAATTGGCAACGACCAGAATATGATGCTGAAGACGATTGGTTCATGCAACAATTTGATGAGAACGGTAATTTCTCACCTATTGTAATGGATGAAGAAGAATAGCTTTTAGTCTTGACGCTGGCGCACCGCCTCATAGAGCATCGCCCCACAGGCTACAGAAACATTCAAGGAAGCTATTTTGCCCATCATAGGCAGGTTAAAAGTTTTGTCTAAGGTCTTAAGAGTGGAAGGATTGATTCCGCGATCTTCACTTCCCATGATCAGAGCTAATGGTGTGTTCAAATCTGTATCATATATGGAGTTATCCGCCTTTTCTGAGGCACCCACCGTTTTGATACCGTACGCCTGCATTAAGAAAATTGCATCTTTCAAGTGATTCACTTTACAGATGGGTAAATTAAACACAGCTCCCGCACTTGTTTTGACCACTACTGCATTGATAGGAGCAGAGCCTTTTTCAGAAACCACTACTGCTTTCACTCCAGTACATTCTGCGGTTCTAATAATCGCTCCATAGTTCCCTACGTCCGTTACACCATCTAAAAGTAGAAACATTGGATTTTCAGTTAGGTCCGTTGCTTCTAGAACCTCCTCCAGGTTTGCATAACTGATAGGGGATAGGACCGCTACGGCTCCTTGATGATTTTCTTTAGTTAATTTGTATAGTTTCTCTTCAGGGACAAACGATGTTCCCACACCAGCCTTTTTAGCAGCGTGTTTTAATTGATTAAAAAGCACTCCATTTCCATCTTTAAGGAAATAGATCTTGGAAATATCTCGTTGATTTTCGATTGCTTCTAGGATGGGTCTCAACCCATAGATCATTTCATTTTTGTCCATGGTGCAAAGATAATGGCATTTACCCATATGCACTTGAGAAGGTCCCATTAAAAAACCCGTCTAGTTGCCTAGACGGGTTTTGGATATTAAGAGAATGTTCTCTTATGGATTGATTTCGAAAGCTCTAGTTTGAGATGCTCCGAATGCTCCCCCTGCGGTAACAAGGTTGATGATAGAACAGTCAAGGCTATAGCTACCAGTAACGGTACCATCTTGTTGTCCATCAGAATAAGCATCAGTAATGGTGATGGTATAAGACCCATCAGGTAGAGTAGGTACAGGGATGGTGTAGTTAGCACGTCCATTAGGGAAAGACCCTTGAGGGATGTTAAATACGGTAACACCTGCTGAATTCTCTATAAAGAAACCAGTTTCACTAGCGAAAAAGTCAGTAGTAACACTTAGTACTGGGTCATTACAAACAATTTCTCTAAAATATACTACTTCAACTACATCTTGATAGGTAGAACCACCTGCTGGAGGCACAAGACTGAAAACAGCTGTTTTAGTCTCTCCATCAGCACCAGTGATAGCGCTAAAGTCAAAGTTAATCGTAAGATTACCTTCATATTGACCCGCTGGTATTACTACGTTACCTGCAGTAAATTCACTAGCATTAGTCGCTTCATCAACAGCAACTGTAAATGTTCTTTCCTGATTAGAAACTGTAGTTACAGAAACTGGAATTTGAAGATTTAAATCTTCAGTAGGTACAGATACGTTATAACTAGTTGTTTGGAAAGACAAAGCAGTTTGTCCGCCTTCATTATCGAACACTCTTAGTTCGTCATCTTTGTCACAGGATACCAGCGTTAACATCGCTACAAATCCTAATAAAATTATTTTTTTCATGTTTTTTGTTTTTAGTATCCAGGATTTTGTTGTGCTCTAAGCCCAGGATTTCCATTAAATTCAGCTTGTGGGATCGGCCAAGTAAATCTGAAGTCAGATATTGGAAGATCACAAGCTCCAAATGAAGCACAGTCTTCAGCTGCTCTGTCTATACTTCTATTACCAAGTGCTCCAAGTCTTCTCAAGTCATTGTAACGGTGACCTTCAAAAGCGAATTCTAATCTTCTTTCGTCAAGGATTAATCCGTACGCTTGAGTTTGATTGCTTACTACTTTATCAGCAACGTCAGCCCCATAACGAGAATCACGTAAATCATCGATAAGATCAGTAACTCTTTGCGTGTTGTTGTTAGCTGCAGCAGCTTCCGCAAGAATCAATAACATCTCTGAAGATCTGAAGATCTTGTGATCGTTCATAAGTGGTTGCCCTTCTGAACCTCTGTATTTGTTTACCGTGTACACATCTCTACCTGCTTGTGAGAAGTTAGGGAAGAACTCATAGATAACTGCACTACGACGATCTCCTGGCTCAACCGTTAAGGCTAAATCAGTAGCTACTTCATAGTATGGAGAACCGTTGATACCAGGACCGGTAAATGCATAGTTTGCACCTCCCCATCCACCAGCAGCAGAACTACCAGTAGCACCTTGGTTGTTGTACGTGTCAACTACAGTACGCTCCAACTTCATGATAACCTCTGCGTTACCTGTATCTCTAAAGATCGCTTCATAAGCATCTTGAGTAGCTGCAAGTGGATACGCTGCAAGAAGTCTAGAGGCAAGTGGCTCTGCACTACCGTATTGACCTCTATAAGCATAGGCTCTAGCTCTCAAAGCATCTACAGCATCTTTACTGAAGAATCTCAATGAAGATTGCGCAGTTATTTGATTGGCTGCTATTTGAAGATCTGCTTGAATAAAGTCGAAAGAATCTCCAGTAGTTGCTCTAGTAGGCAAGAAGTCTGTACCTGCTACGAAATCAACGATAGGAATACCTAAAGAGCTAGAATCTGACATATTTGGGCTGTAGTAGCTCAACATCTGTAGATTGATATAAGCTCTTACTGCATAAGCCTGTCCAACGATGTTAGCTACCGCAGCAGCATCCACATCATTGTTAGGGTCATTGTCGTCATTACGAGCTAATAAGCTCTCAGAAGCAACGATTACTCGTGTCGCTCTAGTGATTCCTTGGAAACCTCTAGTCCAGATCACAGATGGTCCAGCATTACCAGGGTTCAATTGGAAACGGTACAAGGACTGTCCCTGTCCACCATTATCAAAACCGATACGAATCTCATCAGTGAATACACTAGTGAAGTGCATCTCTGGAGTAATATCCAAAGAGTTGTAAGCACCCAATAGTCCATCGTTCAAGTCAGAAACGGATTGGAAAGCCGCATTTGCGTCCAGCAAACCTGGTTGCTGGATATCAATAGCATCCTCGCAACTCATCACGAGCGCAGATAATGCCAGTACTGTATATAATTTGATTTTTTTCATTTTCGTTTTATTTATTAGATTCCTATTTCAACACCTAGAGAAACAATCTTTGGCGTAGGATATTGTCTTGAACCGTTGTTGTACCCAGCAGCATCAAAACCTCTCCACTTAGTGAAAGTTACTAAGTTCTCAGCATTCACGAACAATCTAAGAGTGCTCAAGTTTAACTTATCTAACACTTGCTTATCAAAACCATATCCTACAGTTACAAAGCGTAATCTTAAATAATCCGATTCTCTTAAGTAACGATCTGAATCAAAAGTATTGATATTAGTCGCATCTAAGGAAGGAATATCAGTTACTCTGTTGTCTGGAGTCCAAGCTCTAAATAAGTCTTGACTTAAGTTGAATTGACCTAAAGCTGTAGGGTCTTGAACATCTGCTAAGTCAAAATCGAAACGATCGATACCTGTAGCAAACTGGAATTGAGTTTGAGCAAAGAAACCTTTAAAGTCCATATTCAAACCAAAACTACCCTGCATTTCAGGAGTTAAATTCTGATCCAACCATACACGGTCTGTGTCATTGTTAGGAGATTCAGTCAAGTTACCATCAGCATCTAGGAACAACAAGTTACCATTCGCTGGATTAACACCTACTTGGCGAACAGTGAAATACTCTCCGATTGGTCCGCCTTCACGACCCACTCCTAATACTACTCCGTCTTCAGTTGGCAGGTCTCTAAGAACGTTTTCATTCACGTTACCTACAACAAAGACATCTAATTCAAAGTCACCTGGATCAACACCTCTAATTACATCATAACGTAATTCTAAGTCAAAACCTTTGTTAGTAAGTAATCCAAAGTTAGCATTCAAGTTGTAACCTCCAGTACCAACAGCTCCAGAGATAGGCGCTGATTGGAAAAGATCTTCGGTATCCTTGTAGTAGAAGTCAAGAGATCCTCTCAACCTTCTTTCGAAAGCTTCAAAATCAACACCTACGTTATATTGACGAGTAGTTTCCCATTTCAAATCAGAGTTTCCAAAAACAGAAGGGAAAAGTGCATTAGCCCCTGTATATCCACGACCTGTACGGAAAGTGTCCGTAGTTAATGTTAATCCTGAGAAGTATCCACCACCATTTACATTCTGGTTACCCACTGTACCATAAGAAGCTCTCAGCTTAAGAACTTCAAATGGGTTATCATCACCCCAGAATTCTTCGTTAGAAACATTCCATCGTCCTGAAACAGAGTAGAAAGTTGCCCATCTGTTAGTGTTTGAGAATCTAGAAGAAGCATCACGTCTGATCGTAGCGCCGATACCATATCTAGAATCATAATCATAATCAGCTGATCCAAAGTAGGAGAATAAACCTGCATTCAGGATTTGCGCATTAGCGTTATCATTATAAATAATCGCTCCATTACGGATAACCGCACCTAAGAACCCAGACCCATCACCGAAAGCAAAGGTTCTTCCATCAAGACCTCTAGCGTCATATCCAAAATCTCTCAAGTGAGCTTTAAAGTATTCTGTATAAGCTCCTAAACTTACAGTATGCTTTTCAGCAAATACTTTGTCGTAGTTCAAAGAAGTCAATTGGTTGAAAGTGAATTGACGTGTACTTTGTTGGAATTGACGACCCGCATTTGGGTTAGCCGCTCCACCAAATAACAAGGCATTGAAAGAGTCTGACTCTTCCGCTTGAGTAAATATTTGGTTTTGGTAATCGTAACTAGATACACTTCTAGCAGTCAGGTTGTCTGTCAATTTATAAGCAAATTGAGCAGAACCAACTAATTTAACTTCCTCATCCACGCGATTAAATGTTCTTAAACGGTCAATCAGGAAGAATGGAGTCTCTACAAATCTCAGTGGAGAAAGATAATCCGCACCAGTAGTATAATCTTCTGGTCTGAAATAAGGAACAGAGTTGTAGGCAGCAAGAACGTAATTTCTATTAATCGCTCCTGTACCAATACTACTAGGTTCATTAGAAATAGAGTAGTTCATGGTGTTATTGAAGTCATAACTAAAACGCTCGTTGTCAGATCTACCAGAAACGTTGTTTCTAATGTTGAAACGTTTCAGGTCTGAGTCTACAAGGATACCTTCTTGATCAAAGTAACCAAAGGAAGTGTATTGTCTCGTTTTAGCACCACCACTAGTTAAACTAATAGTGTTGTTCTTAGATAAACCAGTTCTGAAGAAATAATCAGTCCACTCCGTATTTGGCGCTGCAGCAATTTCAGCATCAGTCAATGGAGTACCAGAAAAATCAAAACCATTAGCTCCAACTCCTGCTCCTCTTTCTCTTTCCAATGTCAACAATTGTTGAGAACTCATCTTATTGTAGTCATTGTCTTGCAATGTAGTAAAGGATAAGATAGAGTTCGCTTGAATTCTAAGAGGACTGTTGAAGTTACCTTGCTTAGTCTTAATGATGATTACACCATTTGCACCACGATTACCGTAGATTGATGTTGCTCCAGCATCTTTAAGTACAGTTACTTCAGAGATATCTTGAGGGTTCAAACTTCTAAAGTTGTCCTCATCAATCGGTGCACCATCTAATATAAATAGAGGCTCAGTGTTACCATTGATCGAACCAATACCACGCAAGTTAACCGTAGAGTTCGCTCCTGGTTGTCCTGATGTAGTAAAGATATTCAAACCAGCTACTTGACCTTCTAATGTTTGAACGAAGGAAGCGTTAGGTCTGTTTTCAATGGTCTCGTTTGTGACTACCGAGGCCGATATGTTACTTTTTTCTTTAGTGGAGGTACGATAACTAGTAACAATAACCGCCTCTAAGGATGTTTTTAGAGAAGCATTGATTGTAGTTTTAGTACCTACAGTAAACGTTTGAGGCTCATACCCAGAAAAGGATATTACCAGAACATCTTCTGGCGCCGCTTGAATGGAATAATTACCATCAAAATCTGTTGTAGTAGCGTTTGAACTATTACGTACCTGAACGGTTGCTCCCAGGACGGGATCCCCATTGGCGTCAGTTACCTTACCGGTAACCGTTTGCTGCGCAAAAGCTACTTGCACAACTAACGCTAGCAATAGCGTTAAAATTCCATTTAATTTTGTTTTCATGTTTAGATTTATTTGAATTAGCCAGTGCCAAAAGTGCCAAAAAAGAGTTAATAAAACAACTTTTGCAATGCTAATTTATAGAATTATTTAAGCCCTGCTTAACGTTAAGCTAACATAGTTAGAAAAATACCTTGAGATTTAGGTGGGCTATTGTACTGGAAATGCCTTGTTTAGACCGATTGAATCTTCCATTTGCTACTTCAAATCGCAGCACTCCAGCCCTAGTAAGAATTCCAAATCCAGCACCAAATGTGTATAAATATTGCGGATTTCGGGATGTATATTCTTCAAATACACCTCCATCCCCCAGTAAATTAATGTAAATCTGCTCGTTTATGACGTATCTAAGGTCTGTTTGTAGCAAACTATAGGCTGCTGTGTCAATGCTATTTTGATTGAAGCCTCTAATCGTATTTGTTCCTCCTATTTGAACCAGTTCATTGAATTGTAAATTATTCGTTTTCAATAAGTACGAATTGATTTGGGTCGATAAATAGATTCGGTAAGGGAGTTTCCAAAGCTTTTTCGCCACAGCACTTACCTCTATTTGATTATCTGGGGCTCCTTGCAAGGTTCGATTCTGGTATCCTGCGGTTAAGTGAAGTTTGAAAAGTTCTGGTTGTAGCTGGTTGCTATTTGTGGTCAAGATGGAGTAGCTAGTTGTTATTCCGTTCAAGTCGTAGTTAGTTGCTTCTGGTAAGTTGTTATTTGTGTTCAGACTTCCTGTAGAGTTTTTACTTTGATAGGTGACCCTTAGAGTGGCATTTTGAGGTAACATGTAGTTTGCACCTAGAATCAAAGTGGTGTTTTGGTATAAACTGTCTCTTCTCAATAGTTCCAATCCGGTAGTTATACCTATCCTTTTCTTTATAATTGATGGCAGGTCCACATCAAGACTTAGTCTAGTTTGATCTTCATTGTCATTACGGTATTCAAAATCCAGGCGTTCTCCTAGATTGAAGTTGTTTATTAAGGTGGCCTCCAGAAAACCGTTCAATTCTAGTTTCCCTGCTTCATCAGTGTTGAAGCCTATAAGCCCATCTGCACTATTTGCTGATTTCTTTTTAAGGTATACATATAATAAGGTGCTGTCTTTTTTAAAAAGTGCTTGAGGTTCCCTGATTTTTTCAAAATACGGGTAGTTGTATAATTGGTTCTCAATTCGCTTAAGATTCCTAGAGTTATAAACCGTTTTCTTGTTCAGTACATTCTGAATCTGATTGCTTGGATAATTAGGGTAGCCCTCTACTACAATTCTGTCGATTTTTCGACTGTTAGAATTTTGTACGCTTAGGATAAGTTTTGCTGTATCCCTATTTTTAAAATCCCATTCTTTAGTACTTATTTTCGCAAACGGTTGACCTTGATCGTTCCAATTATTTTGGATGCGGAGTACTACTTTTTCTAATCGCGCAGGGGAGGTGTAGGTGTTCCGCTTTCGCGAAAGCGAACTTTCCATCAAATTTCCACTGGAATCTATGATCTGTGTAGAAACAGCAATGGTGGAAAATCGATTGCCTAAAAATAGCGAGTGTCGAATCAAATCGTTTGAACTTGTAGAATCGATGCTAGCCCGCAGGTTCAAATATCCTTGTTTTAAATATAGCTGCTGTATACTGTCCGTGATAGACGCTGCATTATTTATCATTCCGCGATTTACAGCGATCGTGTCAATTGGGATGGTGGTAAGGTCTTGAAATACAAAGGTTTCTAGTCGGGAGTGTTGTGCTGTAATGGTAGTTAAGCAAGCTATATATATAATAAGGACAATGCGTGACTTCAAAATAGGTTACAGATTAAGCTGTAGGATCTAACGCAAATAGGGGTGCATTATTGATTTGTGAGTAAAAGATATTGTAAAAACTTGAAAATGAGATTTGAATAAGTAAATAATATTCATACCTTTGCCGACCCTAAAATAGGGGATTAATTTATTAGCGTAAAACAATATGCCAACGATTTCACAATTAGTACGTAAAGGAAGATCCAAAATAACCAAGAAGAGCAAATCGGCTGCTTTAGATTCTTGTCCTCAACGTCGTGGAGTTTGTACTCGTGTTTACACCACTACGCCTAAGAAGCCTAACTCAGCAATGAGAAAGGTAGCGCGTGTGAGACTTACCAATGGTAAGGAAGTAAACGCATACATTCCAGGAGAAGGACACAATCTACAAGAACACTCGATAGTATTGGTTAGAGGTGGAAGGGTAAAAGATTTACCAGGAGTTAGATACCACATTGTGCGCGGTGCACTGGACACAGCAGGTGTTGCAGGTCGTACACAACGTAGATCTAAGTATGGTGCTAAACGCCCTAAGAACTAAAAATTTTAAAAGAGCCGGGCATAGCTGTGTCTGGACTTTTTAATTAACAATTTCAACAAGAAGAAATGAGAAAAAGACAGGCCAAAAAACGCCCGATCCTTCCGGATCCACGTTTCAACGACCAGCTAGTGACGCGTTTCGTTAACATGATGATGTTACACGGGAAGAAGTCAGTAGCATTTAAAATCTTTTACGATGCAATGGATATCGTAGAAGAAAAGAACCAAGACGAAGAAAAAACATCTTTGGAAATATGGAAAGAAGCTCTTTCTAACGTGATGCCTCACGTTGAAGTGCGCAGCCGTCGTGTAGGTGGTGCAACATTCCAGATTCCAATGCAAATACGTCCAGATAGAAAGATATCTACTGCAATGAAGTGGTTGATCAGCTATTCTAGAAAGCGTAATGAGAAGTCCTTTTCTCAAAAACTAGCCTCTGAAATCTTAGCCGCGTCTAAGGAAGAAGGTGCTGCTGTTAAGAAGAAAACGGATACTCATAAAATGGCAGAAGCCAATAAGGCATTCTCACACTTTAGATTCTAAAAATGGCACAAAGAGATTTAAAATACACAAGAAATATTGGAATTGCTGCGCACATTGATGCTGGTAAGACCACTACTACAGAGCGTATTCTATTTTATACTGGAGTAAGCCATAAGATAGGTGAGGTGCATGATGGTGCAGCTACTATGGACTGGATGGAGCAAGAGCAAGAGCGTGGTATTACCATTACATCTGCAGCGACTACATGTTCATGGAAATTTCCAATGGAAAATGCTCAGGAACTACCTGAGACTAAGTCGTATCACTTTAATATTATCGATACTCCTGGTCACGTTGATTTTACCGTAGAGGTAAACAGATCCTTACGTGTACTTGATGGATTAGTATTCTTGTTTAGTGCAGTGGATGGTGTTGAGCCACAATCTGAGACGAACTGGAGACTAGCTGATAATTACAAAGTGCCACGTATAGGTTTTGTAAATAAAATGGACCGTCAGGGTTCTAATTTCCTTGCTGTATGTCAGCAAGTGAAAGATATGTTGAAGTCTAACGCTGTGCCAATTGTATTGAACATTGGTGATGAGGAAGACTTTAGAGGTATCGTCGATCTAGTAAAGAATCGTGCTATTGTATGGCATGATGAAACTCAAGGGGCAACTTTTGATGTGATCGATATCCCAGAAGACATGAAAGAAGAGGCAAGAAAATATCGTGGAATGCTTATCGAAGAGGTAGCTGCATATGATGAGAACTTGCTAGAGAAATACATGGAAGATGAAGACTCTATTACTGAAGATGAAGTGCATGCTGCGCTTCGTGCTGCGGTAATGGATATGTCTATCATTCCTATGATCTGTGGATCAGCATTTAAAAACAAAGGAGTTCAATTTTTATTGGATGCTGTTTGTCGTTACTTGCCAGCTCCTACAGATAAAGAAGGTATCATAGGAACGAATCCTGATACTGGAGAAAAAGAATTGCGTAAGCCAGATGTTACTGCTCCTTTTGCAGCATTAGCATTTAAGATAGCAACAGATCCTTTCGTAGGTCGTCTAGCATTCTTCCGTGCTTATTCTGGTCACCTAGATGCAGGTTCTTACATCTTGAACAATCGTTCTGGTAAGAAAGAGCGTATCTCTCGTATTTATCAGATGCACTCTAATAAGCAAAATGCTATCGATTTTATCGAGGCAGGAGATATTGGAGCGGCAGTAGGATTTAAAGATATTAAGACTGGTGATACCATGACAGACATGGATCATCCTATCGTTCTTGAATCTATGGACTTCCCTGATCCAGTAATTGGTATCGCGGTAGAGCCTAAGACTAAGGCAGATGTGGATAAGATGGGTATGGCACTTGCTAAACTTGCAGAAGAAGATCCTACATTCCAAGTTAGAACAGATGAAGCTTCAGGTCAGACTATTATCTCTGGAATGGGTGAGCTTCACCTAGATATCATCGTCGATCGTATGCGTCGCGAGTTTAAGGTAGAGTTGAATCAAGGAGCACCTCAAGTAGAATACAAAGAGGCGATTACAAGATCAGCAAATCACCGTGAGACTTATAAGAAGCAATCTGGTGGACGTGGTAAATTTGGAGATATTGTCTTTACAATGGAGCCAGCTCATGAAGATGAGGAAGGTAAGATTGCAGAAGGACTTCAGTTCATCAATGAGATCAAGGGTGGTAACGTTCCTAAAGAATTTATCCCGGCGATTGAAAAAGGATTTAGAGAAGCAATGACTAATGGTCCATTGGCTGGATTTGAGATGGATAGTATGAGAGTTACACTTAAGGATGGATCTTTCCACCCTGTGGATTCTGATGCACTATCCTTTGAACTTGCTGCAAGAATGGGTTACAGAGCGGCTTCTAAAGCAGCAGGTGCTGTAATACTTGAGCCTATCATGAAAGTTGAAGTTATTACTCCAGAAGAAAACATGGGTGATATCGTTGGTGACTTGAACCGTCGCCGTGGTCAATTGAATGACATGGGTGATAGAGCAGGAGCTAAAGTCGTTAAGGCGGAAGTGCCACTTTCTGAAATGTTCGGATATGTTACAACACTAAGAACCCTTTCCTCAGGTCGAGCTACTTCTACAATGGAATTCTCTCATTATGCAGAGACTCCTAAAAACATAAGCGAAGAAGTAATCGCTGCAACTAAGGGTAACAACTAATTTTCAAGAGATGAGTCAAAAAATCAGAATCAAGTTAAAGTCTTACGATTACATGCTGGTAGATAAATCTGCTGAGAAAATTGTAAAGACCGTAAAAAGTACAGGTGCCGTAGTTACTGGACCTATACCATTGCCTACACATAAAAAGATCTTCACCGTTTTGAGATCTCCTCACGTTAACAAAAAGTCCCGTGAGCAGTTTGAATTGAGTTCTTACAAGAGATTGTTGGATATCTACAGTTCTTCTTCTAAAACGATCGATGCTCTTATGAAGCTTGAACTTCCTAGTGGAGTTGAAGTGGAAATTAAAGTGTGATAGTAGCAGTAGATTAAAAACAAGTTCGCTTTCGCGAAAGCGGAACAACAACAAAAAATAATAACAATTAATTAAATATTATGTCTGGGTTAATAGGAAAAAAGATCGGGATGACCAGCATCTATGATGAGAATGGTAAGAACATGCCATGTACCATCATTCAAGCAGGTCCCTGTGTAGTTACCCAAGTCAGAACTGAAGATACAGACGGTTATGCCGCCCTGCAACTAGGTTTCGATGACAAATCAGACAAGAATGCTTCTAAAGCTGCTCAAGGGCACTTCAAGAAAGCTGGTACTGCTGTCAAGAGAAAAGTTGCTGAATTTAAGAGTTTTGATAAGGAGTACAAATTAGGAGATACCGTAACGGTTGATATGTTCATTGAAGGTGAATTTGTTGATGTGTCTGGTACTTCAAAAGGTAAAGGTTTCCAAGGTGTCGTAAAACGTCACGGATTTGCTGGTGTAGGTCAAGCGACCCACGGTCAACATAACCGTTTGAGAGCGCCTGGTTCCATTGGAGCTGCGTCATATCCAGCACGTGTATTCAAGGGAATGCGCATGGCAGGACAGATGGGAAATGAAAAGGTAAAAGTTGAAAATTTAAGAGTACTTAAAGTAGTACCTGAGAAAAACATCCTTGTAGTTAAAGGTGCCATTCCGGGTCATAAGAATTCTTACGTAATCGTTCAGAAATAATGAAAGTAGCTGTAATAGATTTTAAAGGAAAAGAATTAGGTCGTCAGGTAGAATTGTCTGATGATGTGTTCGGTATCGAGCCTAATGATCACGCTATTTATCTGGATGTAAAGCAGTACCACGCTAACCAGCGTCAGGGTACTCACAAATCCAAGCAACGCGCGGAGATCGTAGGAAGTACTCGTAAGATTAAGAAACAAAAGGGAACAGGTACAGCACGTGCTGGTTCTATCAAGTCTGGAGTATTTAGAGGTGGTGGTCGTATTTTTGGTCCTACTCCTAGAGACTATTCATTCAAATTGAATAAAGGACAAAAGAGATTAGCACGTAAAAGTGCATTGAGTCAGAAGGCGGCTGAAGGTACACTTCACGTGATTGAAGACTTCAATTTTGATGCTCCTAAAACGAAAGATTTCATCGACGTTTTAAATGCATTAGGACTTGATAATAAAAAATCTCTCTTTGTGTTGGGCGGATCAAATAATAATGTATATTTGTCTTCGCGAAATTTGAAGGGTACTGAAGTTATAACTTACTCTGAATTAAGCACTTACAAGATTATCAACGCTAATAACGTTGTTGTTTTTGAAGGTTCGCTAGAAGGAATTGAGCAAAATCTAAGTAAATAAGCCATGAGCATTTTAATAAAACCCATAATAACTGAAAAAGCAACTAGCGATAGTGAGCTATTGAATCGATACGGTTTTGAGGTGTCTCCTAAGGCTAACAAGGTTCAAATAAAAAAAGAAGTGGAAGCTACTTACGGTGTTACTGTTCTTAAAGTAAGAACAATGAACACTAGAATAGGTCGCAAAACTAAACATACTAAAACAGGGATCCAAGTTGGTAAAACAAGCGCTATTAAAAAAGCCTTCGTACAACTTAAGGATGGTGATACCATCGATCTTTATAGTAATCTATAAATAAAAGTACTGTAATGTCAGTAAGAAAATTAAAACCTGTAACCCCAGGGCAGCGATTTAGAGTTGTGAATGGCTTTGATGCCATCACGACTGATAAGCCGGAGAAGAGCTTGCTCGCTCCGAACAAACGCTCAGGTGGTCGTAATGCAAAAGGTCGTATGACTATGCGTTACAAGGGTGGTGGACACAAGCGTCGCTACCGTATTATCGATTTCAAAAGAAACCGCTTTGGTATTCCTGCTACAGTGGCAACTATTGAGTATGATCCTAATAGGACTGCTTTTATCGCTTTGGTAAACTACCAGGATGGTGAGAAGTCTTATGTGATCGCTCAAAACGGATTACAAGTAGGTCAGAACATTGTGTCTGGTGACTCTGTGGCTCCTGAAGTTGGTAATGCAATGAAATTAGCAAACATACCTCTAGGTTCTATTGTTAGTTGTGTAGAGTTACGTCCTGGACAAGGAGCTGTTATTGCTCGTAGTGCTGGCTCTTTTGCACAATTGATGGCAAGAGATGGTAAGTATGCTACTTTGAAAATGCCTTCTGGTGAAATCCGTGTGATATTACAAGAATGTATGGCAACTATCGGTGCTATATCTAACAGTGATCATCAACTAGTTGTAGGTGGTAAAGCTGGTAGAAGTAGATGGTTGGGTAGACGTCCAAGAACTAGACCAGTTGCGATGAACCCTGTGGATCACCCAATGGGTGGTGGTGAAGGCCGTGCTTCAGGAGGTCATCCAAGATCACGTAATGGTATACCTGCTAAAGGTTATCGTACCCGTGACTTGAACAAAGCAAGTACTCAATATATTTTAGAACGTAGAAAGAAATAAATTATGGCTCGTTCATTAAAAAAAGGACCTTATGTATTCCATAAGTTGGAATCTAAGGTGGCTCAAAATGTTGAGTCCGGAAAAAAGACCGTTATCAAAACATGGTCTCGTGCATCAATGATAACTCCTGATTTTGTAGGTCAGACGATAGCAGTACACAACGGGCGTCAGTTCGTTCCTGTATATGTTACTGAGAACATGGTAGGGCATAAGCTTGGGGAGTTCTCTCCTACAAGATCGTACCGTGGTCACGCAGCTGCAAAGAATAAAGGAAAAAAATAATAGGCAATGGGAGTTCGTAAAAGACAGACAGCCGAAAGGTTGAAAGAAGAGAAGAAGAGCATAGCTTTCGCCAAGTTGAACAATTGTCCAACTTCGCCACGTAAGATGCGTCTTGTTGCTGATATCATTAGAGGTAAGAAAGTTGAGGATGCTTTAAATATCCTTAAGTTTTCTTCTAAGGAAGCAGCGGGTAGATTAGATAAACTTGTTTTATCTGCGGTGGCTAACTGGCAAGCTAAGAATGAAGAAGGTGATGTTGCTGACGCTGGATTATTTATCAAAGAGATCCGTGTGGATGGTGGTACTATGTTGAAGAGATTGAGACCTGCACCACAAGGTAGAGCTCACAGAATTAGAAAAAGATCAAACCATGTCACTCTAGTATTGGGTGAATCCAATACCGAGAAGAACTAGTAATATGGGACAGAAAACAAATCCAATAGGAAATAGATTAGGTATCATCCGCGGATGGGAATCTAACTGGTACGGTGGAAATGACTATGGAGATAAACTAGCCGAAGACGATAAGTTAAGGAAGTATATCCATGCGCGTCTTGCTAAAGCTAGTGTTTCTAGAATCATTATTGAGCGTACGCTCAAATTGGTTACTATTACCATCACTACTGCTAGACCTGGTATCATTATCGGTAAAGGTGGTCAAGAAGTTGACCGTTTAAAGGAAGAGCTTAAAAAGATTTCTGGTAAAGATGTTCAAATCAATATCCACGAGATCAAGCGACCAGAATTAGATGCTCATTTAGTAGGTGCTAGTATAGCTCGCCAAATCGAGAATCGTATTTCTTACCGTCGTGCCATTAAAATGGCTATCGCTGCTGCAATGAGAATGAATGCAGAGGGTATTAAAGTTCAAATTTCTGGTAGATTGAATGGCGCTGAAATGGCTCGTTCTGAATCTTATAAAGACGGTAGAATTCCATTGTCTACTTTTAGAGCAGACATTGATTATGCACTAGTTGAATCGCATACTACTTACGGTAGAATCGGTGTGAAAGTATGGATCATGAAAGGTGAAGTATATGGTAAGCGTGAGCTTTCCCCACTTGCTGGTCTATCAAAAAAACAAGGTAAACCAAGTGGTGGTGACAGAGGAAACTCTCGTCGTCGCAGAAAATAATATAGCTAGAAATGTTACAACCTAGAAAGACAAAATTTAGAAAGCAACAGAAGGGCCGCATGAAAGGCGATTCTGGACGTGGTAATCAGCTAGCGTATGGTACTTTTGGTATCAAATCATTGGATTCTGAGTTTATAAATTCAAGACAGATTGAAGCCGCTCGTATTGCAGCAACACGTTATATGAAGAGAGAAGGTTCTCTTTGGATTAAAATATTTCCGGATAAGCCTATTACTAAGAAGCCTCTTGAGGTTCGTATGGGTAAAGGTAAAGGAGCTGTTGAGTATTGGGCAGCTGTTGTTAAGCCAGGAAGAATTTTATTTGAGGTATCTGGAGTTCCATTGGCTACTGCTCAAGAAGCGTTACGCTTGGCAGCTCAAAAGCTACCAGTGAAGACTAAGTTTATTGTAGCACGTGATTATCAAGAATAGATCAAGACCATGAAACAATCAGAAGTAAAAGGATATTCTCAGGAAGAATTGAAAGATAAATTAGCAGAGTCCCAAAAGTCTTATGCTGATTTGAAAAGAGCGCACGTAGTTTCTCCACTGGAAAATCCATCAGAAATCACTAAGCTTAGAAAAACTATTGCTAGGTTAAAGACAGCGATTAATAATTCATAATACGAATTGTAATGGAAGAAAGAAACTTAAGAAAAGAGCGTATCGGTGTGGTTCGTAGCAACAAAATGGACAAAAGTATTGTCGTTGCTGAAGTCAAGAGACAAAAGCACCCGATGTATGGTAAGTTCGTATTGAATACCAAAAAATATGTCGCTCACGATGAAAAGAATGATTGCAACGAGGGAGATACCGTTAGAATAATGGAAACACGTCCTTTGAGCAAAACCAAGACATGGAGATTGGTTGAAATTTTAGAAAGAGCTAAATAATGTTACAGCAGGAATCAAGATTAAAAGTTGCGGACAACACTGGAGCCAAAGAAGTTCTTTGTATACGTGTATTGGGAGGTACTAAAAGACGTTACGCGTCAGTTGGTGATAAGATTGTTGTTTCTGTAAAGGAAGCTACACCTAACGGTAACATCAAAAAAGGGGCTGTTTCAACTGCCGTAGTTGTAAGAACGAAAAAAGAGGTGAGACGTCCAGATGGATCTTATATCCGTTTTGATGACAACGCTTGCGTATTGTTAAACCCAAACTCTGAAATGCGCGGTACTCGTGTTTTTGGACCAGTAGCAAGAGAGCTTCGTGATAAGCAATTCATGAAAATTGTATCTCTAGCTCCAGAAGTATTATAATTCAAGTCATGGGAAAATTAAAAATAAAGACAGGAGACAACGTGAGAGTTATTGCTGGTGAGCACAAAGGTGCTGAAGGTAAAGTGACACGTGTGTTTACTGATAAAAATAAAGCCATAGTGGAAGGTGTTAACATGGTCTCTAAACATGAGAAACCAAGTGCAACAAACCCCCAAGGTGGAATTAAGGAAAAAGAAGCGGCTTTGCAGATATCTAATTTATCTCTTATCGATGCTAATGGTAATATTACTAAAGTAGGTTACAAGCTAGATAATGGTAAAAAAGTACGTATTGCCAAATCAACTAAAGAAGAAATTTAGTCATGTCATACATTCCAAGACTTAAGGAAGAATATAAAGAGCGCATCACAGTCTCTTTGAAAGAAGAGTTCGGTTACGGTAACGTAATGGAAATACCTAAACTTGAAAAAATTGTTTTGAGTAGAGGTGTAGGTGCTGCAGTTGCAGATAAGAAGCTTATCGATTATGCAATGGATGAGTTGACAGCTATTACTGGTCAAAAGGCAGTAGCGACCTTATCTAAGAAAGATGTTGCATCTTTCAAACTACGTAAAGGAATGCCTATCGGTGTGAAGGTTACGCTTAGAGGTGAAAGAATGTACGAATTCTTGGATCGTTTGATCACTGTTGCTCTTCCTAGGGTACGAGATTTTCAAGGTATCAAGGCTACTGGTTTTGATGGGCGTGGAAACTACAATCTTGGAATTACGGAACAAATCATATTCCCTGAGATCAACATCGATAAGGTGAATAAAATATCTGGAATGGATATCACATTCGTTACCAGTGCACAAACAGACAAAGAGGCTAAATCTCTTCTTACAGAACTAGGTTTACCTTTTAAAAAGGACTAAGCAATGGCAAAAGAATCAATGAAAGCGCGTGAGCGCAAGAGACAAGCGTTAGTAGAAAAATACGCTGAAAAACGTAAAGCTTTGAAGGAAGCTGGGGATTATGAAGAGCTTCAGAAATTGCCAAAAAATGCTTCTCCAGTACGTTTACACAATCGTTGTAAATTAACTGGTCGTCCTAAAGGATATATGAGACAATTTGGTGTTTCTAGGGTGATGTTCAGAGAGATGGCTAATAAGGGTTTAATACCAGGTGTTAAAAAAGCTAGTTGGTAACTAGTCTAAAGATAAGATTATGAATACAGATCCAATAGCAGATTATTTAACAAGAATTCGTAACGCGGTGCGTGCGAATCATAGAGTGGTGGAGATACCGGCTTCAAACGTGAAAAAAGAGATTACTAAAATCCTTTTTGATCAAGGCTTCATCCTTAGTTATAAGTTCGTAGAGCATCCAGCTCAAGACGTAATTAAGATCGCTCTTAAGTATGACCGTGAAACAAAAGAGTCAGTAATCAAAGACATTCAGCGTTTGTCTAAGCCAGGTCTTAGAAAGTATGCTGGGTCTACTGAACTACCAAGAATTTTGAACGGATTAGGTGTTGCTATCATTTCTACCTCTAGAGGTGTGATGACAGATAAGCAAGCTCGTTCAGAAAATGTAGGTGGAGAAGTTCTTTGTTACGTTTATTAAAAACTGAATTATGTCAAGAATTGGAAATAATCCCGTTGCAATACCATCTGGTGTACAGGTAACAATCGCAGACGGTAACATAAATGTAGAAGGTAAATTAGGCAAGTTGGTTCAACCATATGCTGATGTTGATATTAAAGTTGAAGATAATGAGGTTTTCGTAACGAGACCATCTGATTCTAAAGATCACAAAGCAAAACATGGTTTATACCGTTCTTTAGTAAACAACATGATTCAAGGTGTTTCCGAAGGATGGACGAAACAATTAGAACTTGTTGGTGTAGGTTACAGAGCGTCCAATCAAGGACAAAAACTAGACTTAGCGCTAGGGTTTTCTCACAACATTGTTTTGGACATTGCTCCAGAAGTAAAGGTGGAGACTGTTTCTGAAAAAGGAAAGAATCCAGTTATTAAATTAACTTCTTTTGATAAGCAGTTAGTAGGTCAAGTTGCCGCTAAAATCAGAGCTTTCCGTAAGCCTGAGCCATACAAAGGAAAAGGTATTAAATTTGTCGGAGAAATTTTAAGAAGAAAAGCTGGTAAATCAGCATAACAATAGAGTATTATGGCATTTTCAAAGTCAGCTAGAAGAGAAAAAATACGTCGCCGAATCAGAAAGACTGTTTCTGGTACTGCAGAACGTCCACGTTTATCTGTATATCGCAGCAACAAGGAGATTTATGCTCAAGTAATTAACGATGTTGATGGTTTAACCATCGCTTCTGCTAGCTCAAGAGAGTTGAAGTCCGATGCACCTAAAAAGGATGCAGCTAAGGAAGTAGGAATGAAGATTGCTGAAAAGGCCAAAGCGGCTGGAGTTGAAACAGTTTCTTTCGATCGTGGAGGTTACTTGTATCATGGTAGAGTTCTGTCTTTAGCAGAAGGAGCTCGCGAAGGTGGTTTGAAATTTTAATTAGAAACATTTAGGATAATGTATCAAAAGTATAAAAACATAGAGACTGTAAAGCCTGGAGGGTTAGATCTTAAAGATCGTTTAGTAGGCGTTCAACGTGTTACTAAAGTAACAAAGGGTGGTCGTGCATTCGGTTTCTCTGCTATTGTAGTGGTAGGAGATGAAAATGGCGTAGTAGGTCATGGTCTTGGAAAGTCAAAAGAAGTTTCTGAAGCTATCTCTAAGGCAGTTGAAGATGCTAAAAAGAACTTAGTACGTATTCCATTGCAGAAGGGGACTATTCCTCATGAGCAAAAAGGAAAATTCGGTGGTGCACGAGTGTTGCTTCTTCCTGCATCTGCGGGTACTGGAGTGATTGCAGGTGGTGCTATCCGTGCTGTACTTGAGGCAGTAGGTGTTCACGATGTTCTTTCTAAGAACCAAGGATCATCCAATCCTCACAATGTTGTGAAAGCTACTTTTGATGCGCTATTACAATTGCGTAACGCAGCAACAGTTGCTAAGCAAAGAGGTATTTCAATAGATAAAGTATTTAACGGATAAAAGTTCATCATGGCAAAGTTGCATGTAAAAAAAGTACGTAGCGCGATCAATAGAACGGCACGTCAAAAGAAAACTCTAGAAGCTTTAGGCTTACGCAAGATGAATCAAGTTGTGGAGCATGATGATAGTTTAGCAGTTTTGGGTATGATTGCCAAAGTGGCACACTTAGTTTCCGTAGAAAAAGCATAATAAAATTAAGATGAGTCTACATAATTTAAAACCAGCAGAAGGTTCAGTAAAAAAATCCGCCAAGATCATTGGTAGAGGACAGGGATCTGGTAAAGGTGGTACTGCCACCCGTGGTCACAAGGGTGCTAAATCTAGATCTGGTTATTCTAAAAAGATTGGTTTTGAAGGTGGTCAAATGCCTCTTCAAAGACGTGTGCCTAAATTTGGTTTCACAAATATCAACCGTAAGGAATATAAAGGTATCAACCTTGATACACTTCAGGCATATCATAAAGAAGGTCGTTTGACTGATACTGTGACTACTGAAGATCTAATTAATGAAGGTTTGGTGAATAAAAATGACCTAGTTAAGATTTTAGGACGTGGAGAAATTTCCGTTTCTATTAACGTAACTGCTCATAAATTTACCGCTTCGGCGAAAGCTGCTATTGAAAAAGCAGGTGGTAAAGTCGAAACCGTATAACAGTATTCCATGAAGGTAATTGAGACAATAAAGAATATCTGGAAAATAGAGGAGTTAAAGGATCGTATTATTATGACCTTTAGCTTGCTTTTAGTTTATAGATTCGGCGCACAAGTAGTGCTTCCATTTATAGATTCTACTCAATTAGCCGGTTTTGCATCAAATTTTGAGGGTGGTGGTATAGGATCTATACTTAATGCTTTTACGGGAGGAGCTTTTGCTAATGCTTCTGTTTTTGCTTTAGGAATTATGCCTTACATCTCTGCTAGTATTGTAGTACAGCTCATGGGAATTGCGGTTCCTTATTTACAGAAACTACAAAAAGAGGGAGAGTCTGGACGTAGAAAGATCAATCAAATTACGAGATGGTTAACCATAGGGATCTGTTTGATTCAGGCGCCTAGTTACTTGTTGAGTTTAGGTACTTTAGGTGTTCCACCAGAAGCATACCTTATTGACAACCAAACATTAATTCTAGTTGTCGGTACTATTATCTTAGTTACTGGATGTGTATTTGCCATGTGGTTAGGAGAGAAAATTACTGATAAAGGTATCGGTAATGGTATTTCGCTACTTATCATGGTAGGTATCATAGCAACGTTACCGCAAGCATTCGCACAAGAATTTGTATCTAGAATTGATGGTGTAGGCGGTCCTTTTGTAATGATCATTGAAGTTGTTATTTGGTTACTAGTTATTTTGGCATGTATTATGCTAGTAATGGCTGTGCGTAAGATACCAGTTCAATATGCTAGAAGAACTGCTTCCGGCGGTTATGAAAAAAATGTTTTTGGTTCTCGTCAGTTTTTACCATTGAAGTTGAATGCATCAGGTGTGATGCCTATCATTTTCGCGCAAGCATTAATGTTTGTTCCACAAGCTTTAGGCACCTTAGATTCTGATTGGGCTGTATCAGTTGCTACGGCATTTAGTGATATCTTTGGCTTCTGGTACAACTTAGTATTTGCCTTATTGATTATAGTGTTTACTTACTTTTATACGGCGATTACGGTTCCAACTAATAAAATGGCAGATGATTTAAAACGCAATGGTGGTTTCATTCCAGGGATTCGTCCAGGAACGGAGACATCAGAGTATTTGGATCGCATCATGTCGCAAATTACCTTACCTGGTTCCATATTTTTGGCGCTAGTTGCAATTGTTCCAGCATTCGTTTCTCTCATGGGAGTTACGCAATCTTGGGCATTATTTTATGGAGGTACATCTATGTTGATTATGGTAGGTGTTGCGATTGATACCATGCAACAAATTAATTCATACTTGTTGAATCGCCATTACGATGGTTTGATCAAGACAGGTAAAAATAGAAAAGCAGTAGCATAATATGGCTAAACAATCCGCTATAGAACAAGATGGTTCCATCATAGAAGCTCTTTCAAACGCAATGTTTAGAGTAGAGCTGGAAAATGGCCATGTTGTAACAGCACACATATCTGGTAAAATGCGTATGCATTACATTAAATTACTACCAGGAGATAAAGTTAAATTAGAAATGAGTCCTTACGATTTGACGAAAGCAAGGATCACCTATAGATACTAATATGAAAGTAAGAGCATCAATTAAAAAGAGAAGTGCAGATTGTAAGATCGTACGTCGTAAAGGCCGTCTTTACGTAATCAACAAGAAGAACCCAAAATTTAAACAAAGACAAGGTTAAGCTATGGCTAGAATCGCAGGGGTAGATATACCTAAAAACAAAAGAGGTGAGATAGCGCTTACTTACATCTATGGTGTAGGGAAAAGTAGAGCTCAACAAGTGTTGGAGTCAACTGGCGTTGATGCAAACAAAAAGGTTAGCGAGTGGGATGATGACGAGATTGGGAAAATCCGTAACGCTATCGGTGAGTTTACTATTGAAGGTGAGTTGCGTTCTGAAACTCAAATGAACATCAAACGTTTGATGGACATTGGATGTTATAGAGGTATTCGTCACAGATCAGGTCTTCCATTGAGAGGGCAAAGAACTAAGAATAACTCACGTACTCGTAAAGGAAAACGTAAGACTGTTGCTAACAAGAAGAAAGCAACTAAATAATAAGTAACTGATATGGCAAAGTCTAAAACAGTAGCAAAAAAACGTAAGGTCATTGTTGATAGCGTCGGAGAAGCACACATTTCTTCTTCCTTCAATAATATCCTTGTATCGTTGACTAATAAAAAAGGAGAGGTCATTTCATGGTCTTCCGCAGGTAAGATGGGCTTTAGAGGTTCTAAGAAGAACACTCCTTATGCAGCTCAACTTGCAGCAGAAGATTGTTCTAAGGTAGCTCACGAGGCTGGACTTAGAAAAGTGAAGGCATATGTGAAGGGACCAGGAAATGGTCGTGAGAGTGCAATTCGTACTATCCACAATGCTGGTATCGAAGTGACTGAGATCATTGACGTTACACCATTACCACACAATGGATGTCGTCCTCCTAAGAGACGTAGAGTATAAATTTAATTAATAATATCTGGTGATTATCAGACTGCAGAAGGATATAGACCTGAATTCTCAGTACATCACTTTTAAACAATTACAAAATGGCAAGATATAGAGGTCCTAAGGCAAAAATTGCTCGTCGATTCAGAGAACCGATTTTTGGCCCTAGTAAAGCACTGGAGAAGAAAAACTATCCTCCAGGAATGCATGGAAACGGCAGACGCCGTGGAAAAGAATCGGAATACGCGGTTCAACTTAAAGAAAAACAAAAAGCGAAGTACACTTACGGTATTCTTGAAAAGCAATTCCGTTTGATGTTTGAAAAAGCAGTTCGTAGCACAGGTATTACCGGTGAAGTTCTTCTTCAATTAGCAGAGTCTCGTTTGGACAACGTGGTATACCGTATGGGTATAGCTCGTACACGTCGCGGTGCAAGACAACTTGTTTCTCACAGACACATTACTGTAAACGGACAATTAGTGAACATTCCATCTTACCAACTTCAAGCCGGTGATGTAGTAGCAGTTCGTGAAAAGTCCAAGTCATTGACTACAATAGATGATTCTTTATCATCTAATGAGCACGTATATGACTTCATTACGTTCAACAAAGCCAGCATGTCTGGTACTTTCGTAGCTGTACCTGAAAGACTTCAGATTCCTGAAAATATCAAGGAACAGTTGATCGTTGAATTGTACTCTAAATAATAGTTAAACCCACAAAATTCTTATGGCAATATTAAATTTCCAAAAGCCGGATAAAGTAATCATGATCGATTCAACCGATTTTGAAGGTAAGTTTGAATTCAGACCTTTAGAACCTGGTTATGGTTTAACAGTGGGAAATGCTCTGAGAAGAGTATTACTTTCCTCTCTTGAAGGATTCGCTATCACATCTATCAGAATTGAAGGTGTTGATCATGAATTCTCTACAATAGAAGGAGTAGTGGAGGACGTAACTGAAATTATTTTGAATTTCAAGCAAGTTCGTTTCCGTAGACAAATTGACGAAGTAGATAGTGAAGTTGTAAATGTATCTTTCTCTGGAAAGAATCAATTCACTGCTGGTGATATGCAGAAATACATCTCTGGTTTTCAAGTTTTGAATCCTGAAATGGTAATCTGTAATACAGAGTCTTCCATCAATTTAAATCTTGAGTTGACAATTGAAAAAGGAAGAGGTTATGTTCCTGCTGAAGAGAATAAAAATACAAGTGCTGCTTTAGGTACAATATCTATTGATAGTATTTTTACTCCTATCAAAAACGTAAAGTACAGCATAGAAAACTACCGTGTTGAACAAAAAACTGATTATGAAAAATTAGTTTTCGAAATCATCACTGACGGTAGTATTCACCCTAAGCACGCTCTTACTGAAGCAGCTAAGACATTGATCCACCACTTCATGTTATTCTCGGATGAGAGAATTACTCTTGAGGCAGATGAAATCGCTCAGACAGAAACCTATGATGAGGAAAGTCTACACATGCGCCAGTTATTGAAAACTAAGTTAGTCGATATGGAACTTTCCGTACGTGCACTTAATTGTTTGAAAGCTGCAGAAGTGGAAACTTTAGGTGACCTAGTTTCTTACAACAAGAACGATTTAATGAAGTTTAGAAACTTCGGTAAGAAGTCCTTGACTGAATTAGAAGAATTGGTAAATGTGAAAGGTCTTAACTTCGGTATGGATCTGTCCAAATATAAATTAGACCGTGACTAGGTTTTCACCTAGTTGTAGAAATAGAAGAAAATGAGACACGGAAAAAAAGTAAATCATTTAAGTAGAAAGACAGCTCACCGTAAGGCGATGTTATCTAATATGGCTTGTTCCCTTATTGAACACAAGCGTATCAATACTACTGTAGCAAAAGCAAAAGCTCTTAAGCAATTTGTAGAGCCTCTAGTTACTAAAGCAAAATCTGATACCACCCACAACCGCAGATTAACCTTTGCTCAATTAAGAAGCAAAGAAGCGGTAACGGAATTGTTCAGAGAAGTAGCGACTAAGGTTGGTGACCGTCCAGGCGGTTACACAAGAATTATTAAGTTGGGTAACCGACTGGGTGATAATGCAGATATGGCGATGATCGAGTTAGTAGATTACAACGACATCTACACGACTGGAACAGAGTCTAAGAAGACTACAAGACGTAGTCGTCGTAGTAAGTCTAAAGACACGCAGCCTGCAGCGCAAGAGAACAAAGAAGCAAGCAATGAAGAAGAGTAAACCTTCATAACAATTATTTTAAAGGATCAATGTTTAGGCATTGATCCTTTTTTTTTATTATTATTTTTGAAATATGGCATACTTAGAGAAAAAAGAAGCAATCATCCTGTTGGAAGATGGGACAATTTTCCACGGCAAAATGGTAGGACCTGAGGGAACTACTACAGGTGAAATATGTTTTAACACAGGAACAACCGGGTATCAGGAAATTTTTACAGACCCGTCGTATTATGGGCAAATTATGGTCACTACTAATGCCCACATTGGTAATTATGGTACAACTGATTTGGATTTAGAGTCCGACTCTGTTAAGATTTCAGGCCTCGTTTGTAAAAACTTCTCGGGAGAATTTTCACGAGTTCTAGCAACCGATTCTCTCTACGATTTTTTACAAAAAGCAAATCTAATTGTAATTTCTGATGTCGATACACGAGCCTTGGTAGCTCACATTAGAGAACATGGTGTACAGAATGCAATTGTGTCTTCTAGAGTAGACCAGCGTGATCAATTGAAGAAAGAGCTCAAAGCGACACCATCCATGAAAGGTTTAGAACTGGCTTCAAAAGTTTCCACTAAAAAATCATACACTTTTGGTAAAGAGGATGCAACCTTTAAAATTGCAGCCTTAGACCTCGGGATCAAAACAAATATCCTGCGCAATCTCGCCTCCCGCGATGTATTTATAAAAGTCTTTCCATACAATTCTACCTATGAGCAAATGATGGAATTTAATCCAGACGGTTTCTTTATTTCTAATGGACCTGGTGATCCAGAACCATTGAGTGAAGCTATATCGCTTGCGCGAAAGGTACTAGACAACAACCACCCGCTTTTTGGAATATGTTTAGGTCACCAAGTGATTGCCCTAGCTAACGGTGTTGATACCTACAAAATGCACAACGGTCACCGTGGTATCAACCATCCAGTGAAAAACTTGATCACAGGTAAAGGAGAAATTACTTCGCAAAATCACGGCTTTGCCATAAACAAGGAACAAGCGGAAGCAAACCAGGATATCGAAATCACGCACACGCATTTGAACGATCATACAGTCGCTGGAATGCGCATCAAAGGCAAGCCGTGTTTTTCAGTTCAATACCACCCAGAAGCTGGTCCTGGACCTAACGATGCTACTTATCTTTTTGATGAGTTTATAGACACCGTCAAATCAACTAAAAAACAAGCTATATGAGTACGATTATAGAAGTACATGCAAGACAAATATTTGATTCTCGTGGGAATCCTACCGTTGAAGTAGATGTACTTACAGCAAATGGGGTTTTAGGGAGAGCAGCAGTGCCATCTGGGGCATCCACTGGGGAACACGAGGCGGTCGAATTACGTGATGGTGGTTCAGATTACATGGGTAAAGGCGTTCAAAAAGCAGTGGACAATGTAAACAAAACCATAGCAGACGAATTGCGCGGTGTTTCAGTTTTCGAACAGAGCTATATCGATAAATTAATGATCGATCTAGATGGTACATCTAACAAAGCGAAATTAGGAGCCAATGCAATTTTAGGAGTGTCTCTAGCCGTAGCTAAGGCCGCTGCAAATGAATTGAACCAACCATTATACAAATACATCGGTGGGATGAGTGCTGCAACCTTGCCAGTCCCCATGATGAATATCATTAATGGAGGGTCCCACAGTGATGCACCTATTGCATTCCAAGAATTTATGGTAATGCCGGTGGAAGCTAAGTCCTTCACAGAAGCATTGAAAATGGGGACTGAAATTTTTCACCACTTAAAGAAGGTGCTTCACGATCGTGGATTGAGTACTGCTGTAGGTGATGAAGGTGGCTTTGCGCCTACGTTGGATGGTACTGAAGATGCATTGGACACAATTCTCCTAGCTATAAAGAATGCTGGCTATACACCAGGCAAACAAGTAATGATAGCATTAGACTGTGCTGCAGCAGAATTCTTTGTAGACGGGAAATACGACTACACAAAATTTGAAGGGGATAAAGGAGTCATTCGATCCAGTAAAGAACAAGCAGAATATCTAGCTTCACTAGCTGATAAGTACCCGATTATCTCCATTGAAGATGGTATGGATGAGAACGACTGGGACGGCTGGAAAATGTTGACAGAGATTGCAGGAAATAAAGTTCAATTGGTAGGTGATGATCTTTTTGTTACTAATGTAGAGCGACTTTCCCGTGGTATCGAGCAAAATATCGCGAATTCTATATTAATCAAGGTAAACCAAATAGGTACCTTGACTGAGACGATTGCAGCTGTAAATATGGCTCATAAAGCTGGTTACACCTCTGTAATGTCACACCGTAGTGGTGAGACTGAGGACAATACCATTGCAGATCTCGCAGTAGCTTTAGGTACAGGTCAGATCAAAACAGGCTCGGCCTCTAGATCAGATCGTATGGCAAAATACAATCAACTTCTCCGAATAGAAGAAGAGCTTCATGATTCTGCTTACTTCCCGGGAAGAAAGGCGTTCCGTATTTCGTAATCAGTTCGCTTTCGCGAAAGCGAATAAATCAAGAAAAGCCACCTTAAAGAGGTGGCTTTTATCGTTGTATGACACAGTGAAACGATTAAAATATAGTTCTTTAAGGTTTCTTTAGGACTTATGCGGTTAAGGAGCTTTATTTGTAGGTATAAACCTCCATTATGTTTCAAAAATTACTCCCTCTTATTATTCTATTTTTTTCCATAAGTCATATGGTTCAAGGTCAAGAATTATGGGTGCAATCCTCCAAAGGAGCCTTATCTAAAATTCCAGTAGAACAACGCAAGATCATTCCTGAAGAATTTGAGACATACAATCTAGATATAGCACAACTTTCAACCAAGTTAGAAAATGCAGTCGATCGTTTTAGCGGTGGTGCTTCTATAGCCATTAATTTCCCGGTAGGAGGTAATGAATTTGAAAGTTTTGAGGTCTTCAACGCTGGGTCGATGGAAAAGGCGTTAGAAGAAAAGTACCCTAATATTCGGTCTTATTACGGGTACAGCTCAGATAACACCTTGAATAAAATTTATTTTACAATAACACCTAAAGGATTTCATGGTCTCATACGTGGGGAACGTATAGTACATATGGATCCCTATGCATCAAGTGCAAAGAATTCAATCATGGTATATGATCGCAAGGATTTGAAAAGGGATGCTCAAGAACTATTTGAATGTGAAACGCAGGATTCAGGTTTGAACGTTGAGCCACTAGCTAACCCTAATAATATCGCCAAAGCTTTTGAAGACTTGACTTTTCATACCTATCGTATGGCCATTTCTGCAACTTCAGAGTATACTGCCTATCATAACGATAATGACGCTAGTAACGGTGACGCCTACTCTGATGCTTTATCAGGAATTGTGATTACGCTGGCTCGCGTTAATTCTGTTTTTGAACAAGAGATATCCATCCGTTTTACACTTGTGGGGAATAACGACTTATTAATCTACCATCTAGGGAGGAATAAGAACAATCGATCTGAAAATTTTGATAATTTCAGTGCTAATCAAATGATAGGTGCTAATACCGGAGAAATAAATGCAGTGATAGGATCTGGTGCCTATGATATTGGACATATATTTTCTACTGGTGGTGGTGGGGTGGCTTCTAATTCTAGATGTTCGAATACTACCAAAGGACGAGGCGTAACGGGTATCGTTACACCGGAATTTGATCCTTTTGATATTGACTATGTTTCACATGAGATTGGACACCAGTTTGGGGCCAGTCATACTTTTTATAATGGTTGTTTTGGTGGAAGTCCATCTCCACAACCTTTTGAAACTGGAAGTGCCTCTACAATTATGGGGTATGCAGGAATCTGTGCTCCTAATGTGCAGGATAACTCAGATGCTTATTTTCATCTCATCAGCTTGTTTGAAATGCAGGGACAATTAGCTAACGATGCGTGCGATGTTGAAACCAATTTAAAGCCACTAAACGATACAGCTCCTAACTCTGTTTCTTTTACAGAAACGACTATCCCCAAAAGTACTCCTTTCAAATTAATTGGTAGTAGTACCACGGCCCCTGATTCAGGGGAGCAGTACACTTATAATTGGGAGCAATTAGATACTGGGACTGCAGCGCAAACTGGGGCCACACAACCTCCGGTAGCTACTAATTCCACGGGTCCAATGTTTCGTTCTAAATTCGCTACGATAGATCCTACTAGGTATTTCCCCAATCTTCCTGATCTAGCTAATGGGATTGACCCTAAATGGGAAACCTTACCATCTGTGGAGAGATCCATGCGATTCTTTTGTACCATCAGAGATAACAATCCCAATGGAGGACAGACTTCCTATGGTGGTGTTACTTTAACGGTGGGAGCTGCTGGCCCGCTGACAGTCTCAAATCCGGCAAACAATATTTGGTATGCCGGCTCTTCGGAAACAATTACATGGCAAGTGAATGGGACAGGAACGGCAACCTATTCTGAAAATGTTAACATAAAGCTTTCTACCGATGGCGGATTGACTTACCCAATCACTTTGTTAGCAAATACAAGTAATGATGGAAGCGCTGCTATTACTGTACCTACTGGTGTATTATCTACCAAGGCGAGAATCATGGTCGAAGCTTCGAACAACTATTTTTTTAACATCAACTCTGGTAATTTTGAAATCAAGGCGGCAACCTTTGAGATAGCTACTGTGAGCACACTTTTGGCATCCTGTTCCCCTAGCGACACGACTCTGGTATTCGATTATGATGCCGCTCCTGGATTTACAGAGTTGGCTGTATTTACAGCACAAGATCTACCTTCTGGTATTTCCGCTGCGTTTGATCAAAATAATGTGTCCACAGACGCTACAGCTATCATGACCATTTCAAATACGTCCACTGTTGCTCCAGGTGCTTATCCTTTCAAACTAGTGGTGACCACCGCTAGCGCAACTGTTGAAAAGGAGCTGACTTTAAAGATATTCAATAATTCGATTGGTGAAGTTCAGCTTACTTCACCGGTAAATGGTGCTCAAAATCAGGTTTCTAATCCAATACTGAGCTGGGAAGATCTGGGTAGTGCAGCTACTTATATAGTACAGATTTCTTTGAATCCAGATTTTTCTACAATTACGGAAACGATAAATGTAGGCAACGCTACTAGTTATCAACCTACTAACTTATTGCCTGGTCAAATTTACTATTGGAGTGTCAAACCTTTCAATGATTGCATTGCTGGTGAATTCACGACTGTATATGCTTTTCAAACTGCACAAGAAGTTTGTAAGTCTTATGCAAATGCGACTTTTTTTAATGAAAATAGCACCCAGAATGATCAATGGGCAACTAACTCTAATAATGCAGTTAGCGCATATATTAATATTCCAGATGATATTGAAGTAACGGATGTAAGCTTTTCAATGAAAGCAACGCATAGCGATACTGGAGATCTTAAAATGCAATTTAGGGCACCATCTGGAACCTTCAGCGAGGTTTACAATAGAGAATGTGCTGCGGGTAGGAATATTGACGTAACCGTTACGGATAATGCTACTCAAGCCTTTGGGTGTGATCCTGGATATACTGGGGCTCTAATGGGAGACGTTCTCCCAGGACAAGCATTCACTAGATTTCACGGTCAAAGTGCAAAGGGGCAATGGGAATTATTAGTAACTGATAGAGAGGCAGATTCTAATGGCGGTACCTTCGAACTATTCAAAATTAACGTTTGCGGTCGATTGCAATACGTGAATGAATTCAATAGCACAGTCAATTCATTGACAGCTGGGTTTGATCAAAGTACCACGGTTGATGCTTCTAATCTTAATATCACTCAAACAGGAACTGCTACTAATGCCTTAATATATGTAATCACAAAAGTTCCTGTTTATGGAACTATTCAGCTTAATGGTATTGATCTCACCATGGGAGATACCTTTACTCAAGCAGACATCGATTCAGGAAGCATTGCTTATCAACATACATCTACTCAATTGATCTATACAGATCAAATGACTTATGTGGTAAAAGGAGTAGATGGTACTTTGTCCACTGCCACTTCATTGCCTATTGCAATCGATACACCTGTCTTAATTTATAACAATGGCTGGACGCCATTCGCACCGTCATCAGACACTGAAACTTTAGTTGCGAGAGTAGTAAGTGGTTCCCCATCTATTACAACAGCTGCAAGTGTATTGGACTTAGAGGTTTCTTCAGGTCAATCCATTTCAATACAATCTCCTTTGACCGTCAAGGGTAATATGAATATCGCTGGAGAATTAACCACAACTGGTTCTGGTACTATCGAGTTTCAATCTACAACTGCACAAACCATTCAAGGGGGTGGTTCTATTGCTATTAATGATCTATTTTTAAACAATACGGTAGGTGTCAGCTTACAGTCTGAAGTTACAGTTCATAATGTCTTATACCCTAATAACTCAATTCTCACAACAAATGGGAATTTGGTTTTTAACAGTGACGCGAGTGGTACGGCACAATTAGCTAACGCAGAGAATGCTACCATCAACGGTGCGGTAACTGTAGAGCGATATATTCCTGCACGACGAGCTTATAGATTACTTTCCTCGCCGGTTACTTCAACTGGAAGCATTTATGAGAATTGGCAAGAAAATGGAGTTTATACAGCAGGCCTAGGGACTCATATCACAGGTTCAAAAACTGGAGCAAACGGTTTTGATGCTACGGCTACAGGAAATGCTTCACTTTATTTATTTGATAACAATAACTATCAATGGATAAAGACTCCTAATACAGATACAGATGTACTTACTGCAGGAACTGGTTATAGATTGTTAGTACGTGGGGATCGATCTACTGACCTTACTATCAATACACCTGCGCCTACCCCTACAGTCCTGCGCGCCATGGGAACATTGAGTACAGGTAATTTCGATGCATCCTTTACTACAGCAGATCAGGAATTTGCGCTATTAGGCAATCCATATCAAGCAAACATCGACGGGAAGCAGTTGATCAATGCAACAACAACCCTAGGAATCTCTCAGACCTTTCTATATGTGTGGGATCCTAACTTGAATGAGCGTGGAGGGTATGTGACTTTAGACATGGATACCGAGAATGGAACTCCTACACCATCTGCCAGTGTGGCAAATAAATACATCCAGCCTGGTCAAGCCTTTTTCGTTAAGACTACTGGACCTTCTTCCATACGTTTTGTAGAACAGTTCAAAGCAGTAGAAACGGCATCCTTAGCTGTATTCAGCACAACAGAAACCCGTCCTGAAATAAAAGTATCCATAAGCAACTCCCTACAGTCTAATATGGATGAGGTACGAATTGTTTTCAGTGATTCCTATGAGAATGAAGTGACTGATGCAGATGCGACTAAATTCTACAATCAGGATGAAACCTTAGCTACTTCAAATGGGGGTACATTATTGAGTGTAGAAAAGCGAAAGTTGCCACTGGAGTCTGACGTAATCCCATTGCATATGGATCAATTGCGCTATATGGAATACACCTTAGGCATCCTGATTGAAGACCGCATGAATTTGAATCCTATACTCATAGATCAATTTGAGAACACTCAAATGGAGCTTTCGGATTCCAACACCAGCATTGATTTTACCATTACTGAAGATCCCGCCTCTCGTGCTAAGGATCGATTCCTTATCACGTTTGATAAATCTACCTTAGGTACGACCAACGCTCAAATAAGCGGTTGGGACTTGTATCCTAATCCCGCTAAAAATCACGAATTTACTATTGCTAACTATAACGCAACAGGGAGTGTCATGCAATTGCAATTGATCAATACCTTAGGGCAGCTGGTCTTTAAAAAGGAATATAGCTTTAATGGATTGCAACAGGTTCAGTTGGATCCCAACATCGCTGCTGGGGTGTATATGCTACAAATAGAAGCTTCTGGTAGAAGTCAGACCTTCCGATTGATTGTAGAGTAACTATTTCAACTATAGATTTTGCAAACGGCGACCTCTTAAAAAGGGTCGCTGTTTTGTTATGGATTTCTAGAGTATTTCGCTTTCGCGAAAGCGAACTCACACACATTACCCTGCCAGTAGTAGGGGCAATCCCATGAAATTCGGGATTATGCCACCTCAAAACCAAATTATTTATTAAAGTGTTGAACATAAAGTGATAAAATTTCAGTTTAAGCCCTTCCAGTCGTATTTTTGAAATTGATAAACTTGAAAAGATAATGACAGATAAAGCGATATTAGAAATTGACGGGAAGAAGTTTGAATTTCCTGTAATTACTGGAACTGAAAATGAACGAGCAATAGACATCAAAACCCTTAGGGGCGTGACGGATGGTGTGGTAACCATTGATCCAGGATATAAGAATACGGGAAGTTGTGAGAGTGCCATCACGTTCCTAGATGGCGAAAATGGGATTCTAAGGTATCGTGGATATTCTATAGAGGAATTAGCTGAAAAAGCAAACTTTCTAGAAGTAGCCTACTTGTTAATTTTTGGTGAACTACCTACAACATCTCAATTAGAAAAGTTTCATAACGACATAAAAGCACAATCTCATGTAGATGAGGACGTGAAGAGAATTCTAGATGGTTTCCCTAAGTCTGCTCATCCTATGGGCGTTTTGTCTTCTCTAACTAGTGCGTTGATTGCTTTCAACCCATCTTCAGTTAATGTAGAGAGTGAGGAAGATATGTACAAAGCTATTGTGAAGATTCTGGGTAAATTCCCGGTTTTGGTCGGATGGACTTTACGTAAGAAAACAGGTCAACCATTAGATTATGGGGACGACAATCTAGGCTATGTAGAGAACATTTTGAAAATGATGTTCAAAAAGCCAAACTCTGAATACAAGCAGAACCCTACGCTAGTAGATGCTCTTGATAAATTATTGATCCTTCATGCAGACCATGAGCAGAACTGTTCTACCAGTACCGTCCGCATTGTAGGTTCTTCACATGCAGGTCTTTTTGCTAGCTTAAGTGCTGGTATAAATGCATTATGGGGACCACTTCATGGTGGTGCTAACCAGGCAGTTTTAGAAATGCTAGAAGCTATCAAGGAAGATGGTGGAGATACTAAAAAATACATGGGTAAGGCAAAGGATAAGTTAGATCCTTTCCGCTTGATGGGCTTCGGTCACCGTGTTTACAAAAATTTTGACCCAAGAGCTAAGATCATCAAAAAGTCAGCTGATGAGGTTCTAGGTGACTTAGGAGTAGAAGATCCTATTCTTGATATCGCAAAAGGATTAGAGAAAGAAGCTTTGGAAGATTCTTATTTCGTAGACCGTAAATTGTACCCTAACGTTGATTTCTATTCTGGAATCATTTACAGAGCCATGAACATTCCAACTGAAATGTTTACCGTAATGTTCGCACTAGGTAGACTGCCAGGATGGATCGCACAATGGAAAGAAATGCGTGAGAACAAAGAGCCTATAGGTCGTCCACGTCAAATCTATACAGGAGAAACGCACAGACCATTCAAGCCAGTTTCTGAGCGATAGAAACAAATCATAAATTTTATAAACCCAAGCCAGCCGGCTTGGGTTTTCTATTCACGGTTTTTTGATAAAATGATGGAAAAGGCTACAAAACGGGACTGTAATACAAACCCAACTAGGTATTTTTGCAGCATGAAAAAGTTGGATTTACACGTACAAAACGAGACCTCTCGATTAAGGGCTGTAGTACTGGGCACAGCGCGCAGCAATGGGCCAGTTCCAGATTTAAAGGACGCCTATGACCCTAAGTCTCGCGAGCACATTATTGCGGGAACCTATCCTAAGAATGAGGATATGGTGGTAGAAATGGAAGCATTAGCAGCTGTCTTTGAGAAATATCAAGTAGAAGTTTTTAGACCAAAGCAAATTGAAGATTGCAACCAGATATTTACTCGTGACATTGGTTTTGTTATAGACGACATTTTTGTCAAAGCGAATATTTTACCGGACCGTGAGGAAGAACTAGAAGCCATAAAATATATGCTCGATCAAGTGGATCCAGAAAAAGTGATACGACCGCCAGAGGAGGTTCACATTGAAGGCGGTGATGTGATGTTATACAACGATTACATCTTTGTGGGTACCTACCGCGGTGAGGACTATGCAGATTATATTATAGCTCGAACTAACGTGGAAGGTGTGGAATGGGTGAAAAAAACTTTCCCTCATAAAAAAGTAGTGTCTTTCAATTTACGAAAAGACAATTTAGATCCCTACAACAATGCATTACACTTAGATTGCTGCTTCCAGCCTGTAGGCGTTGATAAATGCATCATCTATAAAGGTGGCTTTTTACAAGAAGAGGAATACCAGTTCTTAGTAGACCTCTTTGGAAAAGAGAACTGTTTTGAAATTACTCAGCAAGAAATGTATGAGATGAATTCAAATATTTTCTCCATAGCGCCAGACGTGGTTGTATCTGAGCGCAACTTTACCCGTTTAAACACCTGGTTGCGCAGCCATGGCATCACTGTGGAAGAAGTTCCTTATGCAGAGATCGCAAAACAAGAAGGCCTCCTACGCTGTTCCACTTTACCCTTAATACGAGATTAATGAAACAAATTACTGATACCATATTGATGGTACGCCCAGTGCAGTTCCGTTTGAATGAGGAGACTGCTGTGAATAATTACTACCAGGATCAACAGTTCCAAAAAGAAATAGAAAACGCCACTGCAAATACAAAAGCGCAGGAAGAGTTTGACGCTTTCGCGAAAGCGTTACAAGACAAAGGCATCGAGGTCATTATCGTCAACGACGATGACAAGCATGATACTCCTGACTCCATATTTCCAAACAACTGGCTATCCACCCATGAAAATGGAACTGCCGTTTTATACCCCATGTTTGCTGAAAATAGAAGGCTAGAACGCCGCCCAGAAGTTCTAGATACCCTAGAACAGCATGGTTTTGTAATCAAAGATATCATGGATTACACCGCTGCGGAAGTTCAAGGGATTTATCTAGAAGGCACCGGAAGTTTATTGCTGGATCGAGCTAATGAAAAAGCCTATTGCAGCATTTCTCCAAGAGCAGATGAAGAGCTGCTTATCGAGTTCTGTGAAGATTTTGAATATACGCCTGTACTATTCACAGCTTACCAGACCGTTGGTGAGGCGAGATTACCTATTTACCATACTAATGTGATGATGGCGCTAGGCGAGGAGTATGCAGTGATTTGTCTGGATGCCATAGACAGCAAGGCAGAAGTCAAAGCCGTTCTCAAACACCTGAAGGAGTCAGGAAAAGAAGTGATCAACATTACGGAAGCTCAAGTAGAATCCTACGCAGGTAATATGATGCAGTTGCATAACAAGCAAGGGGAGAAGTTACTGGTTATGAGCGATCAGGCCTACCAATCCTTAACACCTGCCCAAATCAAGAAATTAGAAAAGTACAACGAGATCCTACATCCAGATATCAAAACCATAGAAACTCTAGGTGGCGGTAGCGTGCGATGCATGATGGCTGAGGTGTTTTTGCCCAAATCCTAACTCAACCGGTAATACTTTCAATAACTTGAAATGGGAAGTGATGATAGGTTATTTCCCATTCGCAATATGCTTAATCATACCCGCAAAAATAAAGTAGTGAAACGGCAGCATGCTGTACCAGTATAAACGACCCCACAAACCTCGCGGTCTAAAGGTGGCGGTTTGATGGATGACATCGTCTTCATCAATCTGAAACTCTAGCCAGGCCTCGCCAGGAACTCTCATTTCAGCAAATAGCAGGAGTCGTTTTTCTTTTTTATCGGCTACTAAAACGCGCCAAAAATCAAGGGAATCACCAGAGTAGATCTTGTCCTGATTGGTTCGTCCTCGTCTCAAGCCTACACCTCCAAAAAGTTTGTCAACGTACCCACGTATTTTCCATAGAAAATCGGCATAGTAATATCCATTGCGTCCACCTATGGACCAGATACGGTTGAGTGCTTCTTCAGGATTTTCCGTTTTTCGGGTCTGTGCATCTCGCAAGCAGCCATACTTCGGTACTTGCTTGAATTTATTGATGTTGTATCTAAACCTACCGCTTACCATACTGTCTTTCCAACTGCTGGCCACGTTGTTTTGTTCAATTTTGGCGAAAGCCATATCCAAGGCTTCTTTATAACTATAAAGTTGGATGCCTAGATCCTCCGCTAGGGAATTTTTTCTTGCAATCACTTCTACTGACATGCTGTTAACTAGATTTCTAGCTAACTTGTATGAGGTGCTGGTCACAAAATACAACCAGTAGGAACTTAATTTTGGCGTCATTACAGGCACTGTGAGCATGGTCAAGTGCAGATTCCTATTCTCTGAATATTGCTGCATCATTTGCTTGTAGGTGAGTACGTTAAGCCCTCCTATATCATAGGATTGGTTCAAACATTCCTCGCGCCCCAGCACTCCTATTAAAAAGCTCATGACGTTGCGAATGGCGATGGGATGTGTTTTTGTATTTACCCATTTAGGGGTAATCATGACGGGTAATTTCTCGCACAGATCCCGAATAATTTCAAAGGAAGAGCTGCCGCTGCCTACAATGATACCAGCTCTTAAAACGGTAGTGGGAATGGAACTAGCACTTAATATTTCTTCTACTCGCTTTCGCGAAAGCAAATGTTTGCTCAACACATCTTGGTTTACAATTCCAGACAAATAAATAATTTGCTGGCAGGAAGTGTGCGCGATTTGTCTTAAAAAATTGGTAGCACTGTCTGCTTCCATCTGGTCAAAGCTGTCCGTACTGCTGGTCATCGAGTGAATCAGGTAATACGCCACATCTATATCAGCTGGAATAGGGTTCTTATCTGGTACATCAAGAAAATCAATTTCTATGATTTCGATTTGTTCCCGTACCTCCTCAGGTACGGACAAACGACTTGCGCTGCGTACCGCACAAACCACTTCATGATCTTCCTTTAGTAATTCATAGAGCAGTCGAACTCCTATATAACCATTCGCACCTGTAAGCAATACCTTCATGTTCTAAAGATAGGCGGTAGCGATGTGTTCAAGCAACACGGTGGTGTTAAAACAAAACTGCCGATTCAAAGAATCGGCAGTTTATGGTTTTTGAGGTGAAGGCGTTTATTCCTTCTTTTCAGAAATACCACGGCGGTTATCGCTCGTGTTTCTATCAATTAATTTATTGAATGGGTCGATACCTACCTCTACTGGCTTTTCATTAACTGAAATCTTGAAATCATTATTGATCTGGTCGATTCTCAGCTTCTGAACGTACAGCACCTTAGGCATTCCTGTTTCTTCCTCATCAGCTCCAAAAACACCCACCTCTATATAATCTGCTAGCGGTAAGGATTTGATGGCTTTCTTTTTGCCTTCTGGAGTGAAGGTGATGCTGTCGTTTGCTACATTTGTATAAATCGATTTCCCTTTAGCGTCAGATCGGTATTTAGAAACCAGCGCATTGATGTCAACTTCATAGAGATCATCACTCTTTTCAGTGTAGCTCGCATCCTTGACTTTGTTATCATACAAAGTGATAGTTTCAAACATATCGCGAATTAAATACTGCAAACTGTCTGGAGTTACCGCCCTGATGTCTGAAACAAACTCAGTGGCAACTGGATAAGGAGCTCCTTGGAATTGATATTTCTCGGCAAATCTTTTAGCTACATCGTTGAATTTCTTCTCACCTATGTAATCGCTCATGGCATAAAGTACAAGAGATCCTTTTTGATAATGAATGTATTGCTGATTCTCATTATACATCAACGGGTTTTCACCTATGCTCTCTACCGTTCTTCCTAACAGGTAACCGTCTAGGGCATCCTTTAAGAAGGTTCGCATTTGGTATTTGCCGTAGGTCTTCTCCAATACTTTCAACGAACTGTACTCAGACATACTTTCGGAAAGTAAAGTTGCACCTTTTGCATTTGCTCCTATGACTTGGTGTGCCCACCATTGGTGAGCCAGCTCATGAGCGGTAATGCTGAATGGATAGTTGACGTTATCGTTTGCTTCATCATCTACATCTGCAATGAAACCTATAGCTTCACTGAATGGAATGGTGTTAGGGAATGCCTGTGCAAATCCTCCACCAGATCTTGGGAACTCGATAATTCGAGCTTGACGGTGCTGGTAAGGCGTGTAATTAGCATTGTAATAATCCAATCCTTTCTTGAGTCCGTTCATCATACGATCCACATTGTAATCATGCTCTGGATGGTAGTAGATTTCTAATGCTACACCTTCATGCTCGTCCCGCAAGACTTTATAACGACCACTTAAAAAGGCATAGAAATTCAGCATTTTAGAATCCATTTTATAATGGAAATACCTGCGTCCATCTTCTTCCCATTCTTTGATCAAGTATCCTGGCGCAATGGCAATCTGGTCTGGCGATGTGCTCACGGTCGCTTCAAAATCAATCCAGTGTGCATTAGGACCTAAGTAGTTACGATCTCGAGCTCCCGGTGCATCTGGTGCTGGTAAACGGTCCTTAGGTGGTAAGTCATATTTCAAACGTACTTGAGTGTCACGCAACTCACCTTGCTCATTGTATCCTATAGCTGGGAAAATCCCATTATTGATAAAGGTTCCATTATCTAGAACTGGGGAGTTGTTTTGTAATAGACTATTCGGTTCGTTCTCCGTAGTAAAAGAAAATTGAAGGGTATCACCTGGCATCAACGGTTTTTCGAATTGATACATGCGGTAATTGTAATCCTCATTGTCATAAACAACTTCAGACATTCGATCCATGTTAATGCTGGTAGGACGATCGGGTACATTGACATGTAAAGTGTCAATAGGCTCGTTGGAGCGATTCACCATCGTGTATGTAGCACCTGCTTTAAAATCGCGAGTCTCTGGAAAAATATCCATGTAGGTATTGATCGCAACCGTAATAGGCTGTGGAATATTTGCAAACTTGCCTAATTCCTTCTCATAGTTCACTTGCAATTCCTCTCGTTCCTTACCAGACATTTGCTCATCCAGGACGTTATTGAGATACCAGAAATAGCTTCCTAGACCTAAGAATACGACTAACGAAATTGCGATAGTTGCAGTAATGGTTGTGGTGGTTCTCGCTTTCGCGAAAGCGAACCGCTCTTTCGTACTGCTGCCCATCCCACGTCTGTAAAACAATACGGCTAGGGCAAATAAGGCAATTCCAAAAGCAATCCAATACACCCGATACGCATAGAAGGACGGCAACGAAAACCCGTAGCCGTTCATATCACTAGGTGATGGGGAGCTGCCTCCCTGATTGAATATAAATTGTCCTTGATCCACACCTATGGCACTCATCAATAAAGGCACTCCTATAGCAAATACTAACAATACCAATAATCCTAACCATTTGTTTTTGATGAGGGTGTGCACTAAAAGTGTCAATAAAATCCACGGTATGAAATTCCAAGAGTTGATCACATACAAGTCAAATAAATACAGCGGGATCTCAAAATCAAAGAAGCCATTATAGGCTTGAATAATCATACCACTGATCATGACAATCACAAGCAAGGTCAAGGTCATCATTGCCAAGGCAATGAACTTGGAAATTAGCACCGTCCAGTTTTGGGTAGGTGTCGCATCAATCATTTGCTTTAAATGTGCCGTATTTGCTCGATCCATAATCAAGCCTCCATACAAGAAGATTAATAAATAAATAAACAAGCTGAATAAACCTGTCACAATACTTAACATGAGCCAGGTTTTAGGTAAAATCCCGGTTCCGTAAATTTCTCCAGAAACTAGCATGGTCACTAAGGAAAATGCAAATGCGACAACGACAATAATGATAAACGGCCAGCCCGTGATGATATATTTTAAATCAGATTTGGCCAGAATCCAAGAGGTTTTCAACTGTCCTCTCCATGAAAAGTCAGTCGTAACTTTAGGCATTACTATGGATTGAATCGTACCAAAATTCCGTTTAGTAGCCCGCTGTGGTTTGGTACGAAATAATTTGAAACTCGCAGGATTCTGCGAGAAATTAAAACGTATTAATACTAAGACAAAAACTATTAAAGAAATACCCAGCCAGATCAAGCGGTTGTACAATAATGTACCTTCTATAGGTATGAGCTGCGTGCTTTGCTCTTCTGGAGTCCAGTAACGTATCTGATTGTAAGTTGCCGCGTCGCCTGTAGGTTCTAGCAGTTCTACCCAGTAGGTATCTTCCATAGAATCCATACCAGAACCAACCGTGAACTGAGCAATGATCATTACCAACACCACCATAAAGCCTATGTTGATATTTCTTACAAACGCTGTGATGGAGAATACGATGATCCCGTAGAAAAACACGTTAGGAATGATATACACCAGGAAAGGTTGCAAATAATTCATGATGTCAAAGGGACCCACTAAATACTCATTTGCTCCTGGTAAATAAAAGCCTATGGTCAAACCTAATAGGCTGGCAATAATCACGCATAAGGTGACCGTCATACCAGCGCTAAACTTGGCTAGTAAATAAGTGATCTTAGTTAATGGGTAGGAATACAGCACGTTGTGCATGTTGTTATCAAAATCCCGCTGAATGGTTCCACCCATGATGGAAGGAATCAACAAATAGGTAAGTAGGGCAAAAAAGCCTATCATTCCATAAATTCCCACCGCACTATTCAATTCAATAGAAGCAGTTACCGTGACGTTGTCGCTGTCAAAGACACCTACCGCAATGGCAGATAGGAGCATGGCTAGAACAAAAAGAGCCCCAGAATATATGTAGAACAAGGGTTTCTTAAACCAGGTCTTGATCTCGTGTAGATAAATTGTTGAGAACATAATTATACGGTTTCTGGTTGTGCGATGTATTGATCTTCACTTAATGTGGTGAAGTACACATCTTCCAGTGTAGGCGTGTTTGCTGTAAATTGTTCACTAGGCGATACGTCGGCAAGTACGCGTACTTTAAGATTGTTGTCCTCATCAAAACTGGAGGAAATCACATTGTACTCTTTTTGCAAGGCTTCAATATTCTCGCGAGCGACCACTGTCGTCCAGATCTTGCCTTGAAGTCCAGCGACTAATTCTTTAGGAGTAGCGTGCGCTAGAATGCGGCCGCCATTTAAAATCGCCATGTCTGTACATAATTCTTTCACATCATCCACAATGTGAGTGGAAAAGATCACGATGTGATTGGTTCCTATCTCACGCAGGACATTTAGAAAACGATGACGCTCGGCTGGATCCAGTCCTGCAGTAGGTTCATCAACAATGATTAGTTTAGGATCGTTCAATAACAATTGCGCGATCCCAAAACGCTGCTTCATACCACCCGAATAACCGGCTACATGTTTATGTTTAACCTCAGAAAGATTAGTGACTTCCAGCGCTTTTTCAACAATGGCGTTACGTTCTGCCTTATTGGTGATTCCTTTAAGACTGGCGAAATAATGTAATAACTCTTCCGCACTCATTTTAGGATATACCCCAAACTCTTGAGGCAAATACCCCAGCGTCTTGCGAAATTCTATTTTCTCTTCCAACACATTCAAGTTTTCTAAATGGATCTCACCACTATCTGGCGATTGCAAGGTGGCTATAGTGCGCATCAAAGAAGATTTACCAGCACCGTTAGGTCCTAATAAACCAAACATTCCATTATGAATATCAATGGTTACTCCATCAAGTGCCTTAACCCCATTATCATAGGTCTTGGAAACATTTTTCAAACTAAGTATCATGTAGTCGGATTTTCTATTTTCAGATTAGTGAGTATAAGCCCTTAAACGTTACAGAAATGCTAAAGAAATCGGCGGCACTTGCTGTAATTTCCTTTATTGCTTTTAAGAGATCCATGGTTGGAGGAGCTCGCTTTCGCGAAAGCGAACATTTGACAAGGACATAAACAAATTATCTGTTGTCATCATAGCTTCTAAAATCTTGCTATGTTTGAGCCATGGCAGTATTATTCCTCTACTTTATGTTCCTCACACTTGTGTCTGTAGGAGTAGGTGCGTTCGCCTCTAGAATTTTTACTAGGAAGAGTTTGTTCCTATTAGACATCGTATGGATGGGTATGGCAAGCATCGCATTGTGTGCTGGTGTGTGGTCATTTTTCGGGTCTTTGAACTATGTTTTCAGTACAATCATTAGTATAGTTGCTTTGATCTCTATGGCTTTTGTTCCCTATACACGGCAGTTGATATGGAGTATAATCGTTTTCTTTTTAAACCTCCCCAAACTACAAAAGATGGGGATTATACTGATTACTCTACTGATTTTAGCTTTCGGGACTTTATCGGGTTATGTATTGGATAATGATAGCTATTACATTCAGACTATCAAATGGCTAGATACCTATGCACTAGTTCCTGGGATTGCGAACTGGCATTTGTTCCTAGCTCAACAAAGCGGGTTTCATGTCCTAGAAGCCGCTCTTAACTTCGATTTTTTTAATATTTCTTTCAATGATACTGGGTTGTTTCTAACTCTGGTCATGGTGTTTTGGTCCATCCTACCAGCGGTTATCGAGGAATCCACGGTCCAAAAGGCATATCGCAATTTGATGGTTTTAGTGCTGTCTGTACTATTGCTTTTAGGCACAGCTCCATCGCCTGATGTGCCTGTTATTTTGATCCATTATTATGTGATCTATAAGTTCCTGTTTCCCGTAGCAGAAAAACAATCAGAAAATTTACTGATTAGTATTGCTCTGGTAAGTCTTGCGTGTTATTTCAAAATGACAGCTATATACCTGACTGTTTTTCCTGTCTTTCTATTTATCAAAGGATTTAAAAGCAATTGGAAATCTGCAGGAAAATTGGCGGTCTTTCCATTTGCATTTCTTGTAGTTATAATCATCAAGAATGGAATCGCTAGTGGCTATCCTTTATTTCCATTGACTTTTGTTTCATTGAATGTAGACTGGATTCTACCGTTAGAAATGGCTCAATTTTATACTGCAGCTACGGAAGCCCAAGCTTACGGTATTGCAGTAGCCGATTTACAATCACTAGGTGCCTGGGAGCGAATGGTCATCTGGCTGACTCAAGATGGAGTTGAAGGTTGGATAAATATTTTCATAGGATTGGTTATTGTAAGTAGTTCAATCGCAACTTTAGTTTTTTTCAAGAAGTCAAGGCTTAGAACAGTTTTTATTGTGTTCCTGTTATTCTCTATCACCTTGTTTTTGACATCGCCGCAAGCTCGATTTTTCTTGCCACTGCTTTTTCCTGCTCTGATTCTGTTAGGAATTTACTCTATACCTGTATTAAGAAAACGAAGTTACAAGATCGCAGTAGTGGGTATCATTGCGAGTAGTTCTATGTTAATCGTACCGTCAGTCGTTGCGCTTCTTACAGATAATCCACGGATGAAGCAAGTGCCTACTTTTTCAATCGATCATATGATCTACCCGGGAGCAGCATCTCGTTTTGGAACCGCTTTTGCGAAAGCGAACATCAACAACATCACATATAACAACCCAGAAAGTGCCGATTTCTTCTACGGTAGCTATGACATTCCTCTACCAGCTGCCCAGCCAGAATACTTTGAATATTTTAGAACCTACTTTATGGTGTCGCCAGAATATAGAGGCGATTCTCCTCAACAGGGGTTCCGTGCCATTAGAAACTAAAGGTCATCCACATAGGTAAAACCTTGATCGCTTTTAAGCTGGGAGATTTTGTCCATGAATTTGTGAATACTTTTTTTATTTGCCAGGATCTTGACAAAGTAGTTGTCACGATAGAGGCTGTACTCTTCCGCACGACCTTTGTAGAGGGTAAGCTTATAAAAAGGAATTGGCAATGCATAGGTTTCTAGTAAAGACCTGAACCGGATGATGATGCCTTTTTCCCGCAATTCAATGTTGCAGGTATTTTTATTGATATCCAGAATCATCAAATTATAAATCTGTATGCTGCAATCTGTAATCTGGAGTTGAGGTGAGCCAGAACCTTTCAGCTTCCAGCGCTCCTTAAGCGTGAGCATCGGGCCTACTTCCAGCTTGATTTTGCGTTCGATTTCGCGATTGTTATAAGAGACGTTGTACAGCATAGGCTAAAGTTACAAACTTAGTCTGCAGGCACGCTCAAGCCTTTCAATATCCGTATATTTGTGCGCTCAAAATTGACCTATGGGATTACTGAAAAATCTGGAGCAGACCACGATTGACATTGTGGAATCCATCTATGATGTACGGTTGGAGAATGTAGATATTTCGTTAACGCGCAAAGATCAATCTGGTGATTTTACCGTGATGGTTTTTCCTATGTTACGTCATATCAAAGGGAATCCTGCTGCGATAGGTCAGCAAATAGGAGATCAATTGCTTCTAGAAAGCGATATGGTTATTGAGGTTGAAGTGATCAAAGGCTTTTTAAACTTGACACTTTCTCAGGCTGCGTTTTTGAAAGAGTTCAATGTGATGCTAGAAAACGAACAGTTTGGCAAAACAACGGTTAAAGATAACCAGCCTGGAGCCATGGTCGAATTTAGCTCACCTAATACTAATAAACCTCTGCACCTGGGGCATATCCGTAATATCGTGTTGGGATACTCCATGGCTCAAATCATTGAAGCTACTGGTAAAGAGGTAGTGAAAACCCAAATCATCAACGATCGTGGGATTCACATTTGTAAATCCATGCTTGCATGGTTGAAATATGGTGAAGGTGTCACTCCACAATCTCGCGAAGTAAAAGGAGACAAGCTTGTAGGAGATTATTACGTCAAGTTTGATCAAGAGTACAAAAAGGAAATTGCAGCGCTGCAAGCTGAAGGAATGACTGAGGAGGAAGCTAAAAAACAAGCGCCATCTATACTGGAAGCTCAAGAAATGCTACGCAAATGGGAACAAGGTGATGAGGAAACCGTACGTCTATGGAAAATGATGAACGGCTGGGTATATGCAGGTTTTGATACCACTTACAGAGATCTGGGAGTTCATTTTGACAGCTTGTACTATGAGAGTGACACCTATCTACTAGGTAAAGATGTTATAGCTCACGGTTTGAACTCAGGTGTGTTTTACAAAAAAGACGATGGATCTGTCTGGATTGACTTGACGGAAGATGGCCTGGATGAAAAGATCGTATTGCGATCTGATGGTACGGCCGTCTACATGACTCAGGATATAGGAACCGCTGTACAACGCGTTCGTGATCACGACATCGATAGCATGGTGTACACCGTTGGAAACGAACAAGATTACCACTTTAAGGTGTTGTTTTTGATTCTTCAAAAACTTGGCTATGCATGGGCAAAAAATCTGTACCATTTGAGCTACGGTATGATTGAGTTGCCGTCAGGTAAAATGAAATCTCGCGAGGGAACCGTGGTAGATGCAGATGATATGATCCAAGAGATGACGGACACTGCTAGAGAAATTGCCCAAGAGCAAGGTAAACTGGAGGGATTGAGCACTAATGAAAAAGAAGAACTTTACCGAATGATCGGTTTGGGGGCTTTGAAGTATTTCATGCTTAAAATAGACCCTAAGAAGAGTATGGTTTTTGACCCTAAAGAATCTGTGGATTTCCAAGGAAATACAGGACCTTTTATTCAATACGCTCATGCGCGTATCCAGTCCATTCTCAAAAAGGCAGATTTTAATAGCTCAGATTTGAACGCCGCTCAAGATCTCACATTGACTGATAAAGATGTTGCGGTGATCAAGTTACTGCAGCAATATCCAGAAACTGTGGAGTCTGCAGCACGCAATTACAGTCCGGCATTGGTTGCAAATTATCTATTTGAACTGGTCAAAGAATTCAACAGCTTCTATCAAAATGTTCCAAAGATTGTAGAAGAGCAAAATGAAGACTTAAAGCATTTCCGATTGTTGTTGTGTTACAAGACGGCGCGAGTGATCAAGAGTGGTTTTGGACTGCTAGGGATTGAGGTTCCAGATCAGATGTAGTTATGGGGGAAGTAGTTCGCTTTCGCGAAAGCTGACTTCAATCCATACCTGAAGTAGAAATTAGGTTACTTAGTAAGAGCGTCTAATTTCTTAGCAACTTCATCTGCTTGAGCATAAGCAGCATCGCTAGCGGCACGGTCTGTAGTGGAAAGTCTGTGGTAGTCAGACATGAGTTTTTTATATTGCTCTTGTAACTTTTCTGCTTCTGACTTTTTCTTGAATAATCCGAACATTTTTTTAGGTTAGGTCGATGAGGATGTTGATTCTTTACTGAATCTCCACGCGATTATTCTACTTTCCTTGTTTCCTGTTTGCATCGGGATCACTTGAACTTCCGCTTTTAATTTCTTTGCTTGTTTCTCTAGTTTAGAAACGCTTTGTTTTTGCGAAATCAAACTTGTGAACCAGCCCACTTGATCTTTGAACTTTACAGATTCTTTGATCAGTCGTTTTACAAATAAGGCTTCACCACCGTTACACCACAATTCGTGAGACATTCCAGAAAAATTGCGGCCATTTTCAGTAGTGCCTAGCTTTCGCTGTTTTTTTAGATTAGCCTTGTCGGCCTCTTCCTTACTGGTATAAAAAGGCGGATTGCACATCGTGAAATCAAACTGCTCGCCTTCCTGAATAACTCCTTCCAAGATGTTGGAGCGGTCTTCCTGCAACCGTATTTCAATGTTTGGGTTTTTAAGCGTATTGTCTTTCGCGGAAGCGATACTATCTGCGTCAACATCACTACCTACCATTTTATAATCATAAATGGCGTTTCCTAGGATGGGATAAATGGCACTTGCTCCACAGCCTATATCCAGGCCAGTTTTAGAACCTTTACCTACCAGGTCTGCAATATGATGAATGTAATCAGCACGGCCCGGGATGGGTGGATAAAGCGTATTTTCTGGTAATTTCCAGTATTTGACTCCATAATGGTGTTTAAGCAGTGCGGTGTTGAATTCTAAAATAGAAGTCGCCTGACTAAAATCGATGCTTATGGCGCCTGTAGGTGTCGTGACTAAATGCTGCTCTAGCGCTGGATGCGCGGCTACCAGTTTAGGAAAGTCGTAGCCGTATCTATGTATGTTTCTTATATGCACGTTGCAAAGATAGAGTTTATGGAGTTTGAACTTGAATTTGAACTCGAACTTGAAAAAACACAGTGTTTTTGAAGTCCTCATGAACTGATACCAAAAAAAAACAAACGAAGAGATTTCTTGATTGCAAGAGGTGTTCCTCAAAGGAACTGAGACGTCACTAGTTATGTTCAAATCTGATTGCGAGCAAAAAAGGATCGTCTTCCCTGGGAGGGAAGATAAGAGATGGGTGTTTTCTTGAACTCGAACTCGAACTCGAACTCGAACTCGAACTCGAACTCGAACTCGAACTTGAAAAATCAAAATCCAAATCAAAAAAAAATGGCTTTTCACTAAATAGTCAATCAGGAATTCTCAAGAATCAAGATTTGCGAGACAAATCAATAATTAGTACTACGTTCTAGCAGGATAGCTCATAAATTCAGGTTTAGCTTCCGCTGTATGAAAGGATTATCTTTGCAAAAAATTACGGTTGATGAAAACCTTTGAGGAACTACAATTAAAAACACCGCTCAAGAATGGATTGGACGATCTAGGATTCCAGACCATGACGCCTATACAAGAGGAAGCTTTTCCGGCAATTCTATCAGGTAGGGACATGATTGGGATTGCGCAGACCGGTACTGGTAAGACCTTAGGGTATATGTTGCCGTTACTGCATGAGTTGAAATACAGCGAGAGCCCAGATCCACGTATTTTAGTTTTAGTACCTACACGAGAATTGGTCGTTCAAGTGGTGGAGCAGATAGACGCTTACGCGAAATATATTAATGTCCGAATTCTAGGGATCTATGGAGGGGTTAACATAAATACCCAAAAGAGAGAATTAGGTGAGGGCTGTGACATTGTGGTGGCAACACCAGGAAGATTATACGACCTTATTATAGCACAATCTGTAAAACTGAAGTTTTGCAAAAAGATTGTGATTGATGAGGTAGATGTGATGCTCGACTTAGGATTCCGCTTTCAGCTGAACAATATTTTTGACCACTTGCCTTCAAAGCGGCAGAATGTAATGTTCTCTGCCACCATGACGGATGATATCGAGGAATTTATTGTCGCTTACTTTTTCAATCCTTTAAAGGTGAGTATCGCAGTGTCAGGAACACCACTAGAAAACATCGAGCAATCCAGTTATCCAGTAGAAAACTTTTATACTAAGGCTAATTTATTAATGCACTTACTCTCTGACAAAGAGGAGTATTCCAAGGTAGTGGTATTTGTTCCAAACAAAAAAAGTGCAGACCGCTTACAAGAGGTGATGGCCCCACATTATGGTAAGGAGATCGCTGTGATTCATTCCAATAAAACACAAAATTACCGCCTGCGTAGTATTGAATTATTTGACAGCGGGCAGTGTCGTATATTGATAGCGACTGATGTTATGGCGCGTGGTTTAGATTTATCTAAGGTATCGCATGTAATCAACATGGATGTCCCTCGCTATGCAGAAAACTACATGCACCGCATAGGTAGAACGGGTAGGGCAGAGGAAAAAGGGAAGTCTATTTTGTTTTTTACTGAGCAGGAAGCAACCCTTAAAAAGGATATTGAAGATTTGATGGATCGTAAGATTGATGTGATCGATTTTCCAGAAGTAGTGGAAGTCTCCAGCCAAAAAACGCCTGAAGAAAGTCCTATCAAACGCGAGCATCACAATCCGCATGCGGTAATTGAAGATGAGCGTGGCGATTCCTTTCATGAGAAAAAAGATAAGAATAAGAAAGAAAATCTAGGTGGTAGTTACCGCAGAGAAATTGCCAAAAAGTATAAGAAACCTAAGACTCGCGGTGATAAGAATTATAACAAGCGCAACAAAAAATAAAAATTAAACCATCTGTTTTAAAAATGGTCTAGTATTTGAATTACCCATCATAATCAATAACAAAAATGGCTGACTTGCTTATCTTGCGGCCTTTAAAATCTTTAAAATGAAAAAAGTACTTTTATTATTATTTCTAGTAGCAGGAACAGCAATGGCTCAAACAGGCTTCGTACAATATGAAGCAATCCTTGCCAGCATGTCAGAAGTGGAGCCTATCCGTAAGGAATTAGGAGATCTTTCAGAGAAACTACGTGCAGAGTTGGATAAAGCAGAAGCTAATTCAGCTCAAAAAATGCAAGACCTTCAATACCGTGCTGCAAAACCAAATGTTACTGCTGAAGAGAAGCAACAACTAGCTCAACAAGCAGCTGCACTTCAAGCGGAATATCAAAACGCAGCAAAATCAGCTGAGCTTCAACTAGGAGCAAAAGAAAACGACTTGATGAAACCTATTCTTTTGAAATTGAACGAAGCTGTTCAAGCAGTAGCTAAAGAAAAAGGATTGAAACTTGTGGTTAATGCTACTCAAGTTGTTTATTCTGAGCCAGGTGCTAATATTTCTATTGACGTTGCAAAACGTTTAGGTATCAAGATCGATGCTGAAGGAAAGCCAACAGGCAACTAAGAAAATCACAACAATTACTACAAACCCAACTCGAGAGAGTTGGGTTTTTTGTTTGGATGCCATTAAGAAACTATACGAGCATTGAATAGGAATCTAAATTTCGCTTTCGCGAAAGCGAAAAAATGCAAGTCAACCCTACAAAAAAGTTAGTGTTGAATACAAATGGTGATGTCCAGCATCGCCTTTAGTTCAATTTTGTTTTGTTCACCCTAGAAACCTAAGTGGTAAACTGTCATTTCCAAACGTTTATGGTAGGCTTAAGAATTCAGCATTCCTGAATTTCTATCTTTAAGATTCAATTTTTAGTTATGATGAGATCTTTTCTATCGCTTTTTTTCTTTGCCTTTTTATTGAACACTTCTTTCTCACAAGAAAAAGCAGATAGTCTTGATACTAAGGAAAACCGCCCTCCATCTGAGGAATCTGTCATAAGAGAAAATCCTAGTTATGGCAGCAATCCCATTGAGGAATACAATGATTCCTATTACATTTTATCTCGCATCAATCAAAACATTGGACTACCGCCTACAAGTATGAATTTTAGGACGCCTCAAGCGACCCTAGAAGAATTTATATTCTCTTGTAGGGAAGATGATTTTGAGGCGGCGGCATATGCCTTAAATCTTAATCGCATGCCAAGTAGTCTCACTAAGGAAAAGGCCGCCATACTTGCTGAAAAATTATTTTTTGTAATTAACCAACGCGTTGCTATTGAATGGGGATCTGTATCAGATCGTCCAGATGGTCAAATTGATATTCAAACAGCGACCAACCAGGCGATAGCTGGTAAACCTAGACGTAGTGTATATTTTGGTCAGGTAGATCTAAATGGTCGTGATGCAGTATTAAGGTTGCAACGAGTCAAGTATTTAGATTACGGTGCTTTTTGGTTGATTAGTGCCGATACTGTTGAGAATATCGAGGAGCTTTATGAAGTATATGGTCCCAGGAAACTGGACCGTATGATTCCCAGTTGGGCTAGATTTGACTTTCTAGGCATTCCTGTTTGGAAATTAGTAGGAACGCTCTTGCTTTTGGGTATTGCTTTTTTAATGGGTAAGCTCGTTTCAAGGGTAATGCTTTGGGCCTTCAAGAATTCAAGATTTTCATGGTTGCGAGTTGTTCATGACACTTTATCAAAACCTACAGGCTTTGCCGTTGCCGTTTTGTTCTTTTACATCACCTTGAACTCCTTGATTAGTTTTAGCGGAAATCTTGCCAGCTGGGTATATTCCTTCTTATTGATTGTGGTAATTTGTTCTATTACTTATTTGATCATGAAATTTATTGACAGTTTCATGATTTATGTTGCTGAAAATAGGATAGGAGATACCAATCCGGAAGAAAACAGCAGCGCCCGTCAAATGTTGACCTATGTGTCTGTCGCCCGTCGTGTGGTCACCTTTATCATTATCATTATTGGGTTTATAGTAATTATAGGACAATTTCGGTCTTTAGAAAAACTAGGAATTTCTTTACTGGCATCAGCGGGTGTTTTGACAGTTGTTCTAGGTGTTGCGGCACAAAGTACGTTAGGAAATATTATCGCAGGAGTTCAAATCGCATTGACCAGCCCAGCAAAAATCGGAGACACGGTTTACATTGATGATGAATGGTGTTACGTGGAAGACATACGATTTACTTTTATGGTGGTAAGAACCTGGGATCAGCGTAGGCTCGTGATCCCATTGAAATATATCATTAGTAATATTTTTGAAAACTGGTCGATGACGAATCCGCATCAAGTGAGACCCATCATTGTGCATGCAGATTATCGCATTAATGTTGAGGATGTAAGGAAGAAGTATGACGAGCTGCTGCACAGCAATGACAAATGGGATGAAGAACATGAGCCAGTGATTCAAGTCGTAGAAGCAGAGAAAGATACCATACAGATACGAGCGCTATGTTCTGGTAAAGATGCCAGTACCACCTGGGCCTTACACTGTGAATTGAGAGAGCAATTGGTAGACTACATTGCTAGTTTAGAAGATGGACTTTACTTAAATCGCACAAGGGTGGAGCTTGATGACTTAAGAACGGAAGCTGAATCTAATTCTAAAACGTAATGTTCTTTACCTATTATTTAGACTTATACCTTTCTTTGGGGTCTATATAATTTGAAACAGAGCCGGCTACTTGGATAAGCCATGTTCGCGCTCTAGGTCTTCAATAATATTTTTCAACCGATCCTTACTTACTGGTTTTATGATGTAATCAGACAATTCACTTATAGACTTAGCTCGATTGATATCTGATGGGTCTATAGAAGATGATACCATGTAGATTGTAATTTTTTTACCTACTCTTGGTTTTAATTTGATGTATTCTTCCATGAACTCAAAACCATTCATGATAGGCATATTGATGTCCAAGAATATAACATCAGGTAATGCTACGGCAGTAGCGATATTATCTATCAAGAAATTTATAGCTTCCTCTCCATCTGAAAAGATCAAAACCTTTTTAGCAAAATTTGAAAGTTCCACCGTTCTTTTGAAACCATATTGATAAATCTCATCATCGTCGATTAGGCTTAAAATAAATGGATTTGGACTCATAGTTTTGTTTTAAAGTTGATAATAAATATACTGCCTTTATTTGGTTCGCTCTCTACTTCTATGGTTCCACCTAAAGATTCAATCTGATTTTTTGTCATAAAAAGACCGATTCCCTTTGCATTAGTGTGACGGTGGAATGTCTGGTGTAGACCGAAGATTTTCTTCCCTTGTCGTTTAAGGTCAATGCCTAATCCATTATCACTGACTTTTAATTGAATACCCTTTGGTGTTTTTTTACTGCTGATGTGAATTTCAGGTTTGCGATCTAGTGCTTTGTATTTAATAGCATTGCCTATCAAGTTTAAAAAAATACTGTCCATGTATACCTTATGATACTCTAAAGATGGAGCTTTACTAAAGTCAGATGTAATTACTGCTTGAGTCTTTAAAATTTCACCTGCGAGAATAGCTTTTGTAGTTTTTAAGACGTTCTCAAAATATAGAAACTCCTTTTTAAGATCTATTTGGTTTTGGATTCTTAAGCTGTCCACTAGTATACCTATAGTTTCATCAAGGTGTTCTGCCACCACCTCTACTTTTCCAAATAACTCTTCCTTTTCCGCAGGATCATCTGTGTCTTTATAGAAATTGGAAAGAAATATCAGATTACCTATAGGCGCTCTCAAGTTATGGGCACTTATTTGTGCAAAATCTGATAACTGTCTGTTCTTATTAGTCAGGATTTGATTGCTGTTCTTCAATTTCTTAAAGGTAGGGATGATGACAAAGAAAAGTTCAGCAAGGATTATAAAAAGAGATAGGATCGCGAGAAAATAAGATATCTGCATCGACCTATAGTTTTTCTCTTCAGCTACTTGTTGGATTAATTGTGTAACAGTTTCCATTAAACGGACATACTGCTTTTCAGCAGTACTTATTTGAATAGCTGCGTTTTTAATTATTTCAACATCGTCTGATCTACGTGCTAGATCAGCTTGAGTAGAAATAAGCATTACATAAGATTCAGCAACTTTAAGTAGAGAATCAATTTTAGGGTTTCTTGAATGCTCTTGATTGTTTCCTTTCAAATAGGAATGCCCTTGTTTAAAATCTTCGATATCCTTCGCAAGACTTTCTTCCTTATAGGATTCCACCCCGTTTTGTCCTTTGATGAGTTGATAATATACTTGTTTAATAATTCGCTGACTCAACATGCGCTGGCGCCCAGAAATGTTTATGGTTTCTGCATCTTGTTTTTGAAGTTTTATGAAGTAGGTAACGCCAAGAGATTTAGCAATAATCACCATGGTTATGGTAACTGCAAATACAAGGTAAGCGGTCCTTGGAAAGTTTTTAATATCCATAAATTATCGTTGTCCAATGTATATAAGCGCGATGGATCTAATTCTAATATCAAAAACATAGCCGAAACACTTATATATACGTTTAAATACACAATATGGTTTTGTTAAGCCGATGTCTATTACCATTAATCATATAAGCTTCATTAAAATAGACTTTTCAAAGTTATCGTTGAAAGGTAGCTTCGAAAAAAGAGATTTTAATTCTAATAAGTCTCTACAAATTATTGGAGGTCGTATCTAACACCCAATTCACGGTAATCTAGAGGTCTGATGATTCTGAAGGCTGCTAAAAAACAATTTCATCCTATCCTATTTTTGCTTAACTTCATCTATCATTAAATGGAACTATTTGATAATCAGTCAATATAACAATTTAAGTCCTCAGGTATAATGTTTCCCATCCACTATTACGATCTTGATTTTACTCAAGTATTTGTGTTTGATACCTTTATAATCTCTCAAATAAGAGAAGGATTCGTATTGCAGCCTCAACATAATGAGCAGTTGAGAGATATCATCCGCAAGCATTTTGCTACTAAGAGACTAGTCTATATCGCAAATAGAATACATGCATACAATGTGAGCCCCATGACTTATATGGAAACTTCTAAGATTGAAAACCTAGTGGGGATGTGTATAGTGACCACAAAAGGTGCGAGCCAAGAAACGGCGCATTTTGAAAGTACGTTTTATAAAAAAAAATTTCACATTACTCACAGTTTGCTTGACGCCATGGTATGGAGTGAAGCTGTTGTAGATGCCGCAGGAGTCACTGATATCTAATAATTTGAAGACAAATCTCTATTGAATTGTTTCAATCACGCTACCGCAAGTCATCATCTGCTCGCCATAATACGGATTCCGGATATTTTTCTCGGTACTCAACCATAGGGCGCCTTTGTTGTTATCAGCCATTGGACATTTTTGAACGTAAATAGCGCTATCCACAGATGCGATGTTTTTAGCCAGCGCAACCATGTTCTCATTAAGAATCACAAAATGAGCTCGCTGGTTCTCTAGCAAATCGTTTGTAACGATCGCTTCCAGCATCTCTATAGATTTTTTGAAATGAGATTGCTCCATAGCTCCCAGGCTGGACGTGGAAAGTGATTTTAATTGTTGAGAGGTCGCTTTCGCGAAAGCGGAAACCTTTACAGCATCACTGCTCACAAAGGCATCTTTCATTTTATAATAAGAAGGCAAGGCTTTTTTGAAACCTTGCTGAAAAGCTATTGGAAGACTCATTTCCATCTGCGCCATAGGCATCATCGCTTCATCTTCTTTACCTTGATTCATCATCGACTTTTTGCCTTGCAACTGCGCCGCAGCATCTACAGTAAAGGTCCCGTTAGTGACAATCTCCTCGCCATTTCTCAATCCAGAAACCACTATATAAGTGTCTCCGTTTCGATTGCTTAAAGTCACTTCGCGGATTTCAAAAACAGGTTCATTAGGATTTGTTTTTACATACACCAGCGACCGTTCTCCTGTCCATAATACCGCACTTGCAGGAACAGTCACAGATTCATTTGAAACAGTAGGGGTCGTACCCTTCACTTTTCCAGTGACAAACATTCCTGGTTTAAACAGGTTCTCTTTGTTATTTAAAGTCGCTCTCACTGTTACCGTTCTCGTGGCCGTGTTTAAAATAGGATCGATAAAGGATATGGTGGCGTCAAACTCCTTGTTAGGATACGCATTAGTAGTTATGGTTATATTTTGACCCTTTTTAAATTGGGCTATACTGCTTTCATACGCATCAAATTCTGCCCAAACATTACCCAGATTGCTCACCTTCAAAATAGGTTGTCCTTGTTTGACATAATCGCCTTCCCGCGCCATCACCTCAACCACGGTACCAGAAACGGTAGCGTATACTGGGAAATTTTCTCGCACTTTGCCGGATGATTCAATAGCATTGATTTGGCTTTCTGAAACCTTCCAGTTTCTTAATTTATTACGAACGGCGTTGTATAATGCTGGCTGAGAATCTTTCAGGGATGCTGCGGTAAGAAGTTCCTGCTGCGCCGCTATTAGACTAGGTGAATAAATGGTTGCCAATAATTGACCACGACTGACCTGCTGGCCTTCATAATTGACATTCAAACGCTCTATACGGCCATCAAAATAACTCGCCTGTATGGTGTTGTTCTCTTCATTAGTTGCGATCTTACCAGATAGAGAAATAACCCCATCACTGCTGGACGTCTTTCCAGTGCCAACAATGGTAGTCTGGATATTTGCCAGTGCCACGGCATTATCTGTCATTTTGATCTCATTCATAGCCAGTCCTTCTGCGCTGGATTCGGCTGGGATGAGGTCCATCCCACAAATGGGACAATCGCCAGGTTCTGGCTGCATGATTTGTGGGTGCATGGAGCAAGTCCACATTTGACTTGCCGTTTCCCCATCATGGTCATGGTTTTCTGTCAAGTCAGATAAATCTTTGTTAGAAGCAGTATCTGTACCGCTATCACCGAAGATCAACCAACCAGCCAAAAGTCCAATGACTATGGCTATTGCTATATATAAAATGTTCTTATTCATATTCATAATTTTATTTTCCTAGTTTCAAAATATTGAGTGCACCTCTGACAACAACTATAAAAACGATTGCGCCTACAATTAAGTCAGGCAATCGTGAGCCAGTCCATAGTACCAAAAGCCCTGCTATTATAACTCCAGAGTTAATGATTACATCATTTGATGTGAAAATCATGCTGGCCTGCATATGCGCTTCCTTACTTTTAGATTTTTGAAGAAGAAATAGACAAAACCCGTTAGCCAATAAAGCCAATATTGAGACTATAATCATTGTTTTAAAATCCGGAACTTCGGCAGGATTTATAAATCTTCTCACTATTTCTACAATTCCAATAATCGCAAGAAGTATCTGAAAATACCCTGCAGTTGTTGCTATTCTCTTTTTGAGTAGTTGAGAACCACCTACTGCAAAAAGACTTAACCCATACACAAAAGAATCTGCCAGCATGTCTAGGCTGTCTGCAATGAGACCCATCGATTTTGAAATCAAGCCTGTAGTCATTTCAATGACAAAAAAGGCAAAGTTTATAATCAAAACGGACCATAGCAGCTTACGCTGGTTGTTTGAGTCTTCAACAATTACTTCATCGGTTGGCCCTGAGGAAATCAATTCTTCATTAAACTTCAAATCTGCAATGGCTTCATGAATATCTTCCAAGTTGCCACTATGGAAAATCGTCAGCTTCCTATTGGGAACATCGAAATCCAATTTTGAAATCTGACCAACTGAATCCAACTTCATCCGAATCATAGATTCTTCTGAAGGGCAATCCATTTTTGATATTTTGAATATTGATTTATCCACTTTGTTTTACTCGTTTTCTAAACGTTCAATCATCGCCTTCATTTCGGCAATTTCCCTGCGTTGTGCTTTAATGATTTCTTCTGCTAATTTTTTGACTTCTGGATCTTCTATATCCGCACGCTCGCTGGTAAGGATTGCGATGGAATGGTGCGGTATCATTGCTTTCATCCACAATACATCGCCCACGGTGGATTTTTGGTCGCGTACCAGTCCCAATGCACCTACAAATAGAAAGATACTTCCCAAGACTATTGCGATATTCTTCTTTTTGTTTTGATACATGCCGCGCATTGCCACAAACATTATAATGGCCATAGCGGCGATACCCAGACAGACCATATAGAAACGGGTAAGGCTGAACCAAACGTGGTCCCATTCATAGGTGTTTAGATACATGGTGATGTACATTGCTACAAATGAGGAAGCGAGCATAGCTACAAAACGTGTGTAATGATTTTTTGATTTTCCAGAAGTTGTGTGATCGTTTGATTCCATAAGTTCTTAGTTTATATATTTAAATAGCATTACAACTGCCATCACTATCATGATGGCGTTTTCTATGAAAGTGGCTTCGGTCATGGGCAGTTTCAAGGCGGTTCCTAAACAGGCACACTGTATCGATTTTTTGTCCAGTAATATTTTTGTAACACCTATAGTTGTTATACCTAAAATTATCAGCGTCGCTATCAATGCAACAGGTATTTCAAAACGCATCAAGAACATCAGACCCAGCGCTGTTTCAATAAAAGGATAAATCCAGCCGTACGCGGGAAGAACTTTGGCCAACGGGTCGTACATGCGGAAACTTTCCGGAAATCCTTTTAAGTCCAAAATCTTGAAAAAGCTAAAAACAATAAAGAACAGCCCCATAAAATCCAGCATCGCACCATCCCAATTCTCTCGCTGATAGTTCAATAATACCGTTGCGATAGCGATGTATCCCAAAATAATGAGCAAGGGTTTGAGCTGTTGCAGTTTTGATTCTTCTTGTTCCGCTTTCACGAAAGCGTTGTTGTCATTACTAGCAAAAACGTTCTTGTCTTCGTTCTTTTCTGAAATGGTATATTTTTCCGGAAGTGCTTTTTGAAATGTTGCCGTGTCAATATGGTGATCCATTTGTATAACGGCTTCTTCTTTTTCGAGATTTACAGATGCGTTTGAGACACCATTTACTTGCGAGAGCTTCTGCTCAACGCTGTTGCGACAACCGTTGCAGGTCATCCCATGTATGTTATAAGTGTGTTTCATATTTATTTATTTAGACCTAACAGGATTTGAGAACCAGTTAGGTTTTTATTATATCCAAAATCTTACAATCAGACCACCCGCTAGCCATACGTAACAAATAAAGGCGGCGTATTTCAAAATGGATTCCAACAGCGGACTCTTAGGTGCCATCTCGCTCATGGAATGATCGACATCTTTTCTTTTATAGAAGCCCAGATAGATTAGGTATCCTGAAATTGCTAGAAAGGCGAGGTTTAAAAAAAACGTGTAGTCGATTTTAAAATGTTCCTTTTCCTGGATGGTAACCTGAGAGGGATCTGGTAGTAGGCTTAATAGATCAAGGGAATAATGCAAGGCAAGAGCTGTCCCTATGAGTGCGGTAAACAATAGAAAAAGTATGAATAACGACATTTTCCAACCGTAGTATTTTGCGTTGATGCGCAACACGGGAAATACCACCAGATCACTAAAAATAAATGCCATCACACCCGCAAAACTTACACCTTTGCCGAATAATAGAGCTGCCAATGGAATGTTACCCATCGAGCCTATAAAAGTCAAGAATGCGGCAAATGGACCTACTACAATATGTTGCAGTATTTCAAAAAAGGTAAAATCTGAATTGCCCTGACCGCTGTTGATGAAAAGAGTCTCAAAGAACGCATCAGGCACAAAGGCAGCGGTAATACCAGCAATGGTAAATCCCACGGTTACATCTTTCCAGACCATCTTCCATTCCATCTTATATTTTCTGGCCACTTTTGCCCAGCTGGATTCTTGTTGTATCTGCTTTTTCCAGTCTTTGGAATGATCCATCCCGTCATCATCGGCTTCGCTTTCAAGATTTTTACGGGCTTTCTCAATGAGTTTTTTGGGATTGATAATGCGTATCAAAACCCAGCAGATAAGGATTAGCAGTATCCCACCCACATATTCGCCCACCACAAATTGCCATCCCAAAAAGATTGAGATTAAAATCCCTAGCTCAATGACAAGATTTGTCGACGCAAGTAAAAACGCAATGGAAGACACAAAGCTTGCGCCTTTCTTAAAAATAGATTTGGTTGAAGCAAGAGCGGCAAAACTGCATGAACTGCTAATAAAACCGAAAAATGTTCCCAGCAACACACTCTTTCCTTCATTTTCATTCATTGTTTCTTGCATCTTCTTTTCCGTCACGAAAATCTGTATCATACTACTGATGATATAACCCAAAATAAATGCCCACAGTGCCATCCAGAAAAACCCTGTAGTGGTATAGGCAGCCTCGGCCCATTGTTTGAGAAACTCCTCCATGCTTTAATTATTTTATAGTTTGCGCTACACGACCACATTTCAACATGCGATCGCCGTAATATGGATTGCGTATTTCTTCTTCTTTAGATAACCAGTAGCCACCTGCGTTATTAAATGCCATTGGGCAAAACTGCTGATAAATCTCGCCAGAGGTGATGTCATTCTCAATAATAGGCGTCAATGTAGTTGTCAATGTAGAAAATGCAGTACGCTGGGTCTCGATATCATTTGCTGTTGCAATAGCAGTCAATGCGTTTGTCACCTCTTCATTTGTGCTAGCCTTTATCAACATTTGCGCACCAGATTTTGCTTCGTCCAAGTCAGAATTAACAAGAGCTGTTTTGATATGCACATAATGCTGGAACATCTCTTTAGTTGCTTCATTGTTAAATTCTAGAGAAGCCATATCGGTCGCAGTTTCTTCCACTGTAATTTCATCTGCATCAGTTGCTGTGGCGTCTGTTTCGACATTTTTACAAGAAAAGATGCTCAATGTGGCAAATAGTGCGGTTGTGATTTTAATACTAGTTTTCATAATTTGAGATTTATTGATTTATTAAATAATTGATTATTGATTGTTGTAAAAAGTAGTTCTGTATGGAATCCACTTGATTGATTTGCAACTTCAACTGCAATTCCTGAATATCCAGCACGTCGTTGAAATCTATTGTACCGGTCTCGTAGTTTTTGACTAATATCTGCTCCGCATCCTGCGCCTGTTTCAAGTTTTTCTGTTGTGTGTCAAATGCGATGCGTGCTTGATTGCGTTGTGATTTCGCTTTCGCGAAAGCGGACTCCAAAACATTCAACCGGTTACCTTTTTGAGATTCGATCTCTTGCTGGCGCAATTCGTTTTGTTTGCTGATCGATTTGTAACGCTTGTTGAAAATGGGAATGGATAGCGAGACCATAGGCATCAAAACATCCTTCCCATTGTCACTGGGCATCATGTCTGTTCGTGCAGTTACTGGCAGGTAGTCCACGCCTACACCGAACATGGGCTGCGCATCCCGCTGATTAAGCAATTCAGATTGTACAACAGACTCATAAAGCTTGTCATATTTCAAAAGCTCTGGATTTAGCTGGATGGCTTCATCATTAAAGACAGGGTCTATCGCTGGAATCTCTAGAAATAGGATGATCTCTACTGGTGCACCGTCTTTCCTGTTCAGCAGGTTGTTGAATGCGACTTTTTCTGCATCATTTTCTACTTCTAGAATCTCATGCTGTTGTTGCAATTCATTTTGACGTATTTGTAATCGCAGTACATCCACCGCACTTGCCTTGCCTACTTCTACAGACGTCAATGCCAGTCGTTCATAGGTTTCCAGCAACTGAATATTCTTTTCTAAAACATTTTGTTTTGCCTTTATGGAATACAATTTATAATAAGACTGTGACACTGCTAATGCCAGTTTTCTTTTGGCAATAGTGATTTCCACATACTCCGCATCTGCCATAGAAGTGGCGTAATTTTCCCGTGCTGTGATCGTACCAAACCATGGGAACATTTGCCTGAACCCGATTCGGGCCCGTTGCGCCCCTGTCCTGGTTTCTGGTTCGCTCACAAAGTATCCTGCGCTTATTTCCGTATTTGGCAACCAGTTAGCTTCGTTCACCTTTTCTTCCGCAATGTTGTACCGCAGGTTGAAGGCTTGAATTTCTGGATTGTTTTGTTGAGCTTCTTGAATGTAGGTTTCTACGGATTGCGCGGCTGCTGAGTGAAAAGTGAAAAGTGAAAAGTAAAAAACAAGTGCTATGCCTAACGCAGATTTCACTCCAGTTGCCCGTGTCACGTCGATTTTTGTGTCTCTAAGTAGAGTGATGATATATGATAATTGGTCTCTCATTTCAAAGTTTTGATTTGGCTGTTTTGACACTACTGACAAGCATGGCTACTAACTCCTTACATTTTTTTTGTAAATCTTGATGTTGATTAAATTGTAGGTAGTCCGTATCTTTTAAAAGGTCCAGCCAGTATATAGTTTCATTTGCTTCTTTGAGCGCTATACTCATTTTATTGATAAAATCTTTCGAGCTTTGGGCAAATTCAGCCTCTCGGATTAGAGCGCCAACCCCAGTGCCACTGCGAAGTAGCTGTTTGCTGATGACATATTCTTTGTTCTCAGAAACCAATAAACGGCAGAGTCTCACCACTTCAATTGCAAACGCATAACTTTTGGTTTTTAAAATACTCTCTGCCATAATTCTAATTTTTTCATTTCAATCTTTTCACTTTTCACTTTTCACTTTTCACTTTTCACTTTTCGTTTTTCACTTTAATCTTTTTACTTTTCATTTTAATCTTTTCAACCTCAATTCTTCCCTCCAGCTAAAGAGCACCGGGACAAGAAAATAAGAAGTAATGTCGATGATCATTCCACCAAAAATGGGGATCGCCATCGGGATCATGATATCGCTTCCTTTTCCAGTAGAAGTCAAAACGGGAAGTAAGGCTAGAATGGTAGTTACCGTAGTCATTAAACAAGGACGAATGCGTTTTCCTGCTGCTTCTAATGCTGTGAGTCGGATGGATTTCTTATCGGCGGGATTTTCTCGTTCAAAAGTTTGAGTCAAGTAGGTCGCCATGACCACGCCATCATCTGTTGCTATACCGAATAAGGCAATAAAACCTACCCAAACCGCCACGCTCAAATTGATGGTCTTCATATTAAACAAATCCCGCATGTTCTCACCGAACAGACTGAAGTTGAAGAACCAGTCCTGACCGTATAACCAGATCATAATAAAGCCACCCGCAAATGCAACCGCAATACCTGTAAAAACCATCAAGGATGTAGAAACCGACTTGAACTGGAAATACAAAATCAAAAAGATGATCGCCAGCGCTAGCGGCACCACGACCGATAAAGTTTTTTCTGCACGCAGTTGGTTTTCATAAGTTCCCGTGAATCTATAACTGATGCCTTGAGGAACGATAAGCTCACCGCTATCAATCTTTTGCTGGATCAGCGCCTGCGCATTTTCAACTACATTAACCTCAGCAAAACCATCAAGTTTGTCAAACAATACATAACCTATGAGGAATGTATCTTCACTCTTGATCGCCATTGGTCCTTTTTCATAGCGTATCTCCACCAGTTCACTTAATGGCACAGGGCTTCCTTTTTCCACTGGAACGTAAATATTCCGTAAATCATCAGGATTTTCACGCAACTCTCTAGGATAGCGCACTCGAACGGAATATCGTTCTCGACCTTCCACGGTTTGCGTTAATGGCATTCCACCGACAGCTACTTGCAATATGTCTTGTACGTCCATGACGGACACGCCGTATCTGGCCAGCTGATCTCTCTTAATATCAATCAGTAAATAGGGCTTTCCAACAATGCGGTCTGCAAAAACCGCTTGTTCCTTTACACCTTCCGCTTGTTTGATGATTTCCTCTAGCTGCAGTCCAAAGGTTTCTATACTTAGTAAATCTGGACCTTTAATCTTAATTCCCATAGGTGCTCGCATCCCTGTTTGCAACATCACCAGTCGCGTCTCGATAGGTTGAAGCTTAGGTGCAGATGTCACGCCTGGCAACTTGGTTACTCGTACGATCTCATTCCATATATCATCTGGACTATTGATTTTTGGTCGCCAGTTTCGGTAATAGGAGCCATCATCGTCTGGGATTAAATCATCGTGAGTGGCAGTAGTCTTTAACTGAGACGCCTCATAGTTGACATCATCATCAATCTCGTTGTTAGGGTTGATGATAAACTTGTTGTTTTTGAGTACAAACAGGCCGTCATCATTTACTTTGTAACGCTGCCGCTCACCGCTGGCATTACGCATGTATTCTGATTTATATTGAATCAGATTTTCATACATAGATAAGGGTGCAGGATCTAACGCAGACTCTGTTCTACCGGCTTTCCCGACGACGGTTTTAATTTCTGGAATGCTGGCAACGGCCATGTCAAGTTGCTGGAGCACGCGTTTATTTTCCTCAACACCGGCATGTGGTAGGGAAGTAGGCATTAATAAGAAAGAACCTTCATTAAGCGCCGGCATGAACTCTTTGCCCGTATTGCGCATGATCAAGATTCCAAGAACTAAAACAGTGGTTGGAATAATAAAAAATAAGACCTTGTTAGCCAGTGCCCAGCGCAGTATTGTATCGTAGTACCTCTTGAAAAGCGAGAAGATTCCTAGTAATCCAAAACAGATGATGGCCACAAAGATCAAGTTCATGATAACACTGCGGTCAAAACCTAGCGGTCGCCAGTATTCTGCTAGCAGGATCACAATAGCTGTGGCAGATATGATGATGTTGAATAAATTTTGAGTAACGGAAAACTGAAATCTAGATAGGGTTAGTTGGTATTCTGTTTTCGCTTTAAGCGAAAAGAACAACCCATTACATCCAAACGCGATGAGTATCAACCCTAGCCACGAGCCGTATAGAATGGCGGCAATCCCCAAAACAATTAAGATTCCGTGAAGTAACCATCTGGATCTTTTTTTAAGATCCGTTTTACGGAATAAAAATGCTGCGATAGGCGGTATTAAAAACAGTGCAATCAGTAAAGATGCGGTGAGTGCCATGGTTTTAGTGAATGCGAGCGGTCGGAATAATTTTCCCTCTGCACCGATCATTGTGAAGACGGGAAGAAAACTAATTATGGTCGTGAGAACAGCCGTTAGAATGGCTCCAGAGACCTCAGCTGTTGCTTTATACATCAATTCATTCATGGTTAATGGCGTGCCGTCTGCTTGCAATCGCAGCTGATCGTCGTCCATATGTCTAATCATATTCTCAGCAAGGATGACGCCCACATCGACCATGGTTCCTATAGCAATGGCAATTCCCGATAGGGCTACAATATTTGCATCTACATCGAAAAGTTTCATGGCAATAAAAACCATCAACACGGCAACTGGCAATAATCCAGAAATTAGGATGGAAGCTCTTAGATTAAAGACCATCACGATAATCACCAAAATCGTAATCAGAATCTCAAGTGTCAGCGCCTCATTGAGTGTTTCTAGGGTTTCTTGTATTAGCTCTGTACGGTCGTAGAAGGGAACAATGGTGACTTGAGAAACTCTACCATCTGCTAAGACCTTAGAGGGTAATCCAGAGGATAACTCATTGATTTGATCCTTGACATTGTTGATGACCTCTAACGGATTTGCTCCATAGCGAGCGACTACAACGCCACCCACCACCTCGGCACCTTCCTTATCGAGAATGCCGCGACGCGTCGCAGGACCTAAATGGACATTGGCAATGTCTTGTATTTTGATAGAAGTGAAATTCTCAGAATCTACCACGGCGCTTTCAATGTCTTTAATGGATTTTACATAACCCAAACCACGTACGAGGTATTCCGCTTGGTTGATTTCAAGGGTTTGTGCACCTATATCTTGATTACTCTCTTTAACTGCTTTGACTACATCGCTCATGCTCACGTTGTACTGCCGCATTTTCTCTGGATCAATATCCACCTGATATTCCTGTACATAACCGCCTATAGAAGCGACTTCTGACACTCCGCTGGCTGATGATAAACCATATTTTACGTAGTAATCTTGAATGCTGCGCAATTCTTGTAAATCCCAACCGCCAGTTACATTACCGTCTTTATCACGTCCTTCTAAGGTGTACCAGAAAATCTGTCCCAACCCTGTGGCATCAGGTCCTAAAGCTGGATTTATTCCTTCTGGTAATAAATTTGCGGGTAATGAATTGAGTTTTTCCAGTATACGACTGCGTGACCAGTAGAACTCCACATCTTCCTCAAAAATGATGTAGATACTGGAAAACCCAAACATGGAGGAACTACGAATCGTTTTTACACCTGGGATTCCCAGCAATGAGGTCGTCAAAGGATACGTGATCTGATCCTCAATATCCTGTGGCGAGCGTCCCTGCCATTTAGTAAATACAATTTGCTGGTTCTCGCCTATGTCTGGAATGGCATCTACAGCAACTGGGTCTGTAGGTAGAAAGCCAGTTTCCCAATTAAAGGGTGCGTTCACTATACCCCAGCCCACAAATAGAGCAAGAAGTAAAACAGCAACGAGCTTGTTCTCAATAAGAAATTTAATGGCTTTATTCAGCATGGAATTCTGATATTTAAATAGTTGACTTCTATTTCCTGAGATGCAGGGAATAGAGGTTAGTTCGCTTTCGCGAAAGCGTAGACATCCACAACATCGTGGATATCCCTATTAAATGATCAGATTAAGAAAGTTTGATGCAACACTTGTACATCCTGCCTGAGAAAAGGTGGGGAATAATCAGCAAAGGGATTAGTGCTCGTTCCTGTACTGTTTAAAAGATTGGAATAAGAGTAAGCAAAAGACGACAGAAAGAACTGTTGAACTGGAGCCAATTGATCCCATGAAACCTTGAGGTCGTCTGTACTTTCTTTAACCAGTTGCTTGTCTGAGCAACAGGGTTTCTGAGAAATAACCGGCAATTCACAATCTGTGGCAGTCATGACTTTCTCCATCCCACATGACTTTGCTTGCTGTGTGAATGAATAATCGACTAGAGTTTTACCACAGTAATGCATGTCCATAGAAAAACTGGTAGTCGTCATTAGGACTACCATCGCCATTAAAAGCGCCATTGATCTGTGGATGAATTGTTTCATTGTGGTAAAACTAGTAAAGATTCTCTTAAGTTGTACTTTTTTTCCTCATAGATTGAAATGTAAGAGTTTTGAAACCCTTGATTTTTAAGTAGGTACCTGAAATTTCAAGTATTGGAGGAACACCCTAGCGATTAGAAAAAATAAGGGTAAACGTAGTTCCGTCATTTAATGCGCTTGACACTTCAACACGACCGCCGTAGGTGCTCATCTATATCATGGACTAAATATAAGCCTACCCCCTTTACTATCTGTGTGCTCATGAAAGGTTTCATTTAAGCGAAATATTTTACCTTCAGCTATGTCCATGTCAAAACCTAATCCATTACCCGCACTATAATATAAGTCTCGTCAGCGACATTTTTAGAGCAGATATTGATTACAGGTGACACACAAGGGTATGCATATTTGATGGAATTGTTCAGAAATTAGCGCTTATCAATAGGTGTTTTAAATGGCCCCATATTTAAAACTGAAAATCAATTGCTTTCAATTAAAATGTCCGCTTTGACTTTCAAGGTTCGAGCTAAATTCTTCAATGAAATCCTGATCGATGTTACACAAATAAAAAAAAACCACATAAAACTGAAAATCAGTTGAATGTGGTTCTTAAGTGTGGAGTCGGAGGGATTCGAACCCTCGTCCAAACGAGCGACTTCATCGCTTTCTACATGTTTAGTTTCTGTTTAACTTTTCGTGGAGTTGCCGGTCAGAAACCACCAACGCATCCCTTATCTTCAATTGAGTGTCTCTCCATCATCAAAGCCCTGATGGGGATAGGTCTATTTTTACGAATTCTCTAGATCAAGTGCCATAAACCAAGGCCTTTGAGAGAATTCCTGCATGCCCACCTAGTGGGCCGAGGCACATCCTACTATGATTCGGATTATGCTGCTAGGGCGTAGTTATTCTCGCCGTTTAAAAAAGTTGAATCATGATATTTAAGAGCTATGTTCCAGCGCTCTACATGCTTACAATCAACTCGGTCTCGCTGTCAAAACCAGTCGACCCCATTTAACGCTTTCACGTTATCCCAATAGTATCAAGCTGAGCTTGAAAAATAAGGATGACAAATATAAAGATCTGCCTTTTAAATAATATAAAAAACCATGCCAAATCTAATTTCAGACTGTCATAATTTTAGAGTGGGTCTGGATCTTCATAAACGAAACTCCCAACCTAACATAAAACTTAATTACCATTAGTGAATTTAAATAATCTTCAGTTGTTTATTAACTCAATACAATTTTATAGGTTTGCAACAACCTTAAAGTGTTCCCTAAAATTTCTTCTATGGCCGCGATATATTATCAGGATATCGGTTTTGCCGAGCTCTTTTTTTTTGAAAAATATGTCATCTCTCAACTTAAGGAAGGTACTCTTCTTGAACCAGGAAATAATCCGACCATGATCAAGGCACTGACTGATCATTATCAAGATAAGCCTTTCGTTTACATCTCAAATCGCACGTACGCTTATAACGTTAGTCCCATTATCTATAGAGAAGCAGCCACGGTAGAGACTTTAAAAGCGATTTGTATTGTGACGCCTCAATCCATATCGCAAAAAACAGCCGAGTTTGAAGGTAAATTTTACAGTAATGAATTTCACGTGTGTGGAACATTAGAAGAAGGAATCAAGTGGGCTCAAAAGTTTTTTAGAACGAGTTTGTAGAAGCAAATTCTAGTTCCTAGCCTCTTTTCTCAGTAGTATTATTTATAGACCGTTGCACTTTCCTTATCTTGCTAGTATGCACTTTTAAACGGTACTTATGAAGTTTGCCTTAATTCGAGAACGCAAAAACCCGCCAGATAGACGTGTGGTGCTCTCGCCTGTTCAAGCAGCTCAATTAGAGCACGCTTTCGCGAAAGCGGAACTCCTCATAGAACCATCACAAGTAAGAATATTTCCAGATTCTAGCTATACTCAAGCAGGTCTCCAGGTAGCGGAAGATATCACGGAAGCAGACGTCATGATAGGAGTGAAGGAAGTTCCCGTTGATGCTTTGATTCCAGGTAAAAAATACTTTTTCTTTTCACACACCATTAAAAAGCAACCTTACAATAGAGATTTGTTATGTGCCATACTCGATAAGAAAATTGAGTTGTACGATCACGAAACCATTGTGAATGAAAGCAATATGCGTTTAATAGGTTTTGGAAGGTATGCTGGATTGGTAGGAGCCTACAATGCATTCAGGGCGCTGGGACTGAAGGACAATTTGTTTAAGTTGCCTAAAGTAGATGATCTTGCCGATTTCGACGCGGTAAAAACCCAATTGGAACTTATACGAACGGAGTTACCGCCTGTAAATATTGTGATTACTGGTAGTGGTAAGGTAAGTGGTGGTATTAAAGAGATTCTAGAACTATTACACATACATGAATTAACGCCTAAAGAGTTTTTGCAATTAGGTCAATTTCAGAACAATCAGACGGTGTTTACGCAGCTGGACGTTGACGACTACTATACGAGAAAGGATGGTTTAACACCTACTAAAACAGAATGCTACAACAATCCAGAACTTCTTGAGTCTGATTTTATGAAATTTGCCGCTGTGGCTGATATTTTGATTACGGGTCACTTTTATGGCGATGGCGCACCGTATTTCTTCACAAGAGAGGATATGAAATCAGAAAATTTCAACATCTCGCTAGTAGCAGATGTAAGCTGTGATATTAATGGTCCTATTGCATGTACCTTACGGGCATCTACTATCGCTGACCCCTTGTATGGTTATGATCCATCCAGCGAGAAGGAAGTAGCTTTCAATACACCTGGATCTATAGCGGTCATGGCAGTAGATAATTTACCTTGCGAATTGCCTAAAGATGCTAGTGAGGGTTTTGGCGAGATGTTTTTAGAGCATGTATTTCCTGCCTTTTTTAACGATGACGCTGATGGGATACTGGAACGAGCCAAGATGACGACTAAGGATGGTACACTAACTGAACGTTTTTCTTATCTCGAGGATTATGTCAACGAGCCCAAAACGCGATTCTAAGTTCTACATTTTTCAATGAAGCTTGTTAATGTTCTTTATGGAACATTGATCAAGCTTTCCTAGTGCTTATAAACCATTCTATGCTTAGAATCAATAAAGCTCCAGCGGTATACATTAAAAGATCCCAATAAGAAAACGAGGTTCCGATAATGGTTCGCGCTAGCCTAGAATTTTGCCACCCCAACATTTCTATCAATTGGATTCCCTGTAAAAATTCCACTACAAAACTGAAGCACAAAACAATCGTCAACGCAGTAATGATACGAAGGTGTGTTATAGCCATTGTAAAACAATAGAGTAGAATGACTACTAGCAAATCTCCTAAATAAGGTCTGACAATGTCATCAAAAACGTACACTGCTATGAATACCTCTATTAGAAAAAATACCAATGTACCTAGTACATAGGTCGCTTGACTTTTTCTATGCATTGAAGTCAGTAGGTTAAAGAATATTAATTGTCATTCTGATATCCATCTGGACGCTTCCATCTAACTGGAGCTTCCGGTTCTGGTTGATATTTAAATTCTTGGGTCTTTAATAATTTCATCGCTTCTTCTACCGCTCGCTCTAGTTGCGGGTCTTGTCCTTGAATAGTCAATCGCGGAGTCTGAATCACCTCAATGTCAGGAGCTACACCTTCTCCTTCTACAGCCCATTCTCCATTTAAGTCGTAAAAGCCGCCACGTGGTGCCACCATGCGACCGCCGTCCACGAACGGTGGTGTATCCCAAGTTCCTACCAGTCCTCCCCAAGTTCTGGTACCTACTAAGGGGCCTAAGTTTTGTTGCTTAAACATGTAAGGCAATAGGTCACCACCTGATCCAGCACGCTCATTGATGATCATCACCTTAGGACCAAAAATTCCTGCCATAGGAGTGGTCCAAGGACGGTTATCATTAGCCTTGCTATTGAAATAACCGAATGGGGTTCTTTTTAAAATGTCAATCATATAATCTGCAGCACTCCCGCCGCCATTATTACGTTCATCAAGTACGATTCCTTTTTTATCCTGTTGACTAAATAAGTAACGATTGAATGAAGTAAAGCCTGGTTCACTGGTGTTCGGGATGTAGACGTAGGCTAGTTTGCCATTTGATAATTCATCCACTTTACGGCGGTTACCTTCTACCCAGTCGATGTACCTTAAGCTCCGTTCGCTAGATACTGGACGTACTAATACTTTACGCTTTTCAGACCCTTTAAGATTAGTGGCTACCTCAATATAGATCTCCCTACCTGCGGTTTGTTCTAATAATTGATATGGGTTTGAAGAACCGTCTAATTTCTTTCCATTTATGGAAACTAAATAATCACCTTCTTTTACTTCAATCCCAGCCATCCCTAATGGACTCTGGATGTCTGGGTTCCATCGTTCGCCATTGTATATCTTTTCAATTTGATAAGCATTCCCTTCTTTTTTCAAATCAACGCCCAGTAAACCTACCGGAATGCGTTTGGTATCTGGTAGGTCACCACCGGAAACATAGGAATGTCCAATTGCTACCTCTCCACTCATGATGTCGACTACATAATTGAGGTCTGTTCTATGCCTAACGTCTTTGATCCAGGGCACATACCATTCATAAATAGTATCCCAAGGAGCTCCATGCACATTGTCCACATATAGGAAGTCTCGCATATATCTCCAGCCTTCTTTAAAAATCTGCTCGTACTCCTCGCGTGGGTTCACTTTTACTTTCAAGTCTAGAGGCAATTTACCATCACTAGACTTCACCGGCGTAGCTGTAGAGTTAATAGAATAACTGGAACCATAGTCGATTAAAGCAAACTTGCCATCAAAACTGGTGGCTATGCCTTGAACAGCATTAGTAAATTCTTCTGCTTTTTGTTTTTTAGTATCGTAAAGATGGAGTTTAAGGCCTTCTTCGTTTTCAATAGATTCCATTACAAAGACAAAACCTTTGTCTGCTTTGCCAAGACCTGTATAATTTCTGGTAGGTAAATCCATTGCCATGATTCGATCAAAAATACCGTCTTCATCGATGGTTACAGTCACTGGTTTTTTGTCCTCCTTTTCAGCATCAAAACCTTTTTTCTCGCGTTCTTTTTGCTTCTCTGTTTTATCCTCTTTTATATCAGCTATGGTTTCTTCATCAGATTGAGGGAGGTGGGGTGATTTCCCATTTTTAGATAATACAATCGCATAAAGTGCTCTGGTGGTAGATGGATCATAAGAACTCATGTCTAGCCATCCAGAAGTTAAACCGTAATTCGTACTAGCTAGAGTATATAGGTATTCTCCAGATTCATCCCATATAGGGGTGATGGCATCAGCCAGTGGGTCAGTAAGCTGAATGATTTTTTTAGAATCAATGTTGTAAGCATAAATGGATTTGAAGTGACTTTTTTGCTGTTTTGCATAAGCGATCCATTTGCTATCTGGCGACCATACGGGATTCATAGAACGATCTGGATGCGCGTAGCTATCGGTGTCAGCTTTCCATGTTTTTCCTGTCACTACATTTGTAACCCAAATGTTATAATCGGTATCTGTATAGGCAATATGGTTTCCATCCGGTGCCCATGTAGGTTTGAAATAAAATGTAGGGTTTTCAAGTGGGATTGACTTTTCAACAGTTCCATACTGGTCAGCAACCACTAGCTGGTACTCTCCTGATGCATCAGAAAACCAAGCAATTTTATCTCCTTTAGGCGACCAAACTGGATGACGCTCTGCTGAGGCACTTGAGTTTGTTAAATTTCTCCATGAACCCTTTTCTTTAGGTACACTAAAAATTTCACCACGGTGCTCAAAAAGCGCTCGCATCCCATTAGGTGATATGGCTGAATTAGCAATACTGCGTGCAGAAACATCTTCCCATCGCTCTCGTGAAGTATTTAAATCTGCGTTTACAGTGATTGGGATAACGGTAGAGGATCCTGTACTTCGATTAAGAAGGTTTAAATATCCGCCATGTTCGTAGACTATTTGAGTCTCATCAGCGTCAAGGCTTTTGACATCAAACTTCTTATGAAAAGTGATTTGCTTTTCTTCTTTTGTATTAGGATTGTAAGACCAGATATTGCTGGTATAATCTCTTTCTGAAAGGAAATAAACTTTCCCATCGTGCCATACTGGGTCCAGATGCCGTTCTTTAGTGGGTTGGCTTGTTGTTTGTAGAGCCTTGGTGTCCATGTTCACTACCCAGATAGGCATTGCTTGACCACCGCGATAGTTGCGCCATTCTGGATCCCAAGAGGTGATAGGAGTGTAGGCGATATATTTACCATCTGGAGAAATCTCTCCATATGCTGCTCTGGTTAAAGCCAGGGATTCTGGAAATGAATCTTCTATTCCTATGGTATAGAACTTCGTGGTTTCTGTGGGTTTTCCTTCCCTGTCAGAGCGGAATAATATCGTTCCCTCTGGTGTCCAGCCTGTCACAAAGTCACCGCCTGGATGATAAGTAAGTCGTTTTGGAATTCCTCCCTCTTTAGGTATCACAAACACGTCGATGTTGCCATCATACTCTCCAGTAAAAGCAATCATGCTGCCATCTGGAGAAAAGTGAGGCACACTTTCATAGCCTATATCGCTAGTCAATCGCTGTGCTTCTCCGCCGTTGATGGAAGCTTTCCATAGGTCATTAGCATAAACAAAAACTACATCGTTGCCATGCACCGTGGGTTGACGCAACAATCTTGTACCTTGACTATAAATACAAGTAGTAAAAAGAAAAAAGAGTATTCCAGCTAGACATCTCATGAGGTTGATTTTAAAGAACCTCTAAGATATAAAAAGGATGTGGAAAGAAGTTACGCTTTCGCGAAAGCGAACTTTAAATTAAATTACTCAAAGGAATTGATAGTCTTGCGAATCTCTACAAGTCGAGTCATTAAACCTTCCAAATATTGCAAATCCAGCATGTTTGCTCCATCACTTTTGGCATTTGAAGGATCAAAATGAGTCTCTATAAACAGTCCGTCTACATTATTCACGATTCCTGCTCGAGCGATTGTTTCTATCATGTCTGGGCGGCCACCAGTTACACCACTAGATTGATTGGGTTGTTGCAAACTGTGAGTAACGTCTAACACGGTAGGCGCATATTGTCTCATGGTAGGAATCCCTCTGAAATCTACAATCATGTCCTGATACCCGAACATTGTCCCGCGATCTGTAATCATGACTTGCTCGTTTCCAGAATCGGTCACTTTCAACGCTGCATGTTTCATGCTTTCTGGTGACATAAATTGACCCTTTTTGAGGTTTACAACTTTTCCAGTTTCTGCGGCAGCTACTACAAGATCTGTTTGACGTACTAAAAATGCGGGTATTTGTAAGACATCCACATACTCAGCAGCCATTGCTGCGTCGCTTACTTCATGAATGTCAGTGACTGTGGGTATATTAAAAGTCTCACTTACTTTTCTCAAAATCTTCAACGCTTTTTCATCGCCTATACCCGTAAAGCTATCAATACGACTACGGTTTGCTTTCTTAAAGCTTCCCTTAAAAATATAAGGAATTTGCAGCTTATCTGTAATGCTCACAACCTTCTCGGCAATTCTTAAAGCCATTTCTTCGCCTTCAATGGCACATGGCCCTGATAAGAGAAAGAAGTTATTAGCATCAATATGTTTTAACTGTGGAATATTTTTAAGCTGCATGCTGAATAGTTTTATGAGAATTTAATTTAAAGTCGGATTAGTTAATTTGATCCACCGCTCCGTCCCAGTTGCTGAATCCTCCAGTGAGGTTGTAGGTGTTTTCAAATCCCATCTGATCCATGATTTGACAAGCTTGACTGCTACGGCTGCCCGCACGGCAATACACGTAGTAATTTTTACTTTTATCCATATTATCTAATGCAGCCATAAATTCTTGTGGTTGATGAATGTCATGATGTATCGCATTCTTTAAGATGCCTTCGGCAACTTCGTCATCTGTTCTTACATCTAGAATTATGGCGTTCGAGTCGTTAGCGACTTCTTCTTTCCATTCAGAATTACTCAAATTTTTCATAGGGTTGCTCTTGTATCGTTATTAATTAAATGGGAAGGGGCTACCTTTTTTATGGCTCCATACCCACCTTCTATATTTATTAGTTTGGAATATCCATTAGCCTTCGCAATGCTGGCATAAATCACAGACCTGTAACCACCTGCACAGTGAATATGGTAAACTTCAGTAGTATTTAAGTTTTTAAGGTTTTGTGCAATCTCATCTAGAGAAGCTAATGTGACGTTTTTTAGGTGCGCTGCTTCATACTCTCTAGGTTTACGCACATCAATAGGGTTTGCAATACTGCCATCTTCAAGACTCATCACAAACTTTTCAGGGGACATATTTTCTATGGAACTTATGGAGTAACCAGCTTGCTTCCATGCTTCAAAACCACCTTTTAAAAATCCTTGAACATTATCGTATCCAACTCTTGCAAGCCGTGTGACTGCCTCTTCTTCACGACCTAATGGGGCTACCAAAACTATTTTTTGATCAATATCTTCAATTAAAGAGCCAACCCATGGGGCAAATTGACCGTCCAAACCTATAAACCAAGACCCTGGAACATGTCCAGCTGTAAATTCCTGAGGGGAGCGTACGTCTAAAACCAAAAACTCAGCATCCTGCGCTAGTGCTTGAAAAGCCAATGGTTTGATTTCAGATATACCACGTTTCAACACCTCATCAATGCTAGAGTTGACGCCACGGTTCATTTGAACGTTCTTAGGAAAGTAAGCGGGTGGTGGTGCAATCCCTGAAGTTACCTCTTTGATAAAATCCTCCTTGCTCAAGGAAGCATCCAATGCATAGTTGGTGGCTTTCTGGTTTCCTAAACTATCGCTCGTTTCACTGCTCATGTTCTTGCCGCATGCGCTACCGGCACCATGAGCTGGATATACGGTGATATCGTCAGGTAAAGGCATGATCACATTTCGTAAAGAATCGTATAACAAGCCTGCTAGATCTTCAGTTGTGACGTCGCTTTTTGCGGCAAGATCTGGTCTACCCACGTCACCTATAAAAAGGGTGTCGCCTGTAAACAAGGCTTTTGCAATTCGATTTTCGTCCTTCATTAGGTAGCAGGAGGACTCCATAGTGTGCCCAGGTGTATGCAATAAGGTCAAGCTGATGTCGCCTATGGTGAATTTTTGTAGGTGTTCCGCTTTCGCGAAAGCGTAACTCGTCTCAGCATTTGGACCTATAACGATGGTCGCTCCAGTTTTTTGAGCCAGATCTACATGACCTGAAACAAAATCTGCGTGAAAGTGAGTCAGAAAAATATATTTAATGGTGGAACCTTCTTCGTGGGCTCGGTCAATATATTGTTGAACTTCCCGCAATGGGTCGATCACTGCCGCTTCCTTATTAGAAGATAAGTAGTAGGTGCCTTGTGCCAGGCATTTGGTATAATACTGCTCTAGTACCATTGCAGATTTTTATGCAAAAATACGGATTAACAAACAGAATTCTCCCGTCCACCGCATTAGTAGAGCTGACTAACTTTTAATGGAACAACCAATGGCCACTGTTGTTTTATTTTGAATTTCTTGCCCTGCGATCAGCGAGTTAACAGCATCTCTCAAAAAATGATTTTTTACGGCTTTGGGATCTTGATAGTTATCATCAATTGCGCCGATGTATTTGACGATGTTTTTACCGTTTTCTTTATTTAAAAGAAACACATGAGGAGTTTTAGTCGCACCGTATTGCGGGTAAATATCTTGATTTGCGTCAAATAAATAAGGGAATGTAAATCCTTTTTCTTTGGATCTGATCTTCATTTTAGCAAAGCTGTCGTCTGGGTATTTTTCAGGGTTGTTAGGGTTTATTGCAATTACAGGGTAGCCTTTTTTCTTAAACTCTTTATCGATAGTAATAATCCTGTCCTCATAAGCCTTGCTATACGGACAATGATTACAAGTGAAAATAACTATAAAGCCTTTTGCATCAGGGTAATTGCTTAAAGAAACCATCGATCCATCAATATTTTGAAGTTCGAAATCAGTAGCGACATCTCCTATTCGATATCCTATAAGTTCATCTTCCTTCATATTTATGGATCGAGATGGAGCAACTTGCTCTCTTGGATTTTCATCAAACCGCTCTTGAGGAGCTTCGGGATTACTAGCATAAAGTTCGCTCGGGTTAGAATAGTTGACCACACCAAAAACTACTGCACTAGCTAAAGCGATAATACAAATGACCGTAAGGATTTTTAAAGTTTTCATAGGAATTTTGAGACTTCCTCTTCCAATTCATTTGTAGTGAAAGAGTGATTGTAAAACATTTTTTTTGAACCTTTTTGAATTAGGGTTGCTGGAATAGCACCATCCCAGTGCTCATCCACCATGGGAATCCATTCTGCAGCATATGGGTCGTCTAATAACTTGACTGTGGAGGTTATTTTATTTGTTACAAGAAACGGGTTCACTAGGCTTTCTACGTTTTTTGCTTCATCTAGAGAAATAAGAATAACTTCTACATCATCACGTTCATCAATGGCTACGAAAGCAGGTAATTCTTCAACACAAGGAGCACACCAGGTTGCCCAAAAGTTGATGACTTGGACTTTTTCTGTAGATGGCTCATTGATCAGTTGTGTAAGAAAATCACGTTGTACAATCTGTGTTGTACTGACTTCCTTCTCACTGCAAGCAGTAATGATTACAAACAATAACACTATATAGATGACACGCATGAGTGAAATATACGTTGTAGGAATAATGTATAGACAACTATTAACTAACCTTAGCTAAAAAATCTAAGCTTATTAGATAATTTTAGTAGGTGATTTATTACAAATTAATGATTCACCGCTTCTTTCATACGTTCGACTATAGTATAGGCTGCTGGACAAATAAATGTGTTAGCAACTGTGAGTGAACCTATCTGCTGTAGTTTTCTCCGATCCGTATGTGGGTATTCCCGGCAGGCCTTAGGTCTAACCTCATAAATACCGCAGTAGTTATCCGCACCTAAAAATGAACAAGGTGTGTTTTGCAACACATAATCACGGTCTTCATCTATCCTTAAATAGGATTCAATAAATGCGCCGGGCTTCATTTTAAAGTGTTTCGCAATCCGATTGATGTCGCTTTCCGTAAATAAAGGACCAGTGGTTTTGCAACAATTGGCACATTTTAAACAATCCACCTCTTCAAACACATCATTATGTAGTTGTTGAGTGATTTGATCTAGGTTTTTAGGAGTCTTACGTTTCAATTTTTTGAAAAAAGCAACGTTCTCCTTTTTGCGTTGTGCAGCTAAAACTGGAAGGTCCGTGGGCGAAATCATTGTTGCAATATCGGAATTATAGACGGGATTTTAGCAGATCCTTTGGATCTTGTAATGCGTTAGAGTAGTAGTATTGTGAATATAAAATCAAGTAAAATGAAAATTAAATTAGTAGGAATTGCTTTAGCCTTGATCCTAGCAAGTTGTGGGAGTGACGATACCAGCGATGTAGTGGACAGCCCAGGTAACAATGGCAGCGCTAATCTTAGAAATACTGGAGCTAGTGCTGAAGAATTATTGAGAGGCAACACTTTTAATCAACTAGAGGTAGAGTTGTTGTATGTAAATGGAATTAGACCAGAAGCCAGCTCAATTGACAATTTGAAAAGCTTTTTACAGCAACGTCTCAATAAACCCAGCGGCATTAATTTCACAGAAAGAAATATAACTGACGATACTGGGGCTGAGTACACCATTGAGGAAGTTAGAAATCTTGAAGATGCAAATCGCACCAGCTACACGAGAGATAACACCATCGCAGTAAGTGTCATATTTGTTGACAAGCCCAATGAAAAAGATGAAGGCAATTCTGTAGTGTTAGGAACCGCCTATAGAAATACTTCACTCGTGATTTATCAAAATACGGTAGAGCGATTCAGTGGGGGTGTGGGGCAGCCTTCTAGGGTTGATCTAGAAACTACAGTTTATAATCACGAGTTTGCTCACTTGATGGGATTGGTAAATCTGGGGACGCCCTTACAAAGCGCCCATGAAGATGCGAATAGTGACAATCACTGTAATGTTGAAGGTTGCCTCATGTTTTTTGAGATTAATGGAGGTAATGTCCTCAACATGATGAATATGACAAGTATTCCGCAATTGGACAGTCAATGTCTAGCAGACTTACAAGCGAACGGAGGAAAATAGATTTTAAAGAAGCCTTTTTTGCTATTTAAGGCTTTAGATATAATTCTCTGAAGTGCAACCACCTTCTTCCAGGCAGGATCATTTTCCAGATGTCCTTTTCTCGAATTATATTTTTTGCAGCAAGCCTCTTGCCATCAACATAAGTACGATAAACTAATGCATAACCTGAGATAGAAGCAATCCAGACAGTTGAGCTAATACCTGCACTGTCCTTAAACCAAAATAAAAGGACTGGCGGTAATAAAATCAAAAAATAATAAATGAACAGATTCCTCATTTCAGTTAAATGATTGTTTGTTAATAGTGTTTTTCGCTTTCGCGAAAGCGAATATAATAACCTTACTGCCCTGAAGCTTCTCTATGACGCTCCCTGGCTAGCAACGTATTTTTCAATAACATCGCAATAGTCATAGGGCCTACACCTCCAGGAACGGGAGTGATGTGACTTACTTTTTTAGAAACGTTTTCAAAATCTACGTCACCCGTAATATAATAACCACGTTCTCTAGACTCGTCAGGAACACGAGTAATGCCTACATCGATAATAACAGCACCTTCTTTTACCATTTCGGCTTTTAGGAATCCGGGAACGCCCAAAGCTGTAATGATAATATCAGCCTGCGAGGTGATTTGTGTGATGTTTTTAGTGTGGCTGTGCGTTAAAGTCACTGTAGAATTTCCGGGAAACCCTTTGCGTCCCATCAAAATACTCATAGGACGTCCCACGATATGGGATCTTCCAATAACAACAGTGTGTTTCCCTTTAGTAGATACGTCGTAACGTTCTAATAACTCTAAAATCCCAAATGGTGTTGCAGGAATAAACGTGCTCATGTCCAGTGCCATACGACCAAAATTAGTCGGGTGAAAGCCGTCTACATCTTTGTCTGGATCCACGGCCATCAATACTTTTTGGGTATCTATTTGCTTAGGCAACGGCAATTGAACAATAAATCCATCAATGTCTGGATTCTTGTTTAATTTATGAATTTCACGCAGCAATTCTGTTTCGCTGGTAGTGTTAGGCATGCGTACCATGGTACTTTCAAAACCTACACGTTCACAGGCACGGACCTTAGATCCTACATAAGTCAAACTCGCTCCATCATTCCCAACGATAACTGCGGCAAGGTGTGGTACTTTCTCACCGTTATTCTTCATCTCTTGGACGATCTGTGTGATCTCGTCCTTTATATCGTTTGAAGTTTTTTTACCGTCTAAAATGATCATAGGTTATTTTTTGAAATTTGTTTTTTAGCGCATTTTGCTCATCGCCTGCATCATGGCTTTTCCTTTGCCACCTTGCATCATTTTCATCATCTTGCTCATCTGGTCAAATTGCTTCAATAGCTGGTTTACTTCAGTAACGCTGGTACCGCTTCCTGCTGCGATACGCTTCTTACGGGAACCATTGATTACTTGAGGCTGGGTGCGCTCTTCAATTGTCATAGAATGAATGATGGCTTCTATACCTTTAAAAGCATCGTCATCAATATCGACATCTTTCAACATTTTACCTGCGCCAGGGATCATTCCCATCAGGTCCTTCATGTTACCCATTTTTTTGATTTGCTGGATTTGGGATAAGAAGTCATCAAAACCGAACTGGTTCTTAGCGATCTTTTTACTCAACTTCCTTGCTTCCTCTTCATCAAACTGCTCTTGTGCACGTTCTACAAGAGATACCACATCACCCATCCCTAGAATACGATCTGCCATACGCTCTGGGTAGAACACATCAATCGCTTCCATTTTTTCTCCAGTACCTATAAATTTGATAGGCTTATCTACTACAGATTTAATAGATAGTGCGGCACCACCACGGGTGTCACCATCTAATTTAGTAAGTACAACACCGTCAAAATTTAAACGCTCGTTAAAGGCTTTGGCTGTATTCACGGCATCTTGACCAGTCATGGAATCCACAACAAATAAGGTCTCGTGTGGCTTCACCGCAGCATGTACATCTGCAATTTCTTTCATCATTTGCTCGTCGATAGCAAGACGACCAGCAGTATCTATTATCACGGCGTTGAAACCGTTCTGTTTAGCATATGCTATTGCAGCTTCAGAAATTTTTACAGGATCTTTCTCGTCTCTGTTGGAAAAAACCTCAACGCCTATTTGCTCTCCCACTACATGCAACTGGTCAATTGCTGCAGGACGGTAAATGTCACAAGCAACTAATAGGGGCTTTTTACTTTTTTTGGTTTTGAGATAATTTGCCAATTTTCCAGAAAAAGTCGTTTTACCTGAACCTTGCAAACCGGACATCAATATAATACTAGGATTGCCAGAAAGATTCATCCCTTCAACAGAGCCTCCCATAAGTTCCGTGAGCTCGTCTTTGACAATTTTAGTTAGAAGTTGTCCTGGCTTAAGGGTGGTAAGAACACCTTGGCCTATTGCTTTTTCTTTTGCAGTCGCCGTGAATTCTTTGGCGATTTTATAATTCACATCCGCATCGACAAGTGCGCGACGTATTTCCTTAAGTGTATCAGCCACATTAACCTCAGTGATGCTACCATGTCCTTTAAGGACGTGCATCGCCTTGTCCAGTTTGTCCGTTAAATTATCAAACATATTCTATACGCATTTTAAAGAAAGCAAAGATAGAATACCGCTGGGTGGCGTTCAAGGTTTTAGAGCCTTAATCTATGCGATGAGGTGGAGGATTTTTTCGCTTTCGCGAAAGCGAAATAAAAACAATTTTTCCTGCAACAATCAAGTTTAAAAGAAGCGGTTGCGGGACACGACCTTGTCATTGTTTGTACAATCGATGCATCACCAGCAAGTGTGGGAAAGTTATCGCACCTAGAAAGGAGACCAATATTGTTAGAAATAAAGTTTCATTGTCTATTAAAACATAATAGAGTGCTGCCAGAAAACCTAAGGCTAATAGCCAATAGAGTAGAGAGTTTTTGATATACTTCCAAAGTGTTTTCAAGGAGACGGCGCCATGTAAATGCTCAATTTGTTGGTACATTGAGGGAACACTATGCCATAGGACGAAATAGATTCCAAAGCCCCAAATCAAGCTGCTGCTATCAAACAGCACAAATAGAACTAACAAATACAGTAATTCTCTTAGAATGTTGCTGCCAGCGATAGATCGTATGGTTTTAATTCCAGTAAATAAACATATTACAGTGCTCCCGATAAGAGAAATCATCAACCAGTCAGCCGTTATTTCAGTCTCAATTAAATCGTTTATTACCGCAAGACTTTCCGCGCTATTTATATACAGCAAGCACAGGATGATAGAAAGTCCATAACTCATTTCAAATAAGTAGGTAAGTATGGAACGATCTAATGTATACTTTTCAAAATGCTCTTGCCCAAAATGATAACCGCTTGCTAAAAGAAATAGACACAGCATTAGATCAGGAAGTAAAAAGAAGCCGCAAAATATGCTGGCTACCATCAGTGCATAAACCGCTATAAATGAAATGATTTTGCGCCAGCTAAGCTTTTCTTTTTTGAAATAAATCTTTAAATCATTAGCGCCATGACCTATTCCAATCGATAATATGAGCATGATGGAAATCGTGTATTCTACTCCATCTGTGATTCTCAATGCAAGCCATAGTGCAAAAAGACTAAGGATGAGAATACCGTTATATAAATTTTTTGATGCCTCCATGAATAATCTTACAAAAATAACTTAATGAAATAAAAAGGTTTTGTTTAAAGTTCTGTAAATTTAGTTGAACAAAAAATTCTTTAATTATGAATAATTTACTCTTAAATATCGAGGTAGTGCGATTAGCCGCCGACGATTATGTAGGCTTCACCTTTTTTGTAGGGTGTATGGCCATGATGGCAGCAAGTGCCTTCTTCTTCTTATCCATGAGTAGTTTTGAAAGAAAGTGGCGCACTTCTATCTTAGTCTCTGGACTCATTACGTTTATTGCTGCAGTACATTACTGGTACATGCGCGATTACTGGTCTGGCTTTGCAGAGTCGCCTGTGTTTTTTAGGTATGTGGACTGGGTGCTTACCGTGCCGTTGATGTGTGTGGAATTCTACTTGATCCTTAAAGTAGCAGGAGCAAAGAAATCATTGATGTGGAAGTTAATATTCCTATCAGTAGTAATGCTGGTTACAGGATACTTCGGTGAGGCGGTAGATAGAGGTAATGCTTGGTTATGGGGTCTCTTTTCAGGAGTAGCATATTTTTGGATTGTTATTGAAATTTGGTTTGGTAAGGCTAAAAAGCTCGCAGTTGCAGCTGGAGGCGATGTTCTAGCCGCTCACAAAACACTTTGCTGGTTTGTATTAGTTGGTTGGGCGATTTACCCTATTGGTTACATGGCGGGAACTCCAGGATGGTATGACTCCATTTTTGGAGGATGGGATCTCAACGTGATTTACAACATTGGAGACGCTATTAATAAAATCGGTTTCGGTCTTGTAATCTATAATCTTGCTGTACAAGCAACGAATAAGAAAGATGGATTAGTTAATTAATTATCCCTTCATTTAAAGTTAAACCGCTTTCCTATGGGAAGCGGTTTTTTTTTGAGCAGGAATTTAAGATTGATTTAAGTTGTGGAGCGCATACTTCAGAACTTTGTTCTCTTTAACATCACTCTACCATTTAACGGTGTACTAATTGTATAATTTAGAGCTCATATTAATATGCTGGTGGGATGACCGCAGGCTGCTTAAACAATAAAATAAGGTATGAGTTTTATAGATAAGATGTTAGGTAATGCAGGTGAGGTTTCTGTTGAGGAGCTTCTCAAAGAATACGGTCATTTGCTCATTGAAAATGAGAATGTAGAAATGGGATTCGTTTTGTTTAGAGATGTGTTTCTATTCACAACCAAGAGGTTGATCTTAATAGATAAACAAGGTTTTACTGGAAAAAAAATGGATATGAAATCCATGCCTTATAAAAGTATTTCTAGATTTTCTTTAGAAACTGCAGGTACTTTTGATCGTGATGCCGAATTGAAAATCTGGATTTCCAGTGAGAATCTACCTAGCGTGAGCAAGAAATTCTCTAAAGCGGTAGATGTATTTAAAGTACAGAGACTTTTAGCTAGTAAAACCTGTTAAGAAATACTCACTCTAGAAAAATAAAAACGCTCATTTGAGATCAATCAAATGAGCGTTTCCCTTAATCCGTTTAATCCCTAGTTGATTCCTACTACTTCTAGTTCAAAAACTAAATCCTGTCCTGCCAGTGGGTGATTTGCATCCACAATAATGAAATCATCTTTAACGTCTGCGACGCGCAATTGGCGTTCTGTTCCATCTGGATTTTGTGCCATAAGTCCCATGCCTACTTCTGGCTTGATTTCTTCTGGTAATTTATCTTTTTCTACTTTATGAAAAAGTTCTTTTTGAACATCTCCATAAGCTTCATCCATTGGGATTTCAATGGTCTTTTTTTCATTGACTTTCATGTCAATCAATCCTTTTTCAAACCCTGGAATCAATTGGCCTTGACCTAATTTAGCCTCAAGTGGTTCTCTATTTTCTGAAGTGTCAAAGACACGGCCATCATTTTTCAGTTTACCTGTGTAATGTACTTTTACGGTGTCGTTTGCTTGTACTTGACTCATTTTAACTTTTTTATCGTTTAAACGCGAAGGTAAAAATTAGAGATCCCTAACAAAGCCAGAGCAGATTTAATCCTATTTATTAAGAGAAGCTTAACAAGTGCTACGTGTTTTATATGCGCAGTTACATGCGTCGAAATTTGAAGATTTCTTCGAGACCATGATATGCCGCGAGATGTAAGGTGTCTCCGTGATCTAAATTGTCAAAATACCTAAAGTGGATGGAGTGATCTTTACCTATCATCAATTGAAGTTTTTCATACAACGATTGAGCGACTCGCTCCATAACTTCACCTTCCTTACCCACGGCTATGTAAACACTCTTACTATTATTAATGTATGCCGGCTCTGAAAGCAACCAGCGCTCATCGTCCCACCATAGACTAGGGCTCACGATCAAATAATTGTCAAACATATTAGAATGACGGTAAAGAATTTCAGTAATTAAAAGTCCACCTAAAGATTGCCCAACAATTGTAGAGGAATCATTAGTCCGATAGGATTTTTCAATCAACGGAATTACTTCGTCGTCTAGAAAAGAGATAAAAGCACTAGACCCACCGCTAGTTGGCAGCTCTTTTTTGTCGGCAGCCTGGCTGGATTCATCTGTAAAGTCTCGTTTGCGATCCACATTTGCGATGCCCACTACGATAGCCTCTGGAACTTTGTTGATCCATGGGTAAGATTGGAATTGAATCAATCCTGCCATGTGTAAGAAATCTTCATCTATAGAACCATCCAGAACATAAATTACGGGATACGTTTCATTAGCGCTACTGGAGTAACTCTCAGGTAAATACACATTTAAAACTCTTTTTTCTTTTAAGTATTTAGAATTGAAGCTTAAAGTCTCGCCTATTTCTAATGGCTTTTTAGAAACCGATTGAGCAATGGACGTAAATTGATATAGAAAAAATGCAGCGAATAGAAGTTGTCTCATGTGTTCAGAATTGTAGAGAGTTTAAAAGTAGTAAAATAGAGGTAGATTTTTCCGCTTTCGCGAAAGCGAACTCTACATAAATAGTATATCTGGAAATCAATCACTTGCATTTAGAACCACTTTAACGCACCAAAGGGCTAAAAACCAATAAATAAGACTACTTTTGCAGCCGCTAAGAAGCGCTATTTTTATGAAAGATATTAGAAACATTGCGATTATTGCTCACGTTGACCACGGTAAAACGACCCTGGTAGACAAGATTTTACACCACTGTGAAATATTCCGTGAGAATGAAACTACGGGAGATTTGATCCTAGATAATAATGATATTGAACGGGAACGCGGGATTACCATCCTTGCTAAAAACGTTTCAGTGATGTATAAAGGGACGAAGATCAATATTATTGACACGCCTGGTCACGCCGATTTTGGTGGAGAGGTAGAACGTGTATTGAACATGGCTGACGGTGTATTGTTGTTAGTAGATGCCTTTGAAGGCCCTATGCCACAAACTCGTTTTGTATTACAAAAAGCGATCGACCTAGGTTTGAAACCTTGTGTTGTTGTAAATAAAGTAGATAAAGAAAACTGTACTCCAGACGAGGTTCACGAGTCTGTTTTTGACTTGATGTTCGAATTGGGTGCTGAAGAATGGCAACTGGATTTCCCTACTGTTTATGGTAGTGCGAAGAACAACTGGATGTCTGACGACTGGAAAAATGAAACAGACAGTATCGAGCCACTGTTAGATATGGTTATCGAGCATGTTCCAGCTCCTAAAGTGGAAGAAGGAACAACTCAATTGTTGATTACATCTCTAGACTTCTCTAACTACACCGGTCGTATCGCGATAGGCCGTATCAAGAGAGGTTCTATAAAGGAAGGACAAAATGTTACATTATGTAAGCGTGATGGATCACAAACTAAAACTAAAGTCAAAGAAGTATATGTCTTTGACGGTATGGGAAAAGCCAAGGCAGAAGAAGTAATGGCTGGTGATATTTGTGCGATTGTAGGTTTAGAAGGTTTTGAAATAGGCGACTCTGTCGCAGATTTTGAAAACCCTGAAGCTATGGAAACCATCGCTATCGATGAGCCTACCATGAGCATGTTGTTCACGATCAACGATTCCCCATTCTTCGGTAAGGATGGAAAATTTGTGACTTCTCGTCACATTAAGGATCGCTTGACTAAGGAATTAGAGAAAAACCTTGCATTGCAAGTTCACGATACAGGAGCGGCAGATAAGTTCATGGTTTTCGGCCGTGGGGTATTGCACCTTTCTGTATTGATTGAAACTATGCGTCGTGAAGGTTATGAGTTGCAGATAGGTCAACCACAAGTTATCATCAAGGAGATTGATGGTGTAAAATGTGAGCCTATTGAAGAGCTTTCTATTGACTTGCCAGAAAACGTAAGTGGTAAGGCAGTAGACATGGTAACCTTGAGAAAAGGTGAAATGACTAGTATGGCGCCTAAAGGAGAGCGTATGTTGATTGAATTCAAAATACCTTCTCGCGGTATCATAGGCCTTAGAAACCAATTGATCACAGCAACAGCTGGAGAAGCGATCATGAACCACCGTTTTATCGGGTTCGAACCTTATAAAGGCGAGATTCAAGGACGTATCAATGGTTCTATGATCTCTATGGAAAAGGGAACTTCTATTCCTTATTCTATGGATAAACTACAAGACCGCGGTAAGTTCTTCATCCACCCAGGTGAAGAGATTTATGGAGGACAAGTAGTAGGCGAGAACTCTAGACCGGATGATCTTGCGATCAACTTGACAAAGACTAAGAAACTTTCTAACGTACGTAGTGCAGGAAATGATGATAAAGTAAAAATCGCTCCACCAGTGAAATTTACTCTTGAAGAAGCACTAGAATACATCCAGAAGGATGAATATGTTGAGGTAACTCCTAACTTCTTGAGATTGCGTAAAATTTTCCTAGATGAAAACGAGCGCAAACGTAGAAACAAAGAATTGAGCTAAATCTCATGATTTTATATAGAAAGGCAAACCGCAAGGTTTGCCTTTTCTTTTTAGAACAAATTCTATCTTAGCCGTAAAGAGCATCTAATTGAAGGTTGTCAAATATTCCAGTAGCTATAAAGACCAGTGGAACGATTTAATAAAGAAATCTGCGAATGGCTGTTTTTTGCATGATCGCAATTTTATGGAATACCATTCTGACCGATTTGAAGATCACAGTTTGATGTTTTTTGAAGGTGAGGAGCTTGTGGCTTGTTTTCCGGCACATTCAGCCCAAAGCGTGATTTATAGTCATTTAGGACTAACGTATGCCGGATTGATGACTTCAGTAGTCAAATCAGAAGCCTCGATTACAAATCAGCAGAATTTAATTGTGTCGTCTGGGTTGTATCCCATTCTGGTTACTGAACTGATAGAATACCTTAAACATCATGGTTTTAAAAGATTAGAAATAAAATTACCACCACCATTTTTCGATCCTTATTTTGATGAACATTACGATCATTTATTTAAGTATAAGTTTGAAATCACGGAAGAGTCGCAGGATTTAGTGATTAATTTAAAACAAGGCTGGTCCCCAAGTCACAAGAAGACCGCAGGTTACCGAAACGGCAAATTTGATTCATTAAAAATTAGAGTTTGTGACGATTTTAGCGAGTTTTGGGAGGAACTTCTTATACCACAATTAAGAAAACGCCATAATGCAAAACCTACACATAGCTTAAAGGAGATTCAGTTGTTGCAAAGCCGGTTTCCCTCTCAAATTTTACAATATGATGTTGAGTTTGAAGGCAGCAAAATAGCTGGAATAACGCTATTTGATTTCGGAAATATTCTGAAAGTTCAATATGCAGCGGGAAATGACATTGGATTTGAGAAAAACGCTATGGATTTTCTGTACTTGGAAATTATAAAAGAAGCTAGGGCTTTAGGGAAACAATATGTGGATTTAGGAACGGTGAATCATCGGGATGGTAGAATTAACCATGGTTTAATGCATTTCAAAAAACAACTAGGTGCCGTGGTTACACCAGTTATTGAGATTGCCTTAGATTTGCGGCCATGAACTTTTCTAAACGTAGTTACCATTTTGCCGCTTTCTCCATCGTTTTGATGGTAGCATTTCTGGTATTGTCTGTTAGCAATAGAAACGGTAGTACCCGTCTAGATGATGTCGTTGGATACATGATCACTCTTTTTTTTGTAACTGTAACTATAGGTTTTGTTTGCGCTATGGTTAGTTTGCGAGAGCAAGCTTCTTATCAAAAAATTATAGGGCTAGTTGTGAATACTATCTTGATGATATTGCTAGCAGTGAACCTCTTGCAAAATCTATCGGCTGTGGCGGGAGTATTTTCCTAAATACTTGATTACTTTTACGATAACTAGAAATCAAGCACAATCGATTTTCACATTCCATATTTGGACTTACCAGCCTTGCAGCAGCGATTTGCGCAGCGCGATCGAGAGGCCTTGCAAGAGTTGCAAGAAGCGGGACAATTTATAGCTGGTGGGCCAGTGGATCGATTTGAGGCAGATTTTGCTGACTATTGTGACGTCAATCACTGTGTGAGTTGTGGTAATGGTCTCGATGCTTTAATCATCCTGTTGCGTGCTGATCAATCTCTGGGCAATCTTCCTCAAAACGCCCGTATCTTAGTTCCTGCTCATACCTACATCGCTACATTTTTAAGTATAGTGGAGGCGGGAATGATTCCGGTTCCAGTGGATGTCAATCCTATACTTTTAACGGTGGATGTCATTGAGGCCCAACTGGGGTCCTTTGACGCTATAGTGGCAGTAGATATTTATGGGAAGCTAGTAGATGATGAAGTTTACGCTTTCGCGAAAGCGAACAACTTACACATCTACACTGACACAGCACAATCTCACGGTGCTAAAACTGCTACCGGAGTAAAATCAGGCGCTCGCGGAAGAGGCAGTGCTTTCTCATTCTACCCAACTAAAAACTTGGGAGCTATGGGCGATGCTGGAGCCATCACCTGCAATGATGACCTGCTAGCTAGAACTGCTCGACAAATTGCTAATTACGGTCGCAGTTCCAGATTTGTGAACGATGTTAAAGGCGTGAACAGTCGTATGGATACATTACAAGCCGCGTTTTTAAACAACCGCTTGTTGTTCCTAGACAATGACAACAAGAAACGCTACAAGATTGCCCAGACCTATGTGGAACAAATTGAAAATGAAAAAGTCAAGCTTCCTGAGTTAAAGTTTCTTGAGGAAAACGCCATACACGTGTTTCCCGTTTTTGTGGACGATAGGGAGAAGTTTGTAGCCTATTTAAGCGGTCATGGAATACAGACCAATTGTCATTATGCCATTGCACCACATCAACAGGATGCGTTTAAAGAATTGAATCATTTACAATTCCCACAAACCGAATACCTACATCAAACGGAAGTGAGTCTCCCATGCCACCCATTGCTGGAGGATCATGAAATACAAGAAATTATTATTGCCATAAATGAGTATACATGAGAAATTTGATGCGGCGATTCAACCGTAATCTATTACTCAAGGTTGCGGGATACAATTCTGTAAACATTTTATTGCGCATAGGGATAGGAGGCATCATGTCTTGGATTTTGGCTCGCATGATAGGTCCCAATGGGATGGCGGTGATGGGAAACCTTCGCAACTTTTTTCAAGGTTTACAGAGCTTTAGTGTATTGGGGCTAGAAAATGGTCTGGTCAGCTACGCCACCCAGTACAAAGAAGATCAAAAACCCTTACTAGAAACCTACGGTACGGCGTGGATTGCAAGCCTGTCGATCACTCTATTGTTGAGTGTCGCAGTGTTTTTAACTGCGGGATGGCTAGATGCTTATTTAATAGGGCTTTCTACAAGCTACGCATTTGTATTCCAAGCCATGGCAGTAGCCATGCCTTTTTACGTTCTTTTTGTACTTATCACTTCCTTGTTGCAGGGTTTTGAGTGGTACAAGCAATTCATTACCATCAATATTATTATTAACCTCGTCATATTTGCGGTGAGTGTTATTCTAATTTATGCTTATGCGCTTTCGGGTGCCTTGATTTCTATTGTCATTGCGCCCATTTTTCAATGTGGTGTAGGGGCGATGCTGTGGAATCGTAATAGACCTGATATCAAATTACGATCGATACTTGTCTTTGGATACCATTCGGAACGATTGCGACCGTTATTGAGTTATAGTGCGATGGCATTAGCAAGTGCTGTTTTAATTCCGATTACTTATATCGCTATTAGGCAAGACGTAAGAGCTGTTCTTGGCGATGTAATTGCTGGCGATTGGGAAATGTTGCAGCGCATTTCGGGATATTATATGCTGTTTGTAACCACGTTGATCAGTCTGTATGTATTACCACAATTAAGCAAGGACTTCTCAAGTAGAGTATACCGGTCAACTGTTACTCACTTCTATAAAACAATTTTACCGCTTGTAGCTTTAGGGCTTGTGGCGATTTATCTGTCTAGAGAATTAATTGTCAGTTTTTTATTTACCGAAGAATTTGTGGACATGATTCCTATGTTCAAATGGCAGCTGGCTGGAGATTTTATCAAAATCATCACTACAGTACTGGCATTTCGATTTATTGCCATCAATGATTTGAAGCGTTATTTAATTGCGGAAGTGGTGAGTCTCTCTACCTTTTATATTGCCAATTATTTCATGATTCGCTACTACGGTAACAATGGTACTGTGATAGCTTACCTGGTCAGCTATTTATGTTATGGAATTGCATTACTCCTCTTATTGAGAAAGGAGCTTTTCAAGAATTCCTAACGACCACCTATAGAATCGGGATCAACCCGGCGTATTTCTCTATCTAGTGTATCCGTTTTGCGGATAGCGATATTGTTTTCAGGTTTTGTCACAATTGCAATATAGGTATGTGTGGTATCCGCATCTTTCAAAGGGATTAAAGTAACCAGGTTCTTTTTAGATCTGGCTGGAATTTTTACGATAACAGGTCGGTCAGCCCGACGGCGAAACCCTTCACTATCCACCTTAAAAAACAAGTCGAGAGGTTCATCGGTGATATTTTCTGCGGTATAGGTGATTTTTTTGTGACCCGTGACTACGTTTATCTTAATGCCTTGAGGCTCCTGAGTGGTGAATCCCGATAGTAAAACTGCAAATAACAAAATGTATTTCAACATATCTTACGACTGTTTTTCAAATTCAATTCGAGCTAGAGCTTTTTCTTTCGATATAAAATCTTCTCCAAATTCTTTTTTGATCTTACGATTCATCGCATTCATAAAGGCAAGCTCTGGCCCCATAAGAGAACACCCGAAGAATTTGTACCCAATTCCATAGTTGCTGTATAAGTGTGACCTGAAAAACTCATCATATGCAGATAACTGTCCGGTCATGTTTCCAACAGTTACATAAATGAGTTGCTCGCTTTCCAGCATTTCTTGTAGTGCTGCACCGGTTGGGATTCCAGTGTTAACTGTAGAACCCGTGACCACAATGATTTCAGGTTTCGCCTGTTTTTGCTGTGCAAATGCAAGCTGTCCTGTAATTAGCAAGGTAAAAATGATGTATTTCATATAGCAAGTTTCGCTGCAAATCACGTACCGTAATGTAAGCACCTGATACCATTGTAAATATAACAAAATGGAATCTTGTTGTGTTTTCGCTTTCGCGAAAGCGAAACAAACCCTAATTTCCCGCTCACCATAAAACCTTGAATTGCTATGAAGCTGAACCTGCACCGTCCTATTTGCTTTTTTGACTTGGAGACTACCGGCACTAATATTTCCAAAGACCGAATTGTAGAGATTTCCATTCATAAGGTGTTTCCCGACGGTACAGAAAAAACCTTTACTTACCGCATCAATCCTACGGTTCCTATTCCCGCAGCTACTACTGCAGTTCATGGAATTACAGATGATATGGTGAAGGAGGAACCTACTTTTAAGGAAATGGCGCACAAAATCAACGAGATTATCAAGGACTCTGACCTTGCTGGTTTTAACTCCAATCGATTTGATATTCCCTTACTTGCAGAAGAAATGCTGCGCGCCGGTGTGGATTTTGAGATGGGTAATCGCAATGCCATTGACATTCAAAATATTTTCCATAAAATGGAACAACGCACACTGGTTGCTGCTTATAAGTTTTATTGCGATAAGGATTTGACTGACGCGCACAGTGCTGAGGCAGATACCATCGCTACATATGAAGTACTTAAAGGTCAGCTAGACCGCTATCCAGAACTGGAAAATGATATGAAGTCTCTTTCTGAATTTTCAACGCGTCGCAAGCCGGTTGATTTTGCTGGAATGCTGGCATATAACGATAAAGGAGAAGAATGTTTTAATTTTGGAAAGCACAAAGGCAAGCGCATTGTGGATGTTCTGGAACAAGAGCCTGGATATTACAGCTGGATTCAAAATGCTGATTTCCCGTTGTATACTAAAAAGGTATTAACCGCGATTAAGTTGCGTGGCTTTAATCAATAGTGTTATAGGTCTTCTTAATTAGACGATTTGTCTTAGTTTTAGAAAAATCTTTGATTCTTGAAAAGAAGGCTATTTTTTCTACTCATCCTCTTCAGTTATTTAATGAATGGGCAGGCATTACCGCCAGTCCGTAATTTTTCTCCTGCTGAATATAACGCAGGGAATCAGAACTGGATGGTGTCTCAAGCAGATAACCGGAAGGTCTATTTTGCAAACAACAATGGTTTGTTGGAGTATAATGGGGAGCAGTGGTATAGTTATACCACACCTAACGAGAGTATCGTAAGATCTGTACACTGGCACGATGGTTTGCTTTATACTGGGTCTTTCATGGATTTTGGATATTGGGAACAACTGCCCGATAATACATTGACCTATATCTCACTTGTTGAAAAATTTAAAGTTTCTTTAAAGGAAGATGAGCAATTTTGGAACATCATATCTAACAAATCAGGTGTGTTATTTCAATCGCTGGATCGCTTATATACGTACAACCCGACTAGCGGAAAAATTAGAACAGTACTAGAAAACCCAAAGCTTACCAAAGTATTTGAGGTGAATAACAGGATATTTTACAATGTTCAGGATTCCGGACTCTTTGAATTTGTCACGGGTAAATCCATTTTGATAGCATCTACTGAAGCAATAAATGGCGAGGTGATAGAAATGAGCGATTCTGGCTCCTACATCTCTATCATAACTTCTACTAATTCACTTTTTAAGCTTGATTTTAACGAACTGGAATTGGTCTCAAAAAACCAATTCCCTAGACCAATCACTGTGTATTCAGCCACCAAATTGATGGGTGGGGATTTTGCTATAGGAACTATTTCTAATGGTTTACTTATTGTAAACAAACAGGGCGCGGTGCAATATCAAATAGATAAGAGACAAGGCCTTACTAATAATACGGTGCTATCTGTTTTTGAGGATTTGGATAAGAATCTCTGGCTGGGACTAGACAACGGTATTGATTTTATCGATTTGCAATCACCCTTCAAAGCATTCATAGATAGAACCGGGAGGTTGGGAACCGTTTATGCAGCATATAGTAAAGATAGCGAACTGTACCTAGGAACTAATCAAGGTTTGTATTTCAAATCTGCTGAGTCAACTGAATTTCAGTTTGTTGAGGGAACCCAAGGTCAGGTATGGATGCTCAAAAATATCGATGGAACTCTGTTTTGTGGACACAATTTAGGAACATTTACAATTGAGGGTACCAAAGCAATCAAGATCTCAGGAACAGTTGGGACCTGGGATATTCAAACACTAAAAAATCGTCCAGACATACTGATTCAAGGAAGCTATAACGGATTAAACGTTTTAGAAAATAAGGGCGTGGGCTGGCAATTCAGAAATAAGATCGATGGTTTCGGCATTAGTTCTAAGGACATTGCGTTAGTTGATAATACCATATATGTAGGCCATGAACAACGAGGACTGTATGAACTTAAGGTAGACGATCAATTAGAAACTATAATTGATGAAAGGCTGGTAACAAACGTCGGTTTTGGGATGAAGTCAGACGTGATTACCCTGGGTGAGGATGTATTATACTCAAATGATCAAGGAATCTACATTAAGGAAAAGAACTCTGAGGATTTCGTCTTAAACAGTAAACTGTCTTCTTTAATATCTAGTAATGGGTATTCATCAGGACGTATGAACAAAATCACAGAAAACTCCTTCTGGTTGTTCACTAAAAAATCTTTGATAGAGGTGGTGATAGAACCTATAAACAACTCCTTTGAGACTAAACGCATACTGGTACCACAATACAAGAGGTCTGAAACTAAAGGATATGAAAGTATCATTCAATTACATAACGACTCTTATTTAATGGGAACGTCACAAGGTTATCTACTTATGGATGGTAAGGAATTAGCTAAAAGTACTAATACGCTTGTTTTAGATCGAATTATTGTGACTAATAAAAATAATTCACAGGAATTACTAGAAATCCAGAACGAACATAGCATTTCAAACAATATTAAAAGCATTCAATTTCTATTCTACACTACGGAGTACGATGCTTTTAGCAATGTGAAATACCAATACAAACTCAATGGTTCTGAAAAGGAATGGTCAAAGCCATTTGAGCAAGGATCCTTATGGTTTGAAAATTTGAGTTATGGTTCTTATCAATTAGATATCCGGGCAATTGTTAATGGTAGTTTGCTTGAAACTGAAATCAGTACAGAGTTTGAAATCGAGCCACCCTTCTACGCAACAAAACTTGCACTTCTTTTTTATTTACTGATATTAATTGGGATGTTACTTTTAGTAGGTGCATTCTCTAGATGGTACTATAAGAGAAAAAGAGATCACGAGCTGGAAAAACAAAAGCAGCAAATGGAATTGAACCTTTTGAAAAGTCAAAAGGACTTAGCTGATTTGAAAAATCAACAGTTGAATTCAGATATTGATTCAAGAAATCGTGAGTTAGCCGTTACTACCATGGCGATGATTAAGAAAAATGAAACTTTGAATGAATTAAAAGAGGAACTTGATAATTTACCTAAAACTTCAGAGTCTAAATCATTAAAAAAGATGCTAGAAAAGAGTTTGAACAGTAAACAAGATTGGCTCACGTTTGAAGAAGCATTTAACAATGTAGATAAAGATTTTTTCAAAAAGATTAAAGAAATGCATCCCTCGCTTACTTCTGGAGATTTGCGTTTATGCGTCTATTTACGACTCAATTTATCTTCTAAGGAAGTTGCTCCGCTATTAAACATTTCTCCAAGAAGCGTAGAAATCAAACGATATCGTTTGCGTAAAAAACTAGGTTTGACAAGAGAAGAAAGTCTTACCAGCTACATTGTTGAGATTTAGAATCTCAAACTTGCCTCCTTTTACCTCAACAATACCACAACATTTTGAAATTCCCTTCAGGTATTTTGTCATATCGGCATTTAAATGTTGCTGTTTATTAGGTCTCTATAACTATTCTCATGTAATTTTAAAGGAATCCATTGTGATTAACTGCTGTATATTTTTTGTTGTGGTAATTTTTTTATCTTAAAGAATTACTAAAATTATATTTATCGCACTGATTTAAAAGGTGGATTTTCTTTGATGAGAAATATAGGGAAGCTTCCGAAGTCGCTTTTATTTTTTACTAAACACCAGGTACGCATGAAGAATTATTATTTAAGTATCCTAATGGCATTTACCGTTACCATCGGTTTTTCACAGAGTCAAACAGTTTCTGTTACGGAAGATATGAATGGTCAAAAGCTGATGGTAGATGGCAAGCCATTTATCATTAATGGTATGAACTGGGATTATGTACCTATAGGTAAAAATTACTCTTATAACTTTTGGGCTCAGTCCGATGAGTTTATAAAATCGGCTTTAGATTCTGAGATGGGTCTACTCAAGAATATGGGAGTAAATACGATTCGTGTATATACCGGAATGCAGCCAAAATGGGTAGAGTTCATCTATGATAATTACGGTATTTATACCATGATCAATCATTCCTTCGGTCGTTATGGATTAACAATTAATGGAACATGGTTTCCTAATACGGAGTACGCTGACCCGGCAACTAGAAAACTATTGTTGCAAGAAGCAACGAGCTTGGTAAATGAGTTTAAAGACACTCGTGGACTTCTAGTGTTCATGCTAGGGAATGAAAATAATTACGGATTATCCTGGGGCGGTGCAGAGACTGAGGATATTCCGATCGAGACAGAAGGTACAGTTATCACAAGAGCCCGAGCTATGTACAAACTTTTCAATGATGCAGTCATTGAAATGAAAAAAATAGATGCCGCACACCCAATTGCGATTTGTAACGGTGATCTGCTTTACCTTGATCTTGTTGCAGAATATTGTACTGATATCGATATATATGCTACAAACATGTATCGAGGTGTTTCTTTTAGCGATGCTTTTGATCGTGTTAAAGATGAGTTAGGCAAGCCATTAATGTTTTCTGAATTTGGATCTGATGCTTTTAATGCTTTGGACAATAAAGAGGATCAAAAGATGCAGGCCTATTATATGTTTAACAATTGGAAAGAAATCTACCAGAACGCAGCTGGTTTAGGAAAAGCTCAAAACTCATTAGGTGGATTTACCTTTCAGTTTAGTGATGGATGGTGGAAAAGAGGACAAACCAAAGATTTGGACATCCACAATACAGAAGCTAGTTGGTTGAGTGGTGGTTATTCTAAGGATACTGATGGAAGTTCTAAAAATATGAATGAGGAATGGTTTGGGATTTGCGCCAAAGGATTCCCTAATGAGAGAGGTCTATATGATTTATATCCACGGGCAGCTTATTATACTTTGAAAGAAGTTCATCAACTAAACCCTTATGGCAGCGGTGTTGATGCCGCTTTTATGGAAAATTATTTTAACAGTATTAGTCTTATGGATGCTGTCTTGCGAGCACGTGGTGATGCTGCTGCTTTAGGCGGTGGCGGTAGTGGTTCTAAATTAGGTATTAGTAACTTGAGTGCTAGGTTCACCACCTTCAGTACAGGAGGTAGTTTGATAACCACTCCAGAAACCGCAGATCCAGATTCTAATGCCTTTCCAAATGAACTAGGCTTTGACCACATGCAGTCCTATTTTGTAGGAATAGAAGGGAAACCAGCTGCGAATGTGCGTGCTAATGTCAATTTTAATGTCATTGGTAAAGTAGCTCAAAATCCAATTGATGAAATCTTTTATGAAAATAGAGCAAGACCAGTGGTTTCTTTGGATCAAAATAATCAGAGGGTCATTGTGGATGATATTAATAGAGTTAACGTCTACGATGCAGAATTTGAATGGAATGCTAAAGATTTTGATTTACGTGGATTCTATAGAACAGGACATTACCATTGGGGTTATGAAGGTGATTTCTTTGGTCTTTATCCTGAAGCCAATTACGGTCCCAACTTAGATATCTATGGAGGTGAGATTTTAGGAGCGGAACTTGACGGTAAAGGAGCACTATCTGGTCTTAAAGCAGCTGTTGGGCCACAATTGTGGTGGGGTGCTAACCCAACAACTTTACTAAAATACAGCAAGAATCTATCTGGATGGGATGTCACTGGAATTTATCACAGAGATTTTGAAACTGAAATTAGGTTAGGTGATGACGGTCGTAGAGAATTGGACGCTAATCAATTGCGTAGTGGTATTATACCTCCATTCCCAACGGAAAGAGCTACTCTCGTGGTGGAGAGAGATTTTGGAAAATTCGGGTTTACCCTTGGTGGTATTTGGGCAGGATCGCCTAGAAATGGTCTTACTTATCAAGATGTAAGAGGTGAGCCCGGGAATTATACGGTGGTAGAAGACCGAATCAAATCAACAGATAACTGGGGCGCTAAAGCTAAAGTAACCTACCAGGGTGGAAAAGTCAATTGGTATGCTCAAGGTGGTGTAGCTGGATTAGTTGCTGGAGGAGGAGCTGATCAAACTCAAACATTTACAGGATGGAGGTTAAAGGATATAGGAAGCGGAAATATGTCTAACTTTCTTACCGGATTTACTTATTCGGTAGGGGATTGGCAAATCGCCCCTAATTTTTTGTGGCAAAAACCTTTAGTGGAGGCCATGCCTGACGGTATTGATGCTCCTGGAAGACTGAGAAATGTAATTGATGATCCATTTGCTGTTAGAGGTAACAGAGAAACGACGGCGGGAGAACTACTTTTGACTTTTGACCCTACACCAGGAACTTGGTTTTATGAATGGGATAATGATAGGTCTGAAGACGCAGCTTTTGCAATGAATGCAGGTTTTGTATACCGTCACTTACCTACACAACAGGATGCACACATTGGTTTTCAAGCAGACCGTACCTTTTTTGCATTCCCTAACTCAGTGCCTGCTGAAGACTTATGGGAAGCAAATGTGAGAATGGTATCTAAAATATCTCCAGAGCTTGCACTTATTGGAAACTTGTATTATGGTAAAGGTCAAGCAAATGGAGATAGTGAACGATTAATTTATCGTGGAGGTGGAGACTTGAGGTTAATTTATAAAAAGATGAAAATGATGGGGCACGTTAAGGTTAACGATTGGGGTCCTTTTGACTACCATAGAGATTTTAACCTGACATATCCCCTACAATTAATGTTAGACTTATCTACTTCCTTAGGTAAACCAGATTGGTTCATTTTACCTAGTACGGTAATGGGAATAAGAGGTACCTGGAGATCTATGAACCAATTTTCTCCTAGATACAGCCCTAATAATGCAGCAGAATTTGCCAATCAACCTACCATTAGTCCAGTTGGGTTCCCAAATGGATCTGAATGGGAGATAAGAACCTATGTTCACTTTAATATTGGAAAATAAAATGGCGATAATGAAAAATAAATATAAAATGAAGTGGATAAATATAGTTGTTTTTAGTCTAGCAATTCTGGCGTTAAGCAGCTGTGAGCGTGAGATATCTGATGACGCTGTTGAAGCTCTTTTCTCTAACAATCCAGATGTTTTTATTGATGGGTTTAGTGCAGGATTAGATTATTTCCCTTTTGGAGGTTCAAAGCTGGATGCCTTTACAGTGGATACTGAAACTGTTTTTGAGGGTTCCGCAGCAATGAGGTTTGATGTTCCTAATGTAGGGGATCCTGATGGAGCTTTCGCAGGCGCTATTTTTAGAGAGGAGAATGGAGGTCGCAATTTGACGGGCTATGATGCACTGACCTTTTACGCTAAAGCCACAACTCCAGGAACGATCAACGAAATAGGATTTGGACAAGACTTTGGTGAGAATAAATACCAAGTCGTTCGACCCAACCTTAGATTGACAACTGCCTGGAAAAAGTACATCATTCCAATTCCTGATCCATCTGTTTTAGTTCAAGAACGTGGTTTGTTTTGGTATGCTGAAGGACCTGAGGATGGTGATGGATACACGTTTTGGATTGATAATTTGCAATACGAAAAATTAGGTACGATTGCCCAGCCAAGAGCTTCTATTCTCAACGGACAAGATGTTTCTCAGCAAACATTTATAGGTGCCTCTACAAATCTCAATGGTCTCACCACGACCTTCAATACGGCTAATGGAGACGTAACCGTAGTTCCTGCACCAGCCTACTTTGATTTTGTGTCTTCTAACACAAGTGTGGCTACCGTGGACGAGACAGGGCAAGTGTCTATAATTGGTTCAGGAACCACTGTTATAACCGCTAGTCTCCAAGGCCAAAATGCGACGGGATCCCTTACGCTAGAGTCTTTAGGAGAATTTACACAGGCTCCAACACCTACTCGAGATCCAGCTAATGTTATTTCAATTTTCAGTGATGCCTATCCTAATGTTCCTGTTGATTACTACAATGGGTTTTTTAATGGCGATGGACAAACCACTCAAGGTGGTGCGCCGCCTATTGACATCAACGGGCAAGAAGTTATCAATTATACCAACTTGAATTTTGTTGGTATAGGTGCATTCATGGACGTGCAACCTATTAACGCCTCCCAGATGACCCACATACATGTGGATATTAATGTTCAAGAGGTGATACAAGCTGGAGATCAATTAACTCTTCAACTGCTGAATGGGGTTCAAACAGCAAATGAAATATCTGGTAGTAGAGTTATTAGTGGTGCAAACTTGAGAACCAACGAGTGGGTTGGGTTTGATATACCTTTAGGTGAGTTTACCGGATTATCAGCGAGAAATGCTATCGGATTACTATTCTTCATTTCTAATAATAACGCTAATGTTCCTACAATTTCTAACATTTATGTTGACAATATTTACTTTTATAAAGATGTAGTGGCTCCTTCGCCTAATGTAGATGACTCTGCTGCAACTCAAGTGGCACTACCAGTAGGTTTTGAATCTGCTACTTTAACCTATAGATTAAGCGGGTTTGAGGGAGCAGTTCCCTCGGTAGTAGATAATCCATCTCGCACAGGAATCAACCCTACAGCCAAAGTAGGACAGTCAATAAAAACTAACGGAGCTCAATTTTTTGCAGGAAATAGTCTTGAACTAGATGCTCCTGTCAACCTGTCTAACTCGAAGAAATTTAGAATGAAGGTGCGTTCTCCTAAAGCTGGTATTCCCATCCGAATTCAATTGGAAAACGCGGCCAACTCTTCTAGAATATTTCTGGATGCATCGACAACTGTAGCAAATGAATGGGAAGAACTGGAGTGGGACTTTACAGGAATGAATACGACACCCAGTTACGTGAGGGTAGTCATTTTCTTTGAATTTATTCCCAATCGAGCTGGAGATGGTAGCACCTACTATTTTGATGATTTAAAAATTTTAAATTAAAGAATTGAAAATGAAAAATATTTTGAAAAGGAACTGTTGTATCTCCATGTCTATAGGATTTCTGTTTTCTACTTTAGTCACAGCTACTTTTTTTGGCTGTTCAAATGACGAACAACAGGAAGTAACCACTTTAAACAAGTTGGTTTTGTCAGAAGAGTTCAACGTTGACGGCGCTCCTGATCCTAATTTATGGAGTTATGATTTGGGAGATGGCTCCGCACGTGGGCTAGTAGGTTGGGGTAATAATGAACTTCAAAGCTATACAGATAGACCTAGAAATGTCGTTGTGGAAGATGGAATGCTTAAGATTACGGCCTACCAAGAAAATTTCGAGAACTCTGGTTATACCTCCGCCAGAATATTGACTGAGGGGAAATTTCAAAAAAAATACGGCCGATTTGAAGCTAGAATGAAATTGCCTTGGGGTCAGGGAATCTGGCCGGCATTCTGGATGCTAGGTGATGATCAAAATGGAACACTAGTATGGCCGCAGTTAGGGGAAATTGACATTATGGAATACCGTGGTCAAAACCCTACCGTTGCTCTAGGAAGTGTGCATGGTCCAGGATATTCTGGAGGCGAGGCGGTTTCTAAATCTTACTCTTTAATCAATGATAGATTTGATACAGACTTCCACATTTTCGGTATAGAGTGGGGTCCAGATTATATCAATTATTACATTGACGATGTGCTGTACAACCAGATTACTCCAGCAGATGTTAATGGAGAATGGGTATTCAACAACAATGAATTTTACATGCTCATTAACCTTGCAGTAGGTGGTTCTTTCGTGGGAGCGCCTAATCAGAACACCGTTTTTCCACAAACGCTCTTAGTGGATTACGTGCGGGTGTATGAATAACACACAGACCATAATGTAGATCGAATGGATGGTAATGGCGCTTTCGCGAAAGCGTAATTACCATTTTAAAACAATCACACAGTAGTAATTATTTATTTTAAAACGAGTGCAGAGTAACCTAATCAAAGAAATGGCCAAACAAAATACATATTTAGGAGATCAAAAAGCGACCTACAAACAAGAGGAAGTAAAGGGAGAGCTCGTTGATTTTCAAAATGAGAAGTACTATAAAATCAGCAATCACGATGGGATGCGTCCCTTCTTTATGAGCATTGTAAGTGATTCCAATCACTGGATGTTCATATCTAGTAATGGAGGCCTTACTGCTGGCCGTAAGAATAGCGACGCTGCTCTATTTCCTTATTACACAGATGACAAGATCACAGAGTCTAATGACATCACGGGTAGCAAAACGATTGTACGAGTACATCAAAAGGATCGTGATCTTCTTTGGGAACCTTTTTCTAACAGATACACTGGTGTTTATAAAATCACCCGCAACCTGTATAAAAATGTATACGGGAACAAGCTGGTATTTGAAGAGATCAATGAAGACCTGAATCTTACCTACAGATACCATTGGAATTCCAGTGACACCTATGGTTTTGTAAAGAAAGCAGAGTTGATCAACCATAATGCTGGGGAGGTTGAGGTAACTGTTCTTGATGGCTTGCAAAATATTTTACCTGCGACCGTGGGTGAAGATTTGCAAAAAGCTTCTAGTAATCTAGTAGATGCTTACAAAAGAACAGAACTCAAAGAAGAAACAGGAATAGGTATCATTGCTTTAAGTGCAGTGATTGTGGATAAAGCAGAACCAAGTGAGGCGCTTAAGGCAAATGTTGTCTGGTCGTTAGGATTAGAAAACCCTACATATTTGATTTCTAGCAGGCAGTTAGAGGATTTTAGAAGAGGATTGGAAATCCATCCAGAAACAGACGTCAAGGCAGAAAAAGGAGCTTACTTCACAGTTTCTAAAATCAAGGTAGGAGCGAAAAGCTCTAAAGAATGGTATTTCTTGGCTGATGTAAATCAGAATATTGTCACCATCAACGCCATTTCAGATCAGATCAAGGCAGACAAGAACCTGATTGAAAAAATTAAAGCTGATATAGAACTTGGATCCCAAAAACTAGTGAATCTCATCGCTGCATCGGACGGTTTACAACTAACTGCAGATCCACTAACTAATAACCGCCACTTTGCAAACACGATGTTCAACATCATGCGAGGTGGAATTTTTGATAACAATTACGTTATTGAAAAAGAAGATTTTTTAGAATATTTAGAAGCAGCAAACAAGGAGGTGTTCGAAAACACGAAGCATTTGTTGAGCAACCTTTCCGCTGACTTCGATCAAAGTGAATTATCCAATATTGCTCATTCAACTGATAATGCTGATTTCAAAAGGCTGGTTATAGAATACCTTCCTTTAAAATTTAGTAGAAGGCATGGAGATCCTAGCCGCCCATGGAACAAGTTTTCTATCAACACCCGCAGTGAAGTAGATGGTTCTAAAATTCTTGACTATGAAGGAAATTGGCGCGACATTTTCCAAAACTGGGAAGCCTTGGCTCATTCCTATCCTGAGTTTATCGATGGGATGATCCATAAATTCTTAAATGCTACCACCTTTGATGGTTACAATCCTTACCGGGTTACAAAAGGCGGGTTTGATTGGGAAGTTATTGAAGAAGATGATCCATGGTCTTACATAGGATACTGGGGCGATCACCAGATCATCTATTTACTGAAATTCCTAGAATTTATACAAGATTATTACCCGGGTAAACTAGATAGTTTTTTAAATGAGGACTTGTTTGTGTATGCAAACGTTCCTTATAAAATCAAAGAATATGCAGATATCCTAGAAAATCCTAAGGACACCATTGATTTCGATTATGCGCTACAAGAAACTATTGAAGAGCGACGTGAGGAAATAGGTGCAGATGGTGCTTTATTACAAACAAGCTCTGGATCTATTTACAGAGTGAATCTAGTAGAAAAATTATTGGCTACTCTTTTGGCTAAAGTTTCCAACTTCATTCCAGAAGCAGGAATCTGGCTCAACACACAACGTCCAGAATGGAATGACGCTAACAATGCGCTAGTAGGAAACGGTGTTTCTATGGTAACCCTATATTACTTAAGGCGCTTCCTTAATTATTTTGAAGGCTTTATCAAAAATGCTGATTTTGAATCATCTCTTGTTTCAAAAGAGTTAGGAGCCTTTTATGAAGCAGTACTTAAAACTTTGAAAGACCATCAAGCACTGCTTGATGGTAAGATAAATGACACTCAGCGTAGAGCTATCCTTGATGGTGTATCTCAACCAGCAAGTGACTATAGAGTCGGCATTTATAAATCCAACTTTTCAGGAGAAAAGAAAGAACTATCTAAAAGCAGCTTACTAGAATTTATTCAAGTGACCCTCAAATATCTGGATCAGAGTATCGATGCTAACAAGCGCGCAGATGGTATGTATCATGCCTACAACTTGATGACAATAACGGATAATGGAGATGTAAGTATTTCCTATTTATCAGAAATGTTAGAAGGTCAGGTAGCAGTATTAAGTTCTGGTTATGTGAGTTCAAAGCAAGCTTTAGAGGTAATGGATGGATTGAAATCCAGTGCATTATTTAGGGAGGATCAATACAGCTACATCCTCTATCCTAATAAAGATTTACCAGGTTTTGAAGAAAAAAACATCCTTCCTAAGGAACTGGTAGCCAAATCAAAGTTGTTCCAAAAACTTCTAAAAGAAGGTAATGAAAAAGTGATCGTTCAAGATTCTACTGGAGCATATCACTTCAACGCAAGCTTCAATAATGCTAACAGTCTTAAAAAGGCTTTGAAACAATTGGCTCAAGGAGAATATGCGGCATTAGTGTCTGCAGAGCAAAAGCAATTGGAACAAACCTTTGAAACTGTTTTCAACCACAAAGCATTCACTGGGCGATCAGGAACATTCTTCGGCTATGAAGGCTTAGGTTCTATTTACTGGCACATGGTTTCCAAGTTGTTATTAGCTGTTCAGGAATGCTGCATCAAAGCAGTAAATGAGGGAGCTAGTGACGCGGTCATCGGTAAGATGTTAGATCACTATTATGAAATTCAGGCAGGTATAGGGGCGCACAAATCGCCAAAATTATACGGTGCCATACCTACAGATCCGTATTCGCACACGCCAGCAACAAAAGGCGCTCAGCAGCCAGGAATGACAGGCCAAGTGAAGGAAGATATCTTAAGTCGTTTCGGTGAACTGGGTATTGTTGTGGAAGGTGGTATTCTTTGTTTTAAACCTAGTTTATTGCGCAATCAAGAGTTCCTAAAAAACTCTCAAGAATTTGAGTACATCGACCTTAATAACCATAAACAGAGTATTTCCTTGAATGCAGGATCACTTGCATTCACTTATTGCCAGGTTCCGGTGGTTTATACGTTGAGCGACAAGAGAGGCGTTCAGGTGACTTACATGGATGGAAGTGAAAAGAAACTTGAGGAGTCGTGTCTAGATAAAACGACCAGCCATCAGCTGTTTAAACGCACTCAAGAGGTCAAATATCTAGAAGTTTATATTAATAAATAATCCAATGAGATGGGTAAATGAGTTCGCTTTCGCGAAAGCGAACTAAAAACACCACCTTTTTTAAACCGGTATGAGAATCAAAATCACATCATTAACCACTTTGCTGTTACTTGTAGTAATGGCCTGTAAAGATGTGAAAGAGCCGGAACAACCAGCAACTGAGAATACGTTAATGACAGCAAGTGCGATCTTATCAAATTCCGATTATCAAGCCATATCCTACGGTGGATATCGAGATACTACTAGAAATGTGCAACCCACCATAGCTCAAATTAAGGAGGATATGAGAATTCTAGCGGCTATGGGTATCAAAATATTGCGTACTTATAATATGCAACTACCCATGGCTACAAACGTGGTAAAGGCAATTGACGAGCTCAAAGAAGAACAGCCTGGTTTTGAAATGTACGTGATGCTGGGCGCCTGGATTGATTGTAAAAATGCGTGGACTGGAAAGGAGCCAGATCATATGGTTGAAAGTGAGCAAAATGCGGCAGAAATTGACAGAGCAGTTGCACTTACCAAAGAGTATCCAGATATCATCAAAATTATTGCAGTAGGCAATGAAGCTATGGTAAAATGGGCGACCAGTTACTATGTGCAACCTGAGGTCATTTTGAAATGGGTAAATCACCTTCAAGGTTTGAAAAAAGAAGGAACTCTTCCTGAAGACTTATGGATCACGAGTTCAGACAACTTTGCGTCCTGGGGTGGTGGAGAAGGTATTTATCATACGGAGGAATTAAACGAATTGATAAAAGCCGTAGACTATTTGTCTGTACACACCTACCCAATGCACGATACCCATTACAATCCGGTGTTCTGGGGTATTTCACCTAAAGGTATTGCCTTAAACAAAGAACAGAAAATAGATCGATTGATGACACGATCCTTTAATTATGCGGTCGACCAATACAATAGAGTACATAAATATATGACCTCTATAGGTGTAGATAAACCTATCCATATAGGGGAAACCGGATGGGCAAGCTATGCCAGTGACTTGTACGGAGATGACGGCTCTAAAGCTGCAGATCAATTCAAAGCAGGCACCTATTATAAATTAATGCGAGAATGGAGCCGTAAGAACAAGGTGGCCTGTTTTTATTTTGAAGCATTTGATGAGCAATGGAAAGACGCAGCAAACCCATTGGGATCTGAAAATCATTTTGGACTTTTTGCACTAGATGGTGAGGCTAAATATGCGGTTTGGGATCTTGTAGATAGCAATGCTTTTGAAGGATTAACAAGAGATGGTAACTCTATTGTCAAAAGCTATGATGGTAATAAAAAACAATTGTTGGATCATGTAAAAGTCCCACCATTGAAATTAAATTTAAAAGGATATGAATAAATGGAAATCCATTTTATTACCAGTCTTAATAATTAGTGCACTGATGAGTTGTAAGGATCAAAAGGAAACTGGAAATGTTTTGAGTGTAGAGGTTTACGAGACATCTGCTGATGGGAATAACTTGACTAAAGTAGAGCCATTTCAAGTGAGTGATAGCGCTACAGTGATTACTATTAATGAGAACAAAACCTTTCAAACCATTACAGGTTTTGGTGGAGCGTTTACAGAATCTTCTGCTTATTTACTCAATCGTTTGAGTGAAAAAAATAGAGATACGATTATCAATGCATACTTTTCAAGAGAGGGTGCAAATTACTCATTAACACGTACGCACATGAACAGTTGCGACTTTTCCTTGTCACAATATTCTTATTCTCCGGTGGCAGGTGACATGAATTTAGATCACTTTACCATTGAAGCAGATCAGCCAGATTTGATCCCGATGATCAAAGACGCCATGGCAGCGTCTGAAAATGGTTTTAAAATATTTGCATCACCATGGACCGCAGCGCCGTGGATGAAAGATAATAACGAGTGGGTAGGTGGAAGTTTGTTACCTAAATACTATGATACTTGGGCCCTTTTCTTTTCTAAATACATCGATGCTTATAAAGCAGAAGGCATTCCTATATGGGGTTTTACAGTAGAAAATGAGCCTCATGGAAATGGGAATAACTGGGAAAGCATGCACTTCACACCTAGAGAGATGACAGACTTTGTGCAGTTTCATTTGGGGCCAAAATTAGAAGCAGACGGCCATGGAGATAAAATCATTCTAGGTTACGATCAGAATAGAGCCGGGCTTAGAGAATGGGTAGACGTAATGTATGAAAACGAAGCAACCTCTAAGTACTTTGATGGAACTGCCATCCACTGGTATGAAAGTACCTATGAAGTGTTTCCAGAAGAATTGCAATACGCTCACAATAAGGCGCCAGATAAATACCTTATAGAAACGGAAGGTTGCGTGGATTCTGAAGTGCCAGCATGGAAAGATGACAAATGGTATTGGTCCAAAGAAGCAACTGATTGGGGCTGGGATTGGGCTGCTGAAGATCAGAAATATCTACATCCCAAGTACGCGCCAGTAAATCGTTATGCAAGAGATATTATAGGCTGCCTAAACAATTGGGTAGATGGCTGGGTGGACTGGAACATGGTATTGGACAAGCAAGGTGGACCTAACTGGTTTGAGAACTGGTGCGCTGCACCCGTAATCGTGGATCCGGATAAAGATGAGGTTTACTTTACGCCACTTTATTATACCATGGCTCATTTTAGCAAATTTATACGTCCTGGTGCTCAGGTTATTGGAGTAGATAACCCAGATAAAGATTTAATGGTCACGGCCGCAAAGAACCCAGACGGGTCTATAGCATTCGTTATTTTTAATGAAGGGATGGAAAATAAAAATTACACAGTTCGCTTTCGCGAAAGCGAAATAAGCATCAACCTAGGTGCGCAAAGTCTTCAAACCGTACTAATACCAGTAACTAACTAAAACCCATTCATATGTCTAGTGCTAAGAGTAAGGTTCATTTTGGTCAGAAGGTTGCTTTTGGTTTAGGAATGTTAGCAAACCAAATGTTTCCTGCTGCACTGGGAATATTTATGGTTGTACTGGTTCAAAATTTAGGATTTCCTACCTGGATGTGGGGTATTTTATTCTTTCTGCCACGAGTGTTTGATTCCATAACTGATCCTATTATGGGCTTTATATCAGATAACACAAGATCTGTATGGGGTAGAAGGAGACAATATGTTTTTATAGGTGCTATTGTGATGGGAGTCTCATTTGCCTTGATGTGGCAACTGTATGAGGTAGACAGCCTGAGCTACAACTTTACCTATTTTCTTTTTTGGTCGCTCGTTTTTTATCTAGGGCTTACCATATTCAGCGTGCCATACGTAGCGATGGGGTACGAAATGAGTGATGATTTTCATGAGCGCACTGATATTATGGCAGTTGCGCAATGGATAGGTCAATGGGCTTGGGTAATTGCGCCATGGTTTTGGGTAATTATGTATGATCCAGAGTGGTTTGAAAATGGAGCAGTAGCGACTCGAACCATAGCCATTTGGGTAGCTGTGGTATGTGCAATACTTGCTATGGTTCCTGCATTCTTTGTAAAGAGTAGGTCTACGAAGGATGACGAAAGCTTAACCCCATTGACATTGAAAACAATTGGGGGTAGCTTAAAGCAAATCATTGAAAACTTCAAAGAAGCTTTTAAAATTGACGATTTTAAAAGGCTTTGTTATTCTACCTTTTTAATATTCAATGCCTTCAATACTGTTGCAGGTTTTTCATTTTTTATTGTTGTCTATTACCTATTTGCTGGCGATGCAAACGCCGCTGGCATCTGGCCCACTTTGTTAGGGAGTATTGGAGCTCTAGTTACTACATTTTTAGTTATACCTATAGTGGCAAGAATGTCAAAAACACTAGGGAAAAAGAAAGCCTTTCTATGGTCTCAAGGTATATCTGTGGTAGGGTATATAATGTTGTGGTTCTTATTTATTCCTGGCAAGCCCTACATGTTTTTGTTTGCATTACCATTCTTCTCTTTTGGTATAGGTAGTTTGTTCACGTTGATGATGTCAATGACTTCAGATGTTATTGATGTGGATGAATTGAATACAGGTAAAAGACGAGAAGGAGTATTTGGAGCAATTTATTGGTGGATGGTAAAGTTTGGTTTTGCCATCGCAGGACTTTTGACAGGTGGGATAATGTTCGTTGTTGGGTTTGTTCCAGATGCAGTAAATACCGAAGCATCCATAACCGGAATTAGATTATTTTATTCAGGCTTACCCATTTTAGGAACCCTAGGTGCTATGTACATCATGCGCAACTATGACTTAACTGAAAAGAAAGCAGAGCTCATTAGTGCCCAGTTGGCACAACGCAAACGAGATAAATTGAAACCAGTAAGTTCTTCTTTTTACGCTCTGAACAAACTGGAGACATTAGTGTCTTTAAATGCAACTGGGACTTATCCAACTGACGTGAATCCAAACATATCAGAATCAGAAGTACAAATCCAATTTAGATCTCATCTAAATGCAGGGGTGTATGGTATTTGTTTTAGCCCTTACAAAGAGAGGCAAAACGTAGGAGATCAATTAACAGGCACTCAAATTGATGAACGCATGGAAATCATTGCGCCTTACACACAATGGGTTCGATCATTTTCTTGTACGGAAGGGAACGAGCTCATACCTGTTTCGGCAAAGTCTAAGGGGCTTAAAAGTGTTGCTGGTGCATGGATAAGTAATGATAAAAATAGAAATGAGCTAGAGATTCAAGGACTGATCAGTCAAGCTAAAAAAGGAATGGTTGATATTGCTGTGGTAGGGAATGAAGTTCTTTTGAGAGGAGAACTATCACTTGATGAAATCCTAGGTTATATTCAAAGAGTGAAAGATGAGGTTCCGAATGTACAAGTGGCGTATGTTGACGCATACTATCAGTTTGTACAACATCCACAATTAATCGACGAATGTGATGTGATATTGGCAAATTGCTACCCATTCTGGGAAGGCTGTGACATTGATAGAGCAACCGCTTACCTAGACCAGATGCACCAAATGGTAGCGGAAGTTTCTAATGGTAAACCGGTCCTGGTTGCAGAAACAGGATGGCCCAATCTAGGGGAAATAAACCAAAACGCAGTACCTTCAAAAGTAAACGCCATGAAATACTTCGTAAACGTTATGAATTGGTCAAAAGATAAAGGAGTTAATACGTTCTACTTCTCTTCTTTTGATGAGTCGTGGAAAATACGTCAAGAAGGCGAAGTAGGTGCTCGCTGGGGAATATGGGATAAAAACGAAAATTTAAAATACTAACATGTCATATAGAGGAGAACATTTTTTAAAAGCAAACAGGGTAAAATTTGCTCAGTCTGAAGGGATCGATACTTCAACTCTCAGCGACGCCGATCTCCAGAAGTTATGGCGTGAAACGCTTGACGGTGGTATGCATGGTATTTGCTTCAGCATGTATGAAGACGGACAAGAGCCAGGAGATCACATTACCAAAGAACAAGTAGAACGCCGCATTAAGACATTGAACAAGTACTCCAGTTGGGTGCGTTCCTTCTCGTGTATTGAGGGAAATGAATTTGTCCCTCAAATAGCGCATAAGTATGGGATGAAAACCTTAGTTGGCGCATGGTTGAGCGACGACCTTGAAAAAAATGAATTAGAAATAGAAGCGCTAATTGATCTTGCGCAGAAAGGTTTTGTCGACATAGCTGCAGTAGGGAATGAGGTATTGTATCGTAATGATCTTTCATTAGAACAACTTCTAGGATACATGAAGAGAGTCAGGGAAGCACTTCCTAAGATTCCCGTTGGATACGTAGATGCCTATTATGAATTTGTAGTTCATCCAGAGTTAGTCCAAAATTCTGATGTGATACTTACTAATTGCTATCCTTACTGGGAAGGAACTGAAATTCAATATGCATTAGGGCACATGAATGATATGTTTCATCAAGTTATGAATGTTTGTGACGGTAAGCGAGTGATTGTGACAGAAACCGGATGGCCCAGTCAAGGGGAGAGCCTTCGCGATGCACATCCATCAAGCACGAATGCAATGAAGTATTTTGTTGACACCCAGCACTGGTCTAAAAGAAATGATATTGATGTATTTTACTTTTCTTCTTTTGATGAATCCTGGAAAAAAGGAGATGAAGGTGAAGTAGGTGCGTATTGGGGACTGTGGGATAAGGACGAGAAATTAAAGTTCTAATTACGCGTAACGGTTTTTCAACGGAATAACTCAAACGTTGGAGTTGAGGTGTTTCAATTTATCTCTAATACAACATTAGTACAACATTCGATAAGAAATCGCAATAGTATTTTTAAAATCCTATTTAAAAAATATTTTAATACGCTGATTTAAAGTATTTTGAGATAAAACGCTTATCTTAACTAGAATTATTTTGTGTGTATGTCATTTGTAAAGGTGCTATCTGGGCAATAAATAACACCTTCCCTTATATTTAAAAGAATTAAACCGTATTAATTTAAATAAACAACTATGAAAAAAATTACTTTTTTGATGTTCCTATTTTTAGGAGCTGCCTTGGTACAAGCGCAGACGAATTTAGTTACCAATGGTGACTTTGAGGCTGCGACCATAGATCCTTGGTTTGGAAACGCTGCAAATAAGCAAACTGAAGGAGGTAATAGCTTCAATTTTGCTAATGTCGAAACAGCAGGAAATGCTTTTGATGTCAATTTAAGTCAAGAGTTAGAAATAGTTCAGAATAGAACCTACACCCTTACTTTTGAAGCTTCCTCGGATCGGGAACGTTCAATGCTTGCTGGTATAGGCCTCAATGGACCTCCATTTGACGCAGATGTTAAAACGGTTAACCTCACAACAACAACTCAAACATTCACGTTAACGTTAAGTTCTGCCACTTTTGGAAGCCCTCAAAGCCGCGTCATTTTTGATATGGGAGCAGATACGGGTACTGTTGTGATAGACAATGTTGTTTTAATTGATGAAACGGGAGATTCCGGTGGAGCTGGTGCTGAACTAGTTGTTAATGGTGACTTTGAAGCTGCGACTATAGATCCTTGGTTTGGAAACGCTGCAAATAAACAAACTGAAGGAAACAATAGCTTTAATTTTGCTAACGTGGAGCAAGCAGGAGATGCTTTTGCGGTGAATCTTAGTCAAGTACTTACTATTGAACAAGGCGAAACTTACACTATGATCTTCGATGCATCATCAGATCGCAATCGGACCATTCTTGCTGGTATAGGTCTCAATGAAGCACCTTTTGATGCTACGGTTGAATCAGTTGCATTAACTACTGAGAATCAAACATTCACACTGGTTTTGACTGCTACCAATTTTGGAGGAGCTAATAGCCGTGTAATTTTTGATATGGGTGCTGAAGTAGGTGTTGTAGTTCTAGATAATGTATCCTTAGTCAAAAACGCAGGCGGCGGCGGAGGTGGTAATACTGATGCTGTTCCAACAGTATCTGCACCAACTCCTCCTGCTAGAAATTCACAAGACTATTTTTCAGTTTATAGTGATGCTTATGCAGATCAAGAAGGTGTTGTTTTTGGAGCATTTGGAGTAGGAAGTCAAGATTTTGAGACGGTTATTATTGATGGGGATAATTTTATTAAAGCAACTTTGAATCAACCGGCTTCTCAATTCTTATTTGCAGATTGGGGTACTACAGTGAATACTTCTGACAAAACGATGTTTCACTTTGACTATTGGACCGACACTAGCTTAAGAACAGGGTTGATAGTGAATCCTAAGTTCTCCAATCACGTGGGTAATGATGGAGAAACGTCTGCATTTGAATTAAATAATCCAGCAAATACATTTGGAGAATGGGTGTCTATTGATATTCCAATTTCAACCATGAATTCTATTGATGCGCCTAATCAACGTAGAGATGCATTAAGACAGTTTGTCCTAACTGTTGCAGGAGCTGACAATGGATCGAGAGTCGTTTATTTAGATAATATCTATTTATACAAAGCTTCCACTGCTAGCGTGGATGAGGTTGATGGATCAATGTTTAAAGTGTATCCTAATCCAGCTCAAAATGTTTGGAACATAGAATCTTTAAGCTCTCCTATTAGCTCGGTAGCTGTTTATGATGTTACAGGAAAGTTAGTGATAGAGCATAATGAAGCTGCAGTTTCCGCAACTATTGATGCGTCAGGACTTTCACAAGGTTTATACATTGCTAAAATTTCTTCAACTGATGGAGAAGTTCGCAGTATAAAGTTGACTAAGGAATAGAGCTTCTATTTTAAATAATGAAAGGGTTGTATTTTACTAGACAACCCTTTTTTTATGCTTCGTATTCATTAATCCTGTCTGGGGTTCTGAATAGCTTGATGAAGCCTTTGAATTCTAGAGAGAGATTTTATGGTGTCAATTTTCGCTTTCGCGAAAGCGAACTTAATGAGGTCTTAATCAATAATCCTCCCAGGATTAAGTATTCCTTTTGGGTCCATGGCCGTTTTAAGCGTCTTCATCAATTGAATTTCTTCAAACGTTCGGCTTATTTTTAAATAAGGTTTCTTATGCAGGCCTATACCATGTTCTGCACTTACAGATCCACCTATGGATTTCAAATCAGAATAGATGATATCGTTGATTGCAAGCCTCAATTCATCTTCTGTATTTTCCTTACCTACCATGAAATGGATGTTCCCATCAGCCACGTGACCGAAGGCATACACCTGCTCTACACCTTTTAGAGTTTTCAGTTTTTCATAGCAATCTGCTATGTACGGCCCTATTAGAGGAATAGGCAAGCTGATATCAAAATGCTGATCGTGAGTCATGGAATCAGTCAAATTATTGACGTCTTCTCTTATTCTGAAAAACCATTCTACATCACTGGGCGACTGCGCCATAACAGCATCTAGAACCATTTCCTTTTCTACAACAATTTCTAGCAGGTTTTGAAACTCTAATTGATCCTGTTGTAGTTGACTACCTAAAGATTCTATCAATATGTAAAACTCATAGTTGTAGGGTAGTGGTGGTCGCACGGCATCGCTAGTAGCGGTCATTTGCTCATAGCTATTTCGCCAGATCAATTCAAAGCCACTTAATTTGCCAGCAAGTCCTTGATCAAAATATTTAAGCAATCGCATCACGCTATCATAATCATTCACAGCAAGAAAAGCAGCATTCCTGCTGCTAGGTGCTTCTTCTAATTTCAATATAGCTTTAGTGACGATTCCCAGGGTGCCTTCTGATCCTATAAATAATTGTTTAAGATCATAACCAGAATTGTCCTTGATAATCTTTTTCATAGAACTGATCACCGTTCCGTTAGCAAGTACTGCTTCTAGTCCTAGAACGAGTTGCCGGGTCATACCGTATTTCAAAACTCGCAAACCTCCAGCATTTGAAGATATAATTCCACCTATTTGAGCAGATCCTCTCGCCCCAAAATTCAATGGAAACAACAAACCTTGTGCATCGACAGCTTCATGTAGGTGTTCTAGAATCACTCCTGATTGCACCGTAACGCAGCGGCTTTCTGAATCTATCTCCTCAATTGTATTCATTCGCTCGAGAGATAGTACGACTTCGTCACCACTCGTTTCTGTGCCGCCTACAAGGTTTGTCAAACCACCATGAACTACGACCTTGATATCATTAGAATTGCAGATCTTCAAGATTTTGCTAACTTCTTCTGTAGTTTTTGGTAAAACAAGACACATGGCTCTCAATGGTTGATCCATGGTCCAAATGTGAGTGTACCTTTCCTTTAGGGAGTCACCTGTTAGTACTCTATGCTCAGGTAAGAATTCTTTGAGTTGTTCAATGAATTTCATTGGTGAAATTATGGGAATAGTTTTTTAAGCATGGCAAGAATGCCTTCTTCCATAGCAGAATGCTCTTCATTGAACTCGAACATTTTGCGTACTTCTGTCAACACGAGGTCTTGGTCTAGTAAGGTTAATTCATGATGTCTAGCGTAGGCTTCAATTTTATGCAGCGCCTCAATATCACTATCCTTTTTTATCTCTTTTTGAATCGATTGATAATTTGAAAAAGAACAATAATCGCGAATCATTCTTCTTTCTTCAACACTATGATCCACATCAATTCGAGCAGCATAGCTCATCACGTAAGCGATGAATTCCTCTCGATTCCATTTTAAATATGCTTCACTTGAGTTCATAGGTTTTTGATTATGATTTTTCTTGCCACAGCTGAGCACGATGAGGTTTTAAATCATCTCTCATTTGGGGCATGTCTTTCTCTTTTACAGCTGTAAAACAAATATGATGAACGCCATTCATATGTTCTACACCACTAGCTACCACTTCTACTTTATGCTCTTTGATATATTCCCTTAAATGGGTCAAATGATGTTGCGCGGTCAATTCCGCATCAGGACCTTTAATATCCCATATCAGTTTAAGTGTTCTCATTTTCTAAAAATACGGTAGTCTTTCGGCTTTGAAGAATCTTATCCATTATAAACTGTTGTTAAACAACAAATACTTCACAGTTAGAGCTACTGGTGATTGTAATTTAGAAAAATGGAAAATGTATTAGTAGCAGGCGCCACTGGCACCACAGGAAAAATGATAGTAGACCTTTTAAAAGAATCTCAATATTTTGAGCCTGTTGCCATGGTTCGAACGGAAGATCAAAAGGCTCAATTTGAAAGCAGAAACATTAAAACAGTACTAGCAGATCTTGAAGAAGACGTAACTAGTGCTTTTAATAATATAGATAAAGTAGTTTTTGCTGCTGGTTCTGGAGGTAAAAAAGTAGTTGAGGTCGACCAAAATGGAGCAAAGAAAATGATCGACGCCGCTAGCAATAATAACGTCAATAAGTTTGTGATGTTGAGTTCTCGCGGTGCTGACGCTCCAGATAAGGCAGACGATCTTAAAGATTATCTATGGGCAAAACATAATGCCGATGAACACTTGAAAAAAAGCCAACTCAATTACACGATTGTACGTCCAGGAGCTTTAAATAATGAAAAGGCAACTGATCACATTATTATCACTAAGAAGCTGGAGCAAGATGGTGAGGTATCAAGAGCTGATGTGGCGCAAGTGTTGACAAGGGTTTTGCACGATGATACAGCAAATAAAACAATTTTTGAAATGCTGCAGGGCGATACCTTAATTGGTAAAGCCTTAGAAAATACAGATCATTTATAAGAGTCAGATTATAAATTAAATCATGGGAATCGAGAAGTCGGTTCCCATTTTTAGTTACCGGCTACAGAGGTGCCATCTTCTGCAAAACTCTTGAAATCCTTCATAAACTGATAGGTTTGTTGTTCAAAAAGATCAGGCTTTGCTTTAGCGACCAGCCGCATCATGCCTGTAAATTTAAATTCAGAAGTCGCATCCCACACCGTTTGTTTGATGGTTTTTTGATCGGTGGTTTTTTCGCTTTCGCGAAAGCGATTGCTTTGCATATTCAGTACACCCTTAGTCCTATAAGTAGCTTTCCAATGGTGTGGCAGGTCCCGCTCAATAATTTCCTCTACCATACTTACAGTGCCTACCAGAGTTTTAATTTTAAGACGTCTTTTACTCCCTTTCTCACCCACAGTTGAAGTCAAATTGTCAAAACTAATCAAGCCTTTTTGCCAGTGCTTAAAGTTGTCCTGATTTAAAAATAATTCCATGATATAGTCAATGGGCTTGTCAATGGTAATTTGATACTGATGATTCATATCAAGTTGGTACGCAAAACTGGTAGAACTTAACAGGAGTTGCATAATAAGTAGGGGTTCTTCACGTTTTGTTCCCCTATGGGTTTTAACTATTTTTGCCCATGGCAGTAGAACTATTTTTATGATAAGATTTCAGTCGGTTTTAATTTTACTATTCGTTTGTTTTTCAGGTATTTGTACTGCGCAGCAACTGGAAGATAAAATTCTTCTAACTATTGACGGTAATGAGTATGATGCGGGAACTTTTATGCGGGTATATCTCAAAAACCTGGATATTGTACAAGATCCAGCTCAAAAGGATATGGATAGCTACCTGCAGCTGTATATAGATTACCGCTTGAAATTGCTTCAAGCTCAGGAAATGGGTCTTCAAAATGGTGAATCTTACAAACAAGAACTAAAATCTTACCGCAACAGCCTTGCAGAATCCTACCTTACGGACAATGAGGTGACAGATGCACTGGTGCAAGAAGCTTATGCCCGAATGACGCAAGAGGTCAACGCCAGTCATATTCTGGTAAAAGCAAACAGAACGGCAACACCAGAAGATACTGTAGCGGCTTATAAAAAAATAGAGTTACTCAAAAAACGGGTGGCCAATGGTGAGGATTTTGCTGTGATTGCACGCAATGAAAGTGAAGGTCCTAGTGCGGTTTCTAGTGGTGAATTAGGGTGGTTTGGACCTTTCAAAATGGTTGATGAATTTGAAGATGCTGCGTACCAAACTCAAGTTGGGAAGGTGTCACCTATATTTCGCACAGATTTTGGTTATCATATTCTTAAAGTGAATGATAAACGTAAGGCTCCGGGCGATGTAACCGTTGCTCACATTATGACGTACGACCAGCGTAATGACAGCATTGCAACAGCACAAGAGCGTATAGAAGAAATATATGGGCAATTGGAAGCTGGAAGAGACTTTGCTGCAATGGCTAGAGAGTTTTCTGAAGACATCAACAGTTCTCGCAATGGTGGTACAATGCCTAGATTCGGAACCGGAGGACTCAATGCCCCAGAATTTGAACAAGCTGCATTTGAAATTGACCAGCTCAATAGTTACACTAAGCCTGTTCAAACAAAGTATGGTTGGCACATTATTAAGTTGATTGAGAAGCACCCTGTTCCTAGTTTTGAAGAGAGCGAAGAAAATTTACGTAAGCAAATTCAAAACTCTCCTCGCTCCAGAAAAATAACAGAAGCCTTCACAAATAAACTAATTGCCAAATACAAAGTCCAATTACCGAATATCAATTCTTATACAAGTCAATTTCCTCAAGTTACTGATTCATTAATGATGGGAAAATGGAGATTTCAAGCTGGAGCTGGTAAAGCAAAGGGATTGTTTGTGATAAGAGATCAGGCATTTACAGTAAACGATTTTTACGAGTTTGTATCAAAAAAACAACAGAAAGAGTACCGTCAATTCGGTAGTCTGGAGGAGAAATTAGCGACCTATTATAAAGAGTTTATCAATGATTCGTTGATTGGGTATTACGATACACACCTAGAGAGAGATAATAAAGACTTCGCTTTTATTTATGGAGAATATAAAGAAGGCTTACTCTTATTTGATTTGATGGAGAAAAAAGTGTGGGAAGAAGCTAAGGTGGACAGTCTAGGTCAAATGAAGTATTATGAGGCTCACAAAGATAAATACCGCTGGAAACGTAGATTAGATATTGTAATGACTCAAAGCACGACTGAAGATGTAGCCCAGCAAGTGAGAAGCTTACTATTAGATGGAAAGGATGTAGAGGAAATCAAGGACCAAGTCAATGAAAAGGGAAATACTAAAGTGATGGTGTCCACAGGAATTGTAGAAGAAACATACCCTAGGCTTCCTAAAGGGTTTCAAGTAAAAGAAGGTGTCTCGAGTATATTTGAGAAGGAGGAAAACGGGTTTTATAAAGTCATTAAAGTGAATGAAATTTTAGAACCTTCAATAAAAACTTTTGAAGAAGCGCGTGGTAATGTTGTTAACGACTACCAGCAGGAATTGGAAAAACAATGGATGGACAACTTGCGCGAGGGTAGGAAGATCAAGGTAAATGACAAAGTGTTCCAACAAGTAAAACAAGAAGTAACAAAGAAGGGTGCGTAAAAACTGGATTTATTTATTGATTTTAGGACTACTGGTCTCTTGTTCCTTTTTTGAAAAGGAAGTACAAGTTGATGCGGTAGCTCAAATAGGTGACGTTTATTTGACCAGGGCAGAAATACAGTCGATATTGCCAGTTGAGTACACTGAAAATGACTCCATACTTATTGTTCAAAAATTTATAGACGAGTGGGCAACTGACCAGATGTTGATGGCAAATGCCCGTCAAAATATATCTGAAGAAAAGCAACAAAATCTAGATGTACTCATTCAACGCTATAAAACAGAACTTTACGCGCAGGCTTATTTACAGGAGTTGATCAAACAAAACTTGGACACCAGTGTTTCAAAAGAAGCCATTCAAGATTATTTCAAAGCCCGTAAAGAAGAGTTTGTTCTCAATGAGGATCTCGTCAAATTTCGCTATTTATGGGTGGATAAAACCTATTCAGAATTAGATAAGGTGACCAACTGGTTTGAGAAGGGAGATCGCAAAAGCTTAAAAATTTTAGACAGTTTATCTCTTGGATTTCGCAGTTATTCTTTAAATGATAGCATTTGGGTAAAGAAAAGCATCCTTTTGGATCGAATTTTGCCTATCACAGCAGCAAATGAAAACGAGTACATAATACCAGGTCGCAGTTGGGAGCTAGAAGATAGTCTTGGCGTATATTTGGTGCGCTTTAAGGACGTGTTACGTCGCGGCGAGCAAGCACCACTATCCTACGTCAATCCCACGATCAAACAGATTTTACGTAACCAGCGGAAACTGGCGTACATTAAAAAAATAGAAAAAGACTTATTAAATGAGGCGATTGAAAGCAATAGACTTAAGATTAATCCGTAATTGGGCTAGTGTTTTGGTAGTTTTCGCTTTCGCGAAAGCGATGACAGCACAAACTACTCCACAACCTACAAATGCCGCACAAGACGAGGCCATCAAGCAAGAAGTGCTTGCCGCGCTTGCCGACACCGTGAAGCCTACGAAAGTTCGTTATAAAGTAGATGGCGTGTCTGGAGTGATTGGTGATTATGTGGTCTTGGAATCTGATATTGAAAAGCAAATCATGGCGTACAAACGCGCAGGTAGTCTTGACGACATCAGTAAATGTGAGATGATGGAGTCCATGCTGGGTGAGAAGTTGTATGCGCACCACGCCATACAAGATAGTATAACAGTCTCAGATGAAGAGATTGCAAACATGACAGAGCAGCGTATCGAATATTTTAGATCCCAACTTAACGGTGCTAGTGATCAAGAAATCGCTGACGTCTACCGTATGGATAACATACAGCAGGTAAAAGACGAGTTGAATATTATCAATCGTGATGAGTTGCTGGCGAGCCGCATGCAACAAAGATTGACGGAAGACATTCAAATCACTCCAGAGGAAGTAAGACAATTCTTTGCTAGTATTCCAGAGGGCGAGCGACCACTATTTAATACAGAAGTGGAGATCGCACGTATCGTGGTAAAATCCAAACCTAGTGAAGAATCCGTCAAGGAAACTATTGAAAAATTAAATGAGTACCGTGATGATGTGTTGAACAACGGTGCCAATTTTGCCGCTAAAGCAACCTTATTTTCAGAAGATGTAGGAACGGAGCGTCAAGGGGGATTGATTTCTTTACGTAGAGGTGAACCTTATGCTAAAGAGTTTAAAGAAGCAGCCTTCTCCCTTCAAGAAGGACAGATAAGCAAACCATTTGAAACAGAGTTTGGGTGGCATATTGTATATCTTGAAAAAATTAGAGGATCCGTTCGTGATGTAAGACACATTCTACTCTACCCATACATTAGTCGTTCACAAGAGGCTAAGGCAAGAGCCATGCTGGATGAAATGCGTGATAGAATCGTACAAGGTGACACCACTTTTGCAGATGCTGCAAGAGCCATCAGTGATGAAAAGGAGACTGCCAAAAACGGTGGTTTGTTCGTGAATCCAACAACAGGAGAGAATTTATTAGACTTGACTAAAGCGGCGCCTGGATTAGTTTCTACAGTCCAATTCATGGAAGAAGGAGACGTGAGTGGGATTATTGAAGAAAAGGATCGTCGTAATGTAGGTGTAATGACTTTCACTATTGTAAACCTAATACGTAAAGTAAAGGACCACGAGGCAGACTACACTAAGGATTTCTTGAAGATCAAAGAACTGGCACTTAGAGATAAGCAAGTACGTAAGATCAAACAATGGAGAGAGGATAAAATCAAGGACACGTATATTAAAATAGGTCCAGATTTTAAGGAATGTGATCTACTGCAAGAGTGGACTAAGTAACCATAACAACCAACCAGCGCATGTCAGATGTAGCAGCGATCGACCATCTAGTCGTTAGACACAAAGAGCTTAAGAAAGAAATAAGTAAAGTCATTATAGGACAAGATCATGTCATTGATCAAATTCTGATTAGTATTTTTTCTGGAGGTCACGCATTGCTCATAGGTGTTCCAGGATTGGCAAAAACGTTGATGGTGAACACCATTGCCCAGGCTTTAGGCTTGAAATTTAAGCGGATTCAGTTTACTCCAGACTTGATGCCATCTGATATTTTAGGTAGTGAAATACTTGATGAAAGCCGTCAATTCAAATTTATTCAGGGCCCGGTATTCTCTAATATCATTCTCGCAGACGAGATCAATCGTACACCTCCTAAAACACAGGCTGCTTTGCTTGAAGCTATGCAGGAGAGATCAGTAACAGTGGCAGGACACAGGTACGAGTTGGAAAATCCATACTTCGTTCTTGCTACTCAAAATCCCATTGAACAAGAGGGAACCTATCCATTGCCTGAAGCGCAATTGGACCGTTTCATGTTCGCTATCAATTTAGAATATCCATCCTATCAGGAAGAGATCGATGTGGTGAAGGCTACTACTTCAGATCACAAACCTAAAGTGATTCCATTATTCAGTGCGCAAGAGATCGTGGATTTGCAACAATTAGTTCGTCGCATTCCCGTGGCTGATAATGTGATTGAATACGCTGTCCAGTTGGTTGGTAAAACTAGGCCTAAGTCAGACAAGGCACCTGAAATTATTAAGGAATACATTGACTGGGGAGCAGGACCTAGAGCCTCACAAAACCTGATACTCGCCGCTAAAACCCATGCTGCTACCCGCGGTAAATACAGTCCAGACATTGAAGATGTCAAGGCTGTGGCTCCAGGAATCCTTAGACATCGCATCATTAAGAATTATAAGGCAGAAGCAGAAGGCCATACGGAGGACAGCCTGATTGCAAAAATAATGTAGATGGCCCGACGGTACACCTTACCACTTTTGATGCTTTTTCTAGGCGGTCTTTTGGTTGCATTGAGTGCACCAGTGCGTGACTCACAGCCTTTAATTTCCTCTATTTTATTCTATTTTGGATACGGTATCGACATCCTTGCCATCGCTCTTTTTATCAAAATAAGGTTTCAAAAGTCATAATTTGTAAAGAGGCTTTTGTTTTTTCGCTTTCGCGAAAGCGAAAAAACATCAATTTACAACTCTTGAAATGTGAATCTGATAATTCATCATCACCTAAAATGCAGATTCACTGAATTTAGGAGTGTGAATTTATGGAATTCCTAAGAATACAACAATCATTTACTAGGTTCTACTGATATTTTCAAATAGCCTTAGTATTTCGTAAATTCGCGGGAAACAGATTTTATAAAAATTACATATATATGGCTTTTGACATTGACATGATCAAAAAAGTGTATGAGACTATGCCAGAGCGCGTGGACAAAGCACGTGAGCTTGTCGGAAAACCCTTGACACTTTCAGAAAAAATACTTTATTCTCACCTATGGGATGGTAAGGCAGAGAAGCCTTTCACTCGTGGGAAAGATTATGTTGATTTTGCTCCAGACCGCATAGCGTGTCAGGATGCAACGGCTCAAATGGCATTATTGCAATTTATGCAAGCTGGAAAAAGTCAAGTAGCAGTCCCTACAACGGTTCACTGTGATCACTTGATTCAAGCAAAGCAAGGTGCGAGTAAGGATTTAGCACGCGCAAATGATGTGAGTCATGAAGTATTTGATTTTTTAGGTTCCGTTTCTAATAAATATGGAATTGGATTTTGGAAGCCAGGTGCAGGAATTATTCACCAAGTGGTTCTTGAAAATTACGCGTTCCCAGGAGGAATGATGATAGGAACTGATTCACATACGGTAAATGCTGGTGGACTAGGAATGGTAGCAATTGGAGTAGGTGGGGCAGATGCTGTAGATGTTATGGCAGGAATGGCTTGGGAATTAAAATTCCCTAAGTTGATAGGAGTGAAACTAACAGGAAAAATAAACGGCTGGACCAGTGCTAAGGATGTGATCCTTAAGGTAGCTGGAATTCTTACGGTAAAAGGAGGAACAGGTGCGATCATTGAATATTTCGGTGAGGGAGCTAAAAACTTATCCTGTACTGGTAAAGGAACTATCTGTAATATGGGTGCTGAAGTAGGTGCTACCACTTCTACATTTGGTTATGATGAATCCATGTCTAGATACCTAAGAGCAACAGACCGTGCAGATATCGCTGATGAAGCAGACAAAGTAGCAAAATACCTAACGGCAGATGATGAGGTATATGCAAATCCAGAGCAATATTTTGACCAAGTAATTGAGATCAATCTGGATGAATTGGTACCACATTTGAATGGACCATTTACTCCAGACCTAGCCACTCCAGTAGGACAGCTAGGAGAGAAAGCCAAAGAAAATGACTGGCCATTAAAAGTAGATTGGGGGCTTATAGGTTCTTGTACCAACTCTTCTTATGAAGATTTAACTAGAGCAGCTTCTATTGCTGAACAAGCGGTAAAGAAAAATATCAAGCCTAAATCTGATTTTGGTATCAACCCAGGTTCTGAACAAATCCGTTTTACAGCAGAGCGTGATGGAATCCTGAAGGTTTTTGAAGATCTTGATGCTACTATATTTACGAATGCTTGTGGACCATGTATAGGTCAATGGGATCGTAGTGATGCTAAAGGCGATGCTAAAAACACCATTGTACACTCATTCAACCGTAACTTCTCTAAGCGTGCTGATGGAAACCCAAACACACACGCCTTCGTAGGATCACCAGAAATGGTTGCAGCGATTGCCATATCAGGTCGATTGGATTTTAACCCAATGACGGATAAACTCATCAATGAAGACGGTGAAGAAGTAATGCTGGATGAACCTTCAGGAATTGAATTACCACCTAAAGGTTTTGAAGTAGAGGATGCGGGATATGAAGCGCCTGTAGAAGATGGGAGTAAAGTAAGTGTAAAAGTGGCGGAAGATAGCGACCGTTTGCAACTACTAACTCCATTTGAACCATGGGATGGAGAAAACTTAATGGGAGCTAAATTGTTGATCAAAGCTTTCGGTAAGTGTACTACAGACCATATTTCTATGGCAGGACCATGGTTGAAGTACCGCGGACACCTGGATAATATTTCTAACAACTGTTTGATTGGAGCGGTAAACGCATTCAACAAACAAACCAATCTAGTGAAGAGCCAGATTGATGGTGAGTACGATGCAGTACCTAAAACACAGAGAGCTTATAAGAAAGCTGGGATTCCAACGGTTGTAGTTGGCGATCATAACTATGGTGAAGGTTCTTCTAGAGAGCATGCTGCCATGGAGCCTCGTCACTTAGGAGTTTATGTGGTATTAGTGAAGTCATTTGCTCGAATTCATGAGACCAACCTTAAGAAGCAAGGGATGTTAGGTGTCACTTTTGCAAATGAATCAGACTATGATTTGATTCAAGAAGACGATACTTTCAACTTTGTAGATCTTGAAAACTTTGCTCCAGACCAACCATTGACGGTTGAATTGGTTCACAAGGATGGTTCTAAGGATACCTTTAAAGTAAATCATACCTACAATGATGCTCAAATCAAATGGTATCGTAAGGGAAGTGCCTTGAACTTGATAAAAGAAGAAAACGCAGCTTAATTTTTAAACTGTTACGTAATAAAAGAGCGTTACCATTGATTGGTAACGCTCTTTTTATTTTGGGAGCATCAGCTGTTTTATTCTTGCATTTTACGCACTTGGCCCATCACTATTTTTTTAGGAGTTAATGGTAAGGCTTTTAGCATTAAGCTTTGGCCTAGAGACAATCCAGCCTTGACATCCATTTTCCCTTTCATCATTCCTTCATAGCCAGCTAGAGCAACGCTTTGAGCACTTGCCGTGTCCTCAAACAAGGCGCTGTTTTCAAGCCCTGCAGTTTTAGCAAAATTAGTTTCTGTGGCTCCAGGCATTAAGTTAGTCACTGTAACGTTAGTGTCTTTGAGTTCTTCACTCATAGCATTACTTAGTGAAGTAACGTAGGCTTTGGTAGCAAAATAAACCGCTTGAAGCGGTCCTGGCATGAGACTAGCAGTTGAAGAAACATTGAGGATTCTACCGCTATTTCTAGCGACCATTTCTGGAAGGAACTTATGACAAAGTTCTGTCAATGCCATAACATTTAATTGTATCATGGATTGATCCTCTTTCCAATCGCGTTCTTGGAAAAATCCAGTTCCACCAAATCCAGCGTTATTGATTAAGAAATCAATAGTAATTTTTTGTTGTTCTAACTCTGCATGAATTTCATGCACGGCCTTGGACTCTGTTAAATCTTTAGCGATGACATAGACCTCAATACCATATTGAGATTCCAATTGCGCTTTTAAACCGTTTAAATGTTTTTCACTGCGAGCGATAACGACCAGATCGTTGCCACGCTCGGCATGGATAATACATAATTCCTTACCTATGCCGCTACTGGCACCAGTGATTAGGGCTGTGTTTTTCATTTTATTGTAATAGGGATAATGTGGTAATGTACCCTACAAAAATCAGCCCGAATTTAAATGAAATCATAAATTATAGGAGAATCCTATTTCAATTCCCGCATTATTGTGACCGTTGTTAGGCCGTCGCAAATTTGCGCTACTCACGTGACGCAAGCTAAAACGTAAATCATAATTCCATTTCCCTAATTCATAGCGCATTCCTATACCCAGAATGTCAGAGAAGGAAAAGCCTTTACGCTGCCGTTCTGTATCTGCCGTTGCAGTCATGGGACCAACGCTGATCAAACCATAAGTCTTGAAATTTTGATTTAAGCTATATGCATAGATCAAACCTAGATTGAGCGCATATTCTTGGTAGGATCTATTTTGAGTAAAAAGCTCCCGATTTTCCTGAAAATTGGGATGAGATGGCTTGATAAAAAAGAGGTTCAGCAATTGATGTTCTACAAAGTAGACTGAGGGTTCTACTAAGACCTCCAAGCTTTGACGTTGCCTCTCCCAGATGGGCGTGCCTATTTGTAATTTGATATACCTCGATGTATGTGCATAGTCTTCATCCCCAAATGGAAAAACATCTTGCTGAGAATATCCTATATGAACCCCTAGTCGCAATGGACGCTCCATCTTTTGAGAATAAAGAGATAAGGAAGCAAATAGCAATACCGTCGATAAAATCCATTGATTGTAATTAATAGGAGAAAGAGTTCGCTTTCGCGAAAGCGAAATGACCAGAAAATTCATACCTCTCATTTTAATAACCTACAGCAGCTCCATCTGGACTTGAACTGTCAGACGCTCCAAAGTAAACTCCATCCTTAGGGAAGAATTGAATTCCCATGAGCCTACCTAGCTGGCCCACGGGAATCATTTCGTGTCCCATGGCTTCCAATGCTCGCACCGTATCTGGTGACATTTTATTGCGTTCGTAATAGGTGACATCAGGCAACCATTGGTGATGGATTTTCATTGCTTCAATTGATTCATCTACCGGCATGTCATATAAAATGGTGTTCAGCACCGCCTGGAAAACGGTGTTGATAATCGTGCGCCCTCCAGGACTTCCCATGACCAGAACTGGCTGACCATCCTTTGCAACGATGGTAGGATTCATAGAAGAGAGCATTCGTTTTTCTGGTGCAATGAGATTAGGGTCAGTTCCTATCTGTCCATTGCTTTTTGTTTCACCAGGTACAGCATTGAAATCACCCATTTCATTGTTGAATATAAAACCTAGTTCAGGATCTCCTAGCCCAGAGCCGTAAGATTGTTCCAGTGTGTAGGTCACACTTACAGCATTTCCTTCCCTATCGACCACTGAAAAGTGAGTGGTATTTTCACCGTCATATGGGTGGCCGAAGCTGGTCGAATCACTCACAGATGCCTTGTTTTTGTCAAAGTTCTTAAACCTTGCGATCGCATGGTCTTTAGAAGTTAAAAGATTCAAAGGCATCTCCAGATTGAAATCTGGATCCCCTAAATATTCTGCACGATCGGCATAACCACGACGCATCGCCTCAATCATCAAATGTGTGTAGGCGGTTGAGTTGAAAGGTATTTCCTCAGCATTCGCCTGTTCTATAAAATTGAGCATTGCCGTCATGGTAACACCTCCTGAACTAGGCGGTGGCATGCTGTAAATATCATAACCGTTGAAGGTCCCGTGAATTGGTGCTCTTTCTACCGCTTGGTATTTTGCGAGATCCTGTGTCGTGATCAAACCACCGTTCGCTTTCATAAAGGCATCTATTTGGCTGGCAATTTTCCCTTTATAAAAACCATCTTGACCTTTTTTAGCAATCCACTCTAAGGTCTTGGCCAATTCTGGTTGTTTCCAAACTTCTCCAAAACTGGTCATTGAGCCATCGTCCTTAATAAAATAATTCTTGAGAAATTCAGTAGAGTTGTTGGTATAATGATAATTCCCTTCATTATATAATGCCCAAGTAAGAGGGAATCCTGTTTTTGCTAGTTGGATTGCTGGAGACAGTAAATCTGACCATGGAAGTTTGCCGTATTTTTTATGGGCCAAAAACATTCCTGCCACGGTTCCAGGAACACCTATAGCTTTTATAGAATCATGATTGCTTCCAGGAACAAGCTTTCCATTCTCGTCTAGAAACATAGTTGGACTGGAAGCTAAAGGTGCTTTTTCTCTAAAGTCGATTGTAGTTGCTTGTCCATTTTCTGGTAAGTACACTAGAAAACCACCACCACCTATATTACCCGCAGCAGGGTGTGTTACGGCAAGCGCAAATGCAGTAGCAACGGTTGCATCTATGGCATTGCCACCTCTTTTTAGAATTTGAACACCTGCATCGCTAGCGAGCTTGTTGTCTGAAACAACCATCCCATTACGGGCATAGGTTTGTGCTTTCAGTGAGCTGAATGTTAGTAGAAATAATAGAAATGAAATCTCTAAAAAGTAATTCTTCATGAAAAGGAAATATTTCGAAAAAGATACGACCAAAACCTTATTCAACAGGCGCAAAATTTGTGGTCTACAGGCGCCAAGACTACCTTTGATTATCACAATTTTTATGTCCAATCAAATTACCACGCTTACCTTTTACAAATACGATTCTTTCTGGGATCAGTTATGGGCATTTGGGATGATGCAGTTTGCACATCGCCCTATGAAAAGAGTAGAAGGCTTGAGTTTTTATAAATTATTAGGCAGTGGCAAGGAGAATTTTGACCCAAGACCTGACTTTTCAGTATATGCAGTTTTGCAGGTATGGGATAGCGAGGAGAAAGCAGTTGCGTATTTTAATGCTAATTCTCTAAGCAAACGCTATGAAAAGCATAGCAGCCATAGATTGACTATTTTTATGAAATCGATTAGGGCTTACGGCTTATGGTCTGGAGAAAATCCTTTCAAGTCGAGTTCTGAGCTTGATGACAGCAATCCTTACATCGCTGTGATTACCAGAGCAACTATAAAGTTGACAATGCTTCGCAAGTTTTGGAATTATGTTCCTACGTCTCAAAAAGACTTGGTCGATCATCCTAATTTATTATTGACTGCAGGAGTGGGAGAGCGGCCTGTCACTCAAATGGCTACTTTTAGTTTGTGGGATGATGTTAACGCACTGAAGAAATTTGCTTATCGAGGTAAAAACCACAAACAAGCGATTCAACAAACACAGGCTTTGCAGTGGTATAAGGAAGAATTATTTACCAGATTCCAGCCCTATCAAATAAAAGGGAGCTGGCCTGATTTTGAAATTCCTGAAAGTTTAAAATAGCTTTTTAAAGAAGCTTTTAATAAAAGGAAGTGATGTGAGCGGAAGCATGATTTTCAATTCCTGCAAGAAGTTACTTTCTTCATCTAGAAAGGAAAATATTCTAGCAATCGGATTATTTGAATATAAATTCTCAAAGAGTAAATGTCCGCGATTGTTGTGCTGGTGCAATACATCTAGCATGATGTCATCATAGAACCGGAAACGTTTCTTCTGCATTCCATGGTCTAAATCCCTACCTTTAATATAATTAGAAATCAATTGAGTAGCTCGTTTTTCACTCAGCTTGAAACTGTAACCCGTACTGCTCTTCACCCAGCCACCAGCGGTACCTATTTTATGCACAAATGATGTGTGATGCTTTTCAAATCTATATGTAGTCATGGGAATGACGCCTTGCTCGGTTTGAACTATGCTATAGTCTGTGGCATTTAAATAGGTGTCAATGTATTGGTTTAGGTAGTTTTCATACACCTGGTCTGCCACTAAATCTGGTGAGAAATAGGTGAACTCTACTAGGGCTTCCGTTTCCGAATAAGGAAGAATATACATAAAGCTTGTTGTCCCTGGATCCATTAAACGGTAGTCCATCATCACAAATCGCTCGGGATCAAATACTTCTTGCTCAGTTCTTAAATGCCATCCCAGAAAATGCTGACGCAATGTGATTGCCTCAGTATCCTTATAAAATTCTGGAGACACTCTGCTGTCTAGTACGAGTTTAGATTTGAAAACTCCCTTATTTGTATGAATAGCGGCAACTTTTGATTCTTCAATGCGGTCTACTCGAGCATCTACAAATGTTGCGTTAGGGTTTTGTTGGAGTTTCGCTTTCGCGAAAGCGATCACACCTTTACTCTTTATTGTCTTATAGCTATAAGGATTCAATCCCAGATCGATCTCTACTTGGCTGGTTTGAAATTTGCCTTGAGTCCATCGATCCAGCAAAAGCGAGTCCCATTTTCCTGCGCCTTTCTCCCAAAAGCTCCAAGTTTTCTCAAGGCTGTCTGCCTGAAAATCATCAAAGACGATGATTTTTTTATCTTTCATTTCAGGATGATCCAGCATTTGAATCAGCACGTGACTACCAGCGCAGCCTAATCCTACTATTGCTATGTCGTAATGATAATCCATAGAATGGCGGCGAAGATAAGTTGAACGATGTATAAATGTGCCGAGACTTTGAAATCTCCTTTTAAATTGAAGCTATTAGCAATGAGATGTAGTACATAAGCGATGACAAACCAGCAGAGGTAATTGAACCATCCAGCGCCATTTTCAAAACTCCAGAATCCCGCATAATCACAAATTTGTTCTAAGAATAGATCTAAAACTACCATTAACGCAGCACCTGCGCCTGCAATGATCCATCGGTTGTGGAAAAACCTTCTTGCAATAATATGGGTGCTAAATGTCAATAATGCCCAATTGATACCTATCAAATAGGGAATACCGTCGAGTTTAGGGCCAAAATTATCGCCATAGGAATAGGTTCCAAATAACCAACCTGTATGAACGCCTATCCATTCCACCGCAATACCTATGGCAGTAAAACTTAGGAACAACAGGATTGTTTTAGGAACGGTAATGGGGAAATAGTAAATGAGTAACCCAGCAAGCAAGAGCATGGTAAAGGGTGATTTTCCTAAAAAAAATTCCTCATAACCCAAGGCTAGACCAATGAGAGCACTCACATGGACGATCCACAAAAATATAAGGAGGCCATTTTTCATTGTGCTGGAGGAATCATGTCTGTTGCAATTTGTGCGCTTAGTAAACACAGTGGGATTCCACCGCCAGGGTGAACTGACCCGCCTACATGATACAAGTTTTTAAGTTTTCCATTGAAGTTTGGGTGTCTTAAGAATGCGGCAAACTTGTTATTACTTGCTGCACCGTATAAGGCACCGCGGTAAGAACTGGTATTTTCTTCGATCCCTTGAGGCGTTAAAATATATTCTGTCTCGATAAGTGGCGTCACGTCAATATGTAGCGTGCGATGAATCTTTGCGATGATATCAGCTTTTGCCTCAGCTACTAATTGTTTCCAGTCTTGACCATAATCCCCAGGAGCATTGATCATCACAAACCAATTTTCACACCCTTGAGGAGCATCGCTAGGAGTCATCTTACTAGTGATGTTGATGTAAACTGTCGGGTCATTGTACAACTCTTTTTTCTTAAAAATGTATTCAAATTCAGTAGGGTAATCCTCGCTAAATAAAATATTGTGTAGATCCAGTTGCGGGAACTTTTTTGAAATTCCCCAATAAAAAATCAAGGCACTGCTGGATCGTTCTTGTTCTAATGTTTTTTCTGGTTTCTCAATATCAGTAATCAACCGGTGGTAAGTGGGATAAATATCCATGTTAGACACCACGAGATCTTGTGCATAAAAGCCTTGAGCAGTGGTGACTCCCGTAGCCTGATTCTGGTTGTGGTTGATGGAGGTGACGCTTTCGCGAAAGCGGAATTTCACTCCAACTTTTTCTGCAAGTTCGTAGAGCGACTGCGAGATGCGATGCATACCACCTTCAGGGTAATAAGTTCCTAGCCCAATCTCCAAATGCGGAATCATACTCATAATTCCCGGAGTCGAATAAGGTGATGAACCGTTGTAAGTGGCGTAGCGATTGAAAAGCTGAGTCAGCTTAGGGTTCTCAAATTGCTCATTTTGCTCGTGTAACGTATTGCTAATACCTAAGAATGGAATTTTTATAATCGCCTTAATGGTGTCGCGACTCAGGTAGGTCTTCCAGCGGTGAAGCGATTTTTCAAGAAATAAGGACTTTGTAATATTGTATTTTGACTTGCTATTATTGAGGTAACTTTTCAGAATATTTTCCTCTTCATTAAAAACTAAAGTGGCTTCTTTAGCAAATTGGTCTGTACCTGTAGGAGCTTTAAAAGTGACTCCATCCTCCCAAAAGTAATGGCAAGCGGTATCCAAAGTTTTAAAATCGAAATTCTGAACGACTTCAGGAAAAAGTTGGTGCAATTCCAGTACTAATTCTGGTAAGGTGAATAGGGAAGGACCTAGGTCAAACCTGTAGCCATCTTGTTCAATGGCGTGCAGTTTTCCACCAGCGTACTCGTTTTTTTCAAAAACAGTCACATCATAACCTTTATGACGCAATCGCAATGCCGTCGCCAGCCCACCGATTCCTGCACCTATAACGGCAGCAGTAACCACGATTTATTTAAAGTATTTCAATGGTACGATCAACATACCAAAGTTCTCCCCATCGCCTTTACCTAAGTGCTTGTGATGGATCTTGTGAGCGCGTCTCACGCCTTTTGCATAAGTATTGTTCGCTTTACGCAGCCATTTAAAGCGTTGGTGAATAAAAATATCGTGTACCACAAAGTACGCAACACCATATGCAAATATTCCAGCACTGATAGGCAATGCCCACCACAGGTCTAAAAAGCTGTGTAATAATTTAAATGTGATGCTAATACTCGCAAAAAAAACAAAAAACCAATCGTTTTTTTCAAACCAACTGTCGTGGGTTTTGTGATGGTGGTCTTCATGCAAATTCCATAGAAAACCGTGCATAATATATTTATGGATGAACCATGCATTGAACTCCATTATTATAAAAGTGACTATAAAAATAAGGGACCATAATACTATTTCCATACCTAGATTAAGTTGAGTCTATAGCTCACATAGCCTTTAGCTAGCAAGCCAATTTTTTCATAATTAGGAACGCGTATTCTTGTATTGCGTATTTCTGCTGATGGCGTTCGTTCTAATCGAGTCAGTAGGCGGCGGTAATATTTGTATGCCGTGTACACGCCTAGTTTAGCCTCCACTGGTAAACGTTGAATTCCTCTAAGGCCTGCGTCAAAGTCAGCTTCAATCTCTTCAATCAATCGTGCTTTATCCTCTTCCTTAAGATCATGAAGATCTGTGTTTGGAAAATAACTACGTTCTAATACGTCAAGGTCTGCTTTCAAGTCTCTTAGAAAATTCACTTTTTGAAAGGCACTACCTAAACGCATGGCGTCTTCTTTGAGATCGTCATACTTCTGCTGATCCCCTTTTACAAACACCTTTAAAGACATAAGTCCTACCACGTCCGCACTACCGTAGATGTAGTTTTTATATTCTTCCTCAGTCAAATAAACGCTTTTATCTAGATCCAAGCGCATACTGTGAATGAATGCTCCATACATATCTGGAGTAATATTATATTTATTTACTGTTTCTTGAAAGGAATTGAGAATAGGATTCAGGCTAATTTTCTCATCAATTGCATAAGCAAGATCCTGTTCAAAACGATCTAGCAATACGCGTTTGTCATAGTCGTGAAAGGTATCCACGATCTCATCAGCAAACCGGACAAAACCATAAATGTTGTGTATATCTTGTCTAATCGACGGCCCTAGCATTTTGCTGGCAAGCGAGAAAGACGTGCTGTAATTGTTAGTTACTGCCCGACTGCATTGTCTGGAAACCTCGTCAAAGATACTTTTCATGTACTCAAGTGTTTGTTTATCAATTGTGCGGCTAACTTTCCAGAAATCAAAGAGGGCGGCACGCCTGGTCCGGGTACGGTTAATTGACCCGTAAAATACAGACTTTTTACCTTTCTACTCCTCAAATTAGGTCTAAGAAATGCTGTTTGAAGTAATGTATTTGCCATCCCATATGCATTTCCCTTATAACTATTGTAGGCGTCCTTGAAATCATTAACGCAAAAAGACTCCTTAAACAGAATGCGATCCATCACTTTTTGGTCGGTCAATTTTTCAAACCTATCCATAATCTTTTTAAAATATTCCTCTCGTAACGTAGGGGTATCCTCTAATCCTGGTGCTAGTGGAATAAGGAAGAATCCATTTTCACAGCCATCAGGCGCTGTTTGAGAATCTGTTATAGAAGTGAAATTAGCATAAAACAATGGGTCTTCAGGCCATTTAGGATCTTCATAAATTTCATTGGCGTGTTTCGTGAAATCTGTATCAAAAAACAGGTTGTGGTGATCCACATTTTTAAGCTTGCCTTCAAAGCCTACATAAAATATTAATGAGCTGGGAGCAAAAGTTTTTTTGTCCCAGTACTTTTCGGAATACTGCCGGTACTTAGACTTCAAAAGAGTTTCGGAATGGTGGTAATCTGCTCCAGATAGCACGACATCAAACAAATGGATTTCCCCATCAAGCGAAATCCCTTCTGCAGTTCCATGTTCATCGACAAGGATTTCAGTCACGGGCGCGTTTGTTTTTATCACTACACCTTGCTCCTCAGCCAACTTTTTCATACCCAGAATAACCTCGTACATCCCGCCTTTAGGATGCCAAGTTCCTAGTCCAAAGTCTGCATAATTCATGAAATTGTAAAAGCTTGGCGTATTTCCTGGAGTAGCACCTAAAAACAATACAGGAAACTCTAGTATAGAAACTAATTTTGGATCTTTGAATTTTTTACGGACATCTTTAGAAACATTCCCAATAAAAGCACCTAGTTTTTTAACGGTTTGGGGTGTTACAAGTTCCAATGGAGATTCCCCTGGACGATATACTAGATTTTTAATAGCGATATCATAATTCTCGCTGGATTTGTCCATGAATTCTTGCAACTTCTGTGCACTTCCAGGTTCGATGGCCTCAAATGTCTGTTTTATAGCTTCTAAATTATCACCTATTTGTATGCGATCATTTTCAAAATAAACAGAATATGCTGGGTTCAATTTGTCCAGTGTGTAGTAATCTGAAGGTTTTTTATCAAAATCTGCAAAAAAGCGTTCAAAGATATCAGGCATCCAGTACCAAGACGGCCCAATGTCAAAGGTGAAGCCATCACGTTCTAGACGTCGTGCGCGACCTCCAACGGTATCATTTTTTTCAAACATGGTTACTTCATGCCCAGATTGCGCTAGATAGGCAGCTGCAGCGAGGGAAGAAAACCCGGAGCCTATGACGGCAATTTTATGATTCATAAGGGGTTGGTTGATCAATGGTTATGACTAATTTAGTGGCTTTAGTATATTGTTGTAGTTTTTCAATTTTAAAGCTCTCGCGAGGTTTTTGAGTTGGTCGTAAGGACCTATCGAATCTTATAGGAAGTTCGCTTTCGCGAAAGCGAACTATATTGATTACTAGTGCTCAAGTTTTTTACTGGTTTCTAATCCGTTTATCAATTGTTCGATAGAATCGAAAGTTTTATGAGTTGGATTTAGTTTGAGGTCCTTCATTTTGGCGACCATCTGTCCTAGAATCCATAGGTCGCTATTTCCATTTTTATTGACGTTTTTTTCAAATTGCTTTAGAAATTTAGGTACTTTTTTTATGGTTGGATCCACGGTAATATATGTGATGTATACCAGTTTTTTACCTTTGTTTTGAAAATGCTCTAAGGCTTCTAAGGTCATGTAAGTACCCAAGTAAAGAGTTTCTCTACCTCGAGAAAGCAGTTCATAGTTTAAGAACAGTAATCCTAAGTCGTGCATCTCATTTTGAGGGAGAAATAGTATATATAGTTCTTTGTGTTGTTCATCAGGTTGATAATCCACATGTTCCATGTGGCTCAACAATTTTTGTTTGATCAAATGACTTATGAAATGTTCATGTGCGACATTTATGGTGTTGCTGTGCCATAGGTGACCTAGCTCGATTAAAAAAGGTATCAGTATTTCCCTAAAAACCCCTTGAAATCCTAATTCTTTCAAACCAGTATTAAAGACTCTATTGAAAAGGTTTTTGTCAAAATTGACCATAGCCAGTTTGATTTCCTGCAAACTGTGATTTGTAGTATTGCCTTTTTCAGCGTGTTTTTTGACTTCGGCTTCTAGCTGGCAGTCATCCATAGCAGCAATGGCACTTATCTTATTGCCGTTATTGTTGAGGTAGCTTACATTAAGAATACGCTGTAGAGCGTTTGTATCGTATCGCCTGATATTAGAATCAGTCCGCTCTGGAGTAAAAAGGCTGTATCTTTTTTCCCAGATGCGTATGGTGTGAGCCTTGATCCCGCTCAGATTCTCTAAATCCTTGATACTGAAGGTAGTCTTAATCAATTGTGCTGTTTAATGGATAATGGGTAAAGTTAGACAAAATATATCTTGCTGTAGGCAGATTCCTTTAACCTTATGAAATATTAAACAAAAAAAGCTCGCTGTCTATAAAAGAAGCGAGCTAATTACTACTGGTACCCGGAATGGGACTTGAACCCACACGTATAAATACACACGGCCCTCAACCGTGCCTGTCTACCAATTCCAGCACCCGGGTAAAAAAAAAGTCCTTATTTTGAATAAGGACTTTAATGCCTTACGGCCTTAGTGACTTGGCTGGGGTTCGAACCCAGGACCCTCACATTAAAAGTGTGATGCTCTACCAGCTGAGCTACCAAGTCTTGTTTTTAATTGCGGGTGCAAATATAAAACGTATCAGTGGTAACCTGCTAATCTTTTTGCTATAAATTTGTATAAAAATTATCTCTTTGAAAATCAGCAAAGAACCTATTTCAAATATTGTGCTTTTAGGCTATATGGGATCTGGAAAAACGACTGTAGGTCAGGAGCTTGCGTTGCAAATGTCCTGGAGGCATCTGGATCTGGACGATTATATAGAATCGAAAAAAAAAATGACTATTTCCCAGATTATTGAGTCAAAAGGTATTCTCTTCTTTAGAAAATTGGAACAAACCTGTCTTATAGAATTGTTGGAAGGTGCAGAGCAAACCGTGATTTCTTTAGGTGGTGGAACTCCTTGTTATTACGATAATATGAAATTAATCATTGAGGCGCCTCACACACGTTCCATTTATTTGCGAGCTAACGTTCCTTTTCTTACCTACCGTCTTTTTCCTGAAAAAGCGCATAGACCTTTAATTGCGGCGACAACTTCAGAAGAAAATCTTGCAGAATTTATAGGAAAGCACTTACTCGAAAGATCTGTATTTTACAATCAGGCAGATTTTACTATAGATGTTCAAGGCAAATCACCAGAACTTTTAGTTAGAGAAATCACAGGTTTAGGATAAGCTAACGCTGTAGGTAGTCCCTTGAATGTTTACTTGCACATGTTCTTCCATCGTTGTAGAGAGAGAAATACCTTTGAAGTCTGCCTTTACGGGAAATTTTTTGTGATTGCGATTCACTAACACAGCAGTTTTAAATTTCTTGATAGGTACTTCTAAAAAATGACGCACAGCATAAATAAGTGTGGTCCCGGAATTTAAAACATCATCGCATAAAACAATCCCTTTATCTTGATAATCACTCGCTGGAATGCTTGTGGTAACAGAGTTTAGTGGATTTTTCTTATCCATTTTCACCTCGCAAAGCACTACATTCAGATCACAGATGTTTACCAGTTGTTCCTTGAGCTTTTGAGCTAGAGTGTAGCCTCCTTCTGCAATACCAGCGAGTATCAACTGATCGTGCTCCATGTACACTTCGGCAATTTGATAGGCAATTCTTCTAATTTTATTGCTTACTTGATCGTGATTTAAAATTTCCATAGATGGATATTTAATAGGTAATTGGGTTTGTTTGACTGGTTTGGAAAATTTCGCTTTCGCGAAAGCGAAATTCGCTCCTTAATTATACTTTGTGAGTTTAAACATCCTCTTCAGTTTGATCCATTACGTTGTCTAGATCGCGGCGGTCTTTTTTCGTCGGTCTTCCTTCTCCTTTGCGGCGATAATAGTCTTGGCTAAGTTCGACCATTTTACGCGCTTCAAAACTTTCTTTAGGCGTACGGTCCATTCTATAAAGATCTACTAATTTGTTTCCTACTCGATTTGCAGGCAGGTCAAGAACCTCAACTTGGTAATCAATTTGATCTTTGCGCAAGGTAATCATGTCACCTGGGTAGACATCTCTCGCTGGTTTGACAATGTCCCCATTGACTCTAAAGCGGCCTTTTTTTGCAGCATCAGTTGCCTTACTTCTAGTTTTATAGTATCGAACGGACCATAAATATTTATCAATGCGCATATGATGTCTTATAAAATAGCGTTATCTCTACAAAAATAGCTGAAAATGGTATCTTTGAAGCTTTTAAAATTTTGCATGAAAAACTTAAAATTACAATTTCTAATCTTAATATTCCTATTGGTTTCAATCGCTTGTAGTCCAGATGACGGGCCAGATGCAATCCCAATACGTGATCGCCAAGAGGTATACATAGAAGACCTTGCCAAAATAAACGCCTTTTTAAACACTCATTTCTATAATGAGGATGAATTCCAAAACACTCCAGCAGGAGCTGATTTTGAAATAAAATTTGATACGATTGCTGGTGCTAATTCTGGACGGACACCGCTATCACAGCAAGTGGTGAGTCAAACAATCACTAGGGATGGTGTGGATTACAAGTTATATACTCTTAAAGTACGAGAAGGTTCTGGGGCCAGACAGCCCACATTTGCAGATAGTGCTTTAGTGAGTTACGAAGGTACCTTACTTAATGGAAATGTATTTGATAGCAGTATCAACTCCATTTGGTTTGACTTACCTTCCACAATCACTGGTTTTACCGCTGGTGTGACTCAGTTTAAAGACGCTTCTGCTATTAATCCAAATGGAGATGGAACCTTATCTTATGAAGGGAGTGGTATAGGAGCTGTTTTTATTCCTTCTGGGCTTGGTTATTTTGAGCGTACTCAAAGTGGTATTCCAGCATATTCTCCTATTATTTTCACTTTCAAATTGCGAAGAGCAAAAACTACAGATCACGACAGTGACGGTATCTTTTCTAAGTTTGAAGATTTGAACAACGATAAAAATTTACGCTCTCCTAATTTTGCTGATGATACGGATAGGGATGGAAGATTCAATTATCTAGAAATTGACGATGACAATGACGGTATCCTTACCGTAAACGAAAATGCAGACCCTAATGGTGATGGTAACCCAAATGATGCACTGGATACAGACGGTGATGGTATTCCAGACTACTTAGACGCAAGGACGGAAAACTAAATTATCCGTTTACAAAACAAAAAAATGCCTGCTATCAATAGCAGGCATTTTTTATGAGTATTTTTTAATACTTATTTCTTACGCTTGATAACTGCTTCAGCTTTCAAGGTAATGTTTTCAGCATTTAAACCATATTTCTCTAGCAACTGCTCTGGAGTTCCACTCTCACCAAAGGTGTCTTGAGTAGCTACAAACTCTTGTGGGGTAGGCGTGTGTTGCGCTAATGTTCTAGCGACACTTTCTCCTAGTCCACCCATATAGTTATGCTCTTCCGCAGTTACGATACAGCCTGTTTTCTTTACAGAATTAATAATCGCTTCCTCATCAAGAGGCTTGATGGTGTGGATGTTGATGACCTCTGCACTGATTCCTTTTTCATTTAAGGCTTTCGCAGCTTCTAGTGCTTCCCAGACTAAGTGTCCTGTCGCTACAATCGTAACGTCTGTACCTTCAGTTAAAATCACGGCCTTACCAATTTTGAACTCTCCGTTCTCAGGAGTGAAGTTCGCCACCTTAGGACGGCCAAATCTCAAGTATACTGGCCCGTGATGGTCTGCAATAGCTAGAGTTGCTGCTTTAGTCTGGTTGAAATCACAAGTGTTGATCACTGTCATTCCTGGCAACATTTTCATTAACCCAATATCTTCTAGGATCTGGTGGGTTGCTCCATCTTCTCCCAGCGTCAATCCAGAGTGCGAAGCGCAAATCTTCACGTTTTTATCAGAGTAAGCGATGCTTTGTCTAATCTGGTCGTAAACACGACCCGTTGAGAAGTTTGCAAAAGTTCCTGTAAAAGGAATTTTTCCTCCTATGGTCATTCCAGCTGCTATACTCATCATGTTAGCCTCCGCAATTCCTACTTGAAAAAACCGATCTGGATGTGCGTCAGCAAACGCGTTCATTTTTAGAGAGCCTGTGAGGTCAGCACAAAGTGCTACTACATTTTCATTGCTGTTTCCCAATTCTTCCAGTCCAGCGCCGAATCCTGATCTTGTGTCCTTATTTCCTGTATTTGTATATGTCTTCATAAATGCGTCCCGTGATTCACGGTCGTTTTTTGATTAATAGTCGCCCAGTGTTTCAGGGTTTTGCTTCAGTGCTTCCGCAAGTTGCTCATCGTTAGGCGCGATACCGTGCCACTCGTGTGAGCCCATCATAAAGTCTACTCCATGTCCCATCACAGTATGTAGCAGAATGCATATAGGAGTTCGCTTTCGCGAAAGCGAGATAGCCTCCTTAATTCCTGCAATAACAGATTCCATGTCATTTCCTTTACTTACGGTAACTACATTCCAGCCAAAAGCTTCAAACTTTTTACGGAGGTCGCCCAATGTGAGTACGGTGTCTGTACTACCATCAATCTGCTGACCGTTTACATCGATAGTCGCGATAAGATTGTCCACGTGGTTTGCGCTAGCATACATTGCAGCTTCCCAGATCTGACCTTCTTGCAATTCACCATCACCGTGAAGGGTAAAAACAGTTTTGTCATCGCCATTCAGCTTTTTAGTAAGCGCTGCGCCTATTCCCACACTCATTCCCTGACCTAGAGAACCACTTGCAATTCGTACTCCAGGGAGTCCTTCATGAGTAGTTGGGTGGCCTTGTAATCTGGAATTCAGTTTACGGAAGGTATTCAATTCTTCCTTTGGAAAATAGCCGGCATGTGCCAAAACGCTATAGAACACGGGAGAAATGTGACCATTGGATAAGAAGAACAGGTCTTGATTTTTTCCATCCATTTGAAAGGAAGGATCGTGATCCATGATCTCATTGTAGAGAGCAACAATAAACTCGGTACAACCTAAGGAACCTCCTGGGTGACCACTGTTGACGGCATGTACTTGACGAACGATGTCGCGGCGTACCTGCGAGACTAAATCTTTTAAGTGCTGTATATCAGCCATTTCTTGAAAATTTGTTAGTAGCTGTAAAGGTAAGTAGTTCCTAAGCCAATGGCTTTTACCTAGATTTTGATTTATTAACGATTTACACGGTTTTGTGAACAACTTTGATAAAATCAAAATCAAAATCAAAATCAAAATCAAAATCAAAATCAAAATCAAAATCAAAATCAAAATCAAACTCGAACTTTAATTTGAAAGGGGAATGACGTGTGACGCTCGTGTTCCCTTCGGGAACTCTCGTGACTTTAGACTAATGACTTTTTCACGTTTGCTGTTCTGGATATCGAACTTCTATACGAAAGTGGTTTTTAAGCCCCTGTTATAACTAAAATCTATTTTTATCATTAATCGAGTACTGGCAAATCAGTAGCCCAGCTGAAAAGGCGTAGGTCGTTTGTCAGTAAGTCAAGTGCGCAGCGATTGACGAGCGAGTTGTATGTCAAGATAATTCTTGAGTCTTATTACTTCGTACTAGATACTTAATACCAATAAGCTTCTCTAAACTTCCTACTAGAAACTTATCTTTGTCCCGCATGAAAATGAAATTTGACCTTTTACAAACAGATGCAAACAGTCAAGCGAGAGCCGGCGTTGTGCATACCGATCATGGCGCAATTGAGACGCCTATATTTATGCCTGTAGGTACCGTGGGTACCGTTAAAGGAGTACATCAACGAGAACTTAAAGAAGATGTAAATCCAGACATCATTCTGGCAAACACCTACCATCTTTACTTAAGACCTGGAATGGAAGTGCTGGAAAAAGCAGGCGGATTACACCAATTTATGAATTGGGATCGACCTATACTTACTGATTCTGGCGGATACCAAGTTTATTCTTTAAGTGCAAATCGCAAGATTAAGGAAGAAGGAGTTAAGTTCAAATCTCATATCGATGGGTCCTACCATACCTTTACTCCAGAGCGTGCTATGGATATACAGCGCAGCATTGGTGCAGACATCATTATGGCTTTTGACGAGTGCACGCCTTATCCTTGTGAGTTTAATTATGCACGACGCAGCATGCACATGACTCACCGCTGGTTGAAAAGATGTATCGAGCGTTTTGACAATACTCCAGATAAGTACGGGTTCACGCAAACCTTGTTTCCAATTATTCAAGGAAGTACCTATACTGATTTAAGAAAGCAAAGTGCCGAATTTGTAGCGAACTGTGACATGGATGCAAATGCCATCGGCGGATTGTCAGTTGGAGAACCAGCAGAGGAGATGTATGCAATGACTGAAGTGGTGACAGCTATACTTCCTAAGGATAAACCACGTTATTTAATGGGGGTGGGAACTCCCATCAACCTACTGGAAAATGTAGCGCTGGGTATAGACATGTTTGATTGTGTAATGCCTACAAGAAACGGTAGGAACGGTATGATATTTACCACTCATGGGAGTATCAATATTAAAAATAAGAAGTGGGAAATGGATTTCAGTCCATTAGATGAAGCTGGATATGCCTGGGTGGACACGGAATATTCTAAGGCTTATGTTAGACATCTATTTACAGTTAATGAGATGTTAGGCCGACAAATTTGTACGATCCACAATCTCGCTTTTTATCTGTGGTTGATGAGGGAAGCGCGCAAGCATATTCTGGCTGGAGATTTTAGAACCTGGAAGGATCAAATGGTCAAACAAATGGATAATAGACTGTAGGTGCTAAGCATACTGGATAAATACATATTAAAGCGATACTTAGGAAGTTTCTTCCTGCTATTGATGCTGTTCTTACCTATCATGGTAACAGTTCACATTGCGGAAAAAATTGGAAAAATACTGGGTCAAGATGTTCCGTTGTCTGAGACAATGGTATACCTGGGTGATTTTACTATGTATTTTACCAATTTTCTCTTTCCTATATTTCTGTTTATTTCAACCATGTTTTTTACCTCTAAGTTGGCTAACAATACAGAGGTCATCGCTTTCCTAAGTTCAGGTGTTTCCTTCAATAGATTCTTGCGCCCCTATATTATAGGAGCAACTATCATTTGCGGTTTAGCTTTACTGCTAAGTACCATCTTTGTTCCAGCAGCGGCATCAGGATTCAATGAATATCAATACAAGTATTTTAAAAAAGGAAGCGAACTAGAAACTACTAACGTTTTCCGGCAAATCAATGACAATGACTATGTCTATGTGAGCAATTACCAGCCTTCCAGTCAACGAGGTTTTGACTTCACACTAGAGCATTTTGAGGACAACGTTTTGAAGTACAAAATATATGCGAATCGCATCAGTTTTGAGGATAGCGTTTATGTGTTGAGTCAATATAAAAAACGCATCATCACTGAAAATGGTGAAATTCTACAAACTCAAAACAGACTCGATACTGTACTCGATTTTGATATTGATGAACTTACACCTACCACTTACATTGCTGAAACCAAATCCTATTCAGACCTCAATGATTTCATCGCACTAGAAGAAAAACGAGGGAATGCTAACATGAACATCTACTATGTGGAGAAGTACAAGCGCATCTCTATTCCTATCAGTGCTTTTATTTTTACGATCATAGCTGTGGCGGTTTCTAGTGTTAAAAAGCGAGGTGGTATGGGAGTGAATCTTGCCATAGGCATTGTCATCGCAATGTCCTACATGTTTCTTGACAAGGTATTTGGGACAATTGCAGAGAAAAGCACCTTCTCCCCATGGATCGCGGTATGGACTCCTAATATTTTCTTTGCCATTGTAGCTTTATTTTTATTGAGAAATGCGCGACGATAGAATAGTCAATTACCTACATCTTCATTTTATTGTTTTTATTTGGGGTTTTACCGCAGTATTGGGAGCGCTTATTAGTATTGATAGTGTGCCTCTTGTCTGGTGGCGTATGGGAATGGCAGTTGTCTTGATATTACTTTATATGAAAGTTAGAGGGATTCCCTTGCAACCCACAGGATCCAACGCTTTGCCACGCAAACGCATTTTAGGTTTTGTAGCCGCAGGCATCGTGATCGCCCTTCACTGGGTGACCTTTTTTGGAGCTATTAAAGTGAGTAATGTGTCGGTAACACTAGCCATGATGAGTACTGGAGCTTTCTTTACCGCCATACTAGAGCCGTTATTTACTCCTAAAAAATTTGTAGGCTACGAATTGATTTTTGGAATCGTCATAATAGGTGCCTTGTATTACATTTTTCAAGTAGAGACGGAATATGTACTGGGAATGATTCTGGGATTGATTAGTGCTTTGTTGAGCGCCACATTTTCAATCATCAATGTCAAATGGGCCAAAGAACACCCACCGTCTACCATTAGTTTTTATGAGCTGCTTAGTGGTGTAGGATTGTTGAGTATCTACTTTTTAATCGTCCCTTCAGACTTTGCACCGCCATCAGCACTCTCTAGTACGGACTGGCTGTGGATAGGCGTTTTGGCCAGTGTTTGTACCGCATACGCATTTATCGCTAGTGTGAAAGTGATGAAATTTTTAAGTGCCTACACCATTATGTTAACCATTAACTTAGAGCCAGTATATGGTATTATCTTGGCCTTCCTTATACTAGGAGATTCAGAGCAAATGACGCCGCAATTCTATATAGGTGCGCTAGTCATAATAGGAGTTATCATTACGAATGGTATCGTCAAAAACAGGATCGCGAGGCGTCAAAAACTTGCTATAAAGAAGCATCCATAACACTTGCAATGGGTTGAGGTTGAGTTCGCTTTCGCGAAAACGGAATTCCCTATATCCCAATTCTTAATATTAGATACTAACAAGCCTACCACACACTGTCTTGTTTTCTTATATTTGTTTATCCCAAAATGGAGATGCCCACAATGGAATACTTAGAATTCGAATTACCTATACAAGAACTGGAAGAAAAATACCAGCAAACCCTAGAGCTAGGAGTGGAAAACGACGTGGACGTTAGCAAGACCATTCAGCAACTAGAGAAAAAATTGAAATCTACTAGGAAGGATATTTACAGCAAATTGACACCTTGGCAAAGAGTCCAAATGTCTCGCCATCCAGATCGTCCTTATACTTTAGATTATATCCAAAGTATTTGTGGTGATACCTGGCTTGAGCTGCATGGAGATCGTAATGTAAAGGACGATAAAGCGATGATAGGTGGTCTAGGAAAGATAGGAGATCAAACCTATATGTTCATAGGACAACAAAAGGGATACAATACAAAGACTAGACAGTACCGCAACTTTGGTATGTCAAACCCTGAAGGATATCGCAAAGCGCTTCGTTTGATGAAAAGTGCAGAGAAATTTGGCATCCCTGTGGTTACCCTCATCGATACTCCAGGAGCCTTTCCAGGATTAGAAGCAGAGGAGCGCGGCCAGGGAGAAGCCATTGCTCGTAATATTCTTGAAATGACCCGCCTTAAGGTGCCTATCATTGTGATGATTATAGGAGAAGGAGCCAGCGGTGGAGCTTTAGGAATAGGTGTAGGAGATAGAGTTGTCATGTTAGAAAATACATGGTACAGTGTTATTTCTCCAGAATCTTGTTCCTCAATATTATGGAGAAGTTGGGAGCACAAAGAAGAAGCTGCAGAAGCTTTGAAGCTGACCAGTAAGGATATGAAGAAATTGAAACTGGTAGACGAGATTCTCAACGAGCCAGAAGGTGGAGCGCATAGAAATCGCGAAGAGATTTTCGTTTCAGTAGCTAAATGTATTGATCGTAACTACCAAGAATTGAAAGATCTTACCCCAACGGAGTTGGTGGAGGAGCGTATGGATAAATATGCCAATATGGGCGTGTTTAAAGGATAAGAATCTAAACCTTGCCGATAATAAAAAAACCAGCCGTTAGGTTGGTTTTTTTCTGTCAAATAGTGAGATTTCTAAGTTATCCGCAATTCAAATCATTCTAATTATTTCTTACAGAATATTCTTACGACCAGCAACAGCGTACTAACGGATGAAGCTTCAAAGCTTTATAGGTTGTTAACAGGTTTTAAACTGAATTTAAGTTGTAATTGTTGATTACCATAAGACAAGGAAACCTTAAAAATCTAAAGCAAACCACTACTTTTGATCTCTATGGAAAAAGTACAAGAACGCGTCTCAATAGTTTCTGGAAACAGTCCAGTGATCTCATTGGAAAAAGGGAAAATACCACCTCAAGCAGTTGATCTTGAGAAGGTTGTATTAGGGGCGTTAATGATTGATGGTAAAGGAGTTGATGAGGTCATCGACTTACTTTCACCTGATGCTTTTTACCACAAAGCACATCAATCCATTTTTGACAGCATTGATAAATTGTTCAAAAGCGGTAGTCCAGTGGATTTATTAACCGTTTCTGCTCAATTGCGTAAGGATGAAAAGTTAGAGTCCGTGGGTGGGGATCATTATCTGGTACAATTGTCCCAAATGGTGAGTTCAACCGCGCATATTGAATTTCACGCGCGCATCATTCTGCAAAAATTCATTCAGCGCAGTTTGATTAAAATCTCTACCGAGATTATTAATGATTCATACGAAGAGTCTACCGATGTTTTTGACCTACTCGATAAGGCCGAATCAAAACTATATGAGGTAGCACAAGGAAACATACGTAAGAGTACAGAAACTGCTATGGACCTAGTACGTCAGGCAAAACAGCGTATTGAAGAAATTGCAAACCGCGATGGTCTTAGTGGAATCCCTACTGGTTTTACAGATCTGGATCGTTTGACCAGTGGATGGCAGCCTAGTGATTTAATTATCGTTGCGGCTCGTCCAGGTATGGGTAAAACAGCATTTACATTGTCCATGGCACGTAATATAGCAGTAGGAAGCAACATCCCAGTGGCATTCTTCTCACTAGAGATGAGCAGTGTACAGTTGATTACCCGTTTAATATCATCAGAAACTGGTTTGTCTTCAGAGAAATTGCGTACGGGTAAACTCGAACCTCACGAGTGGGAACAACTCAATGTTAAAGTAAAAGACCTAGAGCGAGCTCCAATTTTTATCGACGATACTCCATCACTCTCTATTTTTGACCTTAGAGCAAAGTGTAGAAGGCTGGCGTCGCAACATGGTATTAAGCTCATCATGATTGATTATTTGCAGTTAATGACCGCTCAAACGAATGCTAAAGGTGGAAATCGCGAACAAGAAATTTCCACCATCTCTCGTAACTTGAAAGCATTAGCTAAAGAATTGGAGGTGCCCGTGATTGCACTATCCCAGTTGTCGCGTGCAGTTGAAACTCGTGGTGGCAGCAAGCGTCCCTTGCTTTCTGACCTTAGGGAATCTGGAGCAATCGAGCAGGATGCAGATATTGTTTCCTTCATTTATCGTCCAGAATACTACAACCTGGAAGAATGGGATGATGACGATCGAACTCCTACTAAGGATCAGGCAGAATTTATCGTGGCAAAACACCGGAACGGTGCGACAGACTCCATTAGATTGAAGTTCTTGGGTCAATTCGGTAAATTTGATAATCTAGATCAGTTTTTCAGTACCCCACAGGAATTTGGCTCTAAGATGAATGCCGCAAACGACGATACCATGAAGCCAGAATTTCCAGCGCCTCGTTTTGGAAATCCTAACGACGCTTTTGATGGCCCTAAAAGTGAGGATGATGATGGCCTTGCATTTTAGGGGAACTGGCAAGAAAATTGCGAATAGCTTTTCATAATTGTATATTGCTGTAGGTGGAGAAGTTCGCTTTCGCGAAAGCGAAATACCGCTCACCGCTCCTACAAAACACTAGAGTTAACAACAGTAGATCATTTTGATGTCTCGCTTATTCCTTGTTTTTAGTTTTTTGATGTTTGGTCAAGCAGCCCTGAGTCAGTATTTACTGGTACCCATGGACGCTGAAACTCAAACGGATCACCTAAAAGCGTACGGAATTTCTTATTGGCTTCTTGCAAAGGGCACTAAAGTCAAGTGGTTACTCAATTATCGCGGTGGATCTTTCTTAATTCCTGAGACTGAAGAGTTCAAAAAAGAACTTGTTGTAAGAGGGGTTTCCTTCGAACCCATGTCAGAAGGCGAGGTTTCTTCACTTCTAGAATTTATTGCCAGCCCTTCACAAAACATGCAGGAGGTTCTTTTAGAAAAAGCACCTAAGATTGCAGTCTACACCCCCACAGGTAAAGCGCCTTGGGATGATGCGGTTACCATGGTGCTGACGTATGCCGAGATTCCTTATGAGAAAGTGTATGACACCGAAGTTTTGGCAGATGAATTGTTGCTCTACGACTGGTTGCACTTGCACCATGAAGATTTTACAGGTCAATACGGTAAATTTTATCGTAGTTACCGTACCGCACCTTGGTATATTGAGGAGAAACAAAATGCAGAAGCCCTTGCAAATGAATTAGGATTCTCTAAAGTCAGTGAAGAGAAGCGAGCAGTGGCGTTGAAAATACGGGATTATGTAGTTGGCGGTGGGTTTATGTTTGCTATGTGCAGCGCTACAGACAGTTTTGACATTGCCCTTGCGGCAGAAGGTATTGATATTGCGGAAACCATGTTTGACGGCGACCCATCAGAGGCGGACTACCAAAACAAAATTGATTACTCTAAAACTTTTGCGTTCACTGATTTCCAACTCGAACGTTCACCTATGGTATACGAATTCAGTTCCATTGATATGACTGCTAAACGCAGGATTGATAAAGAGCGAGATTACTTCTCCTTAATGGACTTTAGCGCTAAGTGGGACCCAATACCTACCATGCTCAATCAAAATCACACCAGCCTGGTCAAGGGTTTTATGGGGCAAACCACCAGCTATGATCGAGAAGAGGTTAAGAAAAATGTATTGGTATTAGGTGAAAATAAATCCAATCAGGAAGCAAGATACATTCACGGTATACGCGGCAAAGGCTTCTTCACCTTTTATGGAGGCCATGATCCAGAAGATTACCAGCATCGCGTAGGTGACCCACCAACGGAACTAAGTTTGCACCCCAATTCCCCAGGATATCGCTTGATCCTTAATAACGTATTATTCCCAGCGGCTAAAAAGAAAAAGCAGAAAACCTAAGCGCTTAGTTGATCTAGAGAAACTACATTGCGCATCTCATTCTTTCTCAAATAGGTATTGATGATTTGATACGTGTGATAATTGGGTGTTTTGCGCTCAATAAAAGTTTCACATTCATCAATGCTGTTTACTGCTACATCATGGTCAACATAGCCATAACCTTGATAACACCCATCCTTAATCAAGACAAAACAGTTCTCACTTTTAGTCCGTCCAGATTCCTTGATGATAAAGGTAGGTTTGTCATTTTGTAGCCCATCAATAGCTGCGTTCACTTTGGTATTATAGTGATCCACCTCTTCTTCTCCAGCGCATATACCCTCACAATCGCGCAGCTTGTAATGTGTGCAGCGACCAGTTGTAATTTGTAAGGAGCAGTACCGTGGGCACAATTGAAATTCTTCACACATCCATTCCAGTTTTTCTACCGCTTGTGCCCTGTTATAAAAAGTAATCACAGAATAATCAAAGGATTTTGAAACCGCTACAGCTAGCTGGATTATCCCACGCTGATTTTTATAGGAGATAATTTGATAAGTGTTCCTAGGTTTTTTTTGAGCACTATTGAATTTTGGATAAAAGTGCCGGATCAAATCAGCTTCTCTAAGTAATGCGACAGCCTCGTTACCTGTTTCCTCAAAATCAATATGGTACATCTCTTGCCCCATGAGATAGGATTTACTTTTTTTAGTGTAAAAATGCGACAGTACTCTTTTCTTGATATTGATCGCCTTACCTACATAAATCACTTTGTGAGACTGGTCCTTGAAAAGGTACACCCCTGGTGTGGCTGGCAACTCATCAAACTGGGCTTTGGGAACGTGTGGTGGCAAAGTACTTTCCTTACTTTTAGTGTTTAAAAAGGATTGAATAACTTCAAAATCGTCATCCAGCGATAACAGTCGTTGAAAAAGTATAACCGTCGCATCTGTATCACCTTCAGCGCGATGGCGATTGTCTAGCGGGATACTTAAAGAGTAGCATAATCTCCCAAGACTGTATGAAGATTTGTTGGGAAGCAGCTTTCGCGAAAGCCTAACTGTACACAATCTCTTGCTAGTAAAATCAATCTCTAAGCGTTTAAACTCATTGCGGATTACATTGTAGTCAAAGCCGACATTATGGGCTACAAAAATAGCGTCTTTGAAAAAGACCAAAACATCTTGTGCAATCTCTGAAAATAATGGTGCCGAATCCACCATCGAGTCGTCAATGCCGGTAAGTTGAGTAATAAATCCAGGTATAGGTTGTTGCGGATTCACCAAACTTACAAATTTGTCAAGTACTTGATTGTTTTGCATCCGCACGATGCAAATTTCAGTAATGCGGTTACCTCCTAGACCTTTTCCAGTGGTTTCTACATCTACAACAGCGTAGATTTGATTTTCCAAATTCATAACGCAAAGATACTTTTAGAACTTGGAATTGTTCCTAAAATGACAATTATTTTGGAACTATTCCTTTTTATGTATGCCAAGCATCCTTATCGTTAAAGAGGTGTGAATTGGATTTTTATTGTAGAAAATGCTATGGTGGTCTTACTATCTTACTAATTAACAAAAAACATATATGGAAACCACTAGAGAAGCAGCACATAAAAAATTACACGATCACACGGTATCTGAACTGAACCAATTATTGGAAAAAAGTTATGATGCAGAGAAGGGTTATAAGAATGCCATTGAGAATGTAGAATCTGCAAGATTAAAAAGATTCTTTCAAGAAAGAGCAGCAGAAAGAAGCCATTTTACAACTGAACTGCATAATGAACTGCATCAGTTGAATGAAGAGCCAAAAACGAAAGGTTCTGTAACTGGAGCGATCCACCGTACTTGGATGGATATTAAAACCAGCTGGACACAAGAAAATGAGGAAAATATTTTAGAGGAGTGTATACGTGGAGAAAAAGCTAGTGTAGAAGAATATAAGGAAGCTTTGAAAGGAGAAACGCTACTCGCAGAAGTAGTGCCGATCATTAAAGGACAACTGTCACGTATTGAAACTACCCTCAATACAGTGAAAAGACTTGAAGATTTGAAATAGTAGTACCTTAGGTGTACATTTAAAGCCTGGTCTAATGATTTAGATCAGGCTTTCATTTTTAAAAACTAACCTATGAAAATGTATCCTATTTTATGTAGCATCACAATCTTGTTCTCATCAACGATTCTAGCACAGACTCACGACATGAATTCATCTACCGCAGTTACTCTGCCAACGTATGAATATCAAACAGTTACTGTAGTTGAATCGATTATCCCTAGTGGTTTAGGGAGATCGCGAATGATTTCAAGTGAAGAAACTCGCAACTATCAAGACTTTACTAGTTCTCGTAGTGAAGAAGATGATGAGCGTAATAAATCAGACCGCGGCGATATACGCGTTAAAAATTTTGAAGAAACAAAACTGCTCAACTTTTTCAATATTGCAGGTATTCGTTTTCAAAATATTGCCGCAAATGATGTGGTAGTAACATCTAAAATTAACGATATGGCATCTATGGGCTGGGAATTAGCCTTTGTAAATAGTGGTGTCGAAAGTTTTAGTGGAAACGATGATTCTAACGGGATTTTTGTAACTCGTTACATTTTTAAAAGAATACGTAGATAAATCAAAGGTTCATTATTTACCAAAGAAAAAACCAGCCTGAGTGGCTGGTTTATTTGTGTAATTATACCCTTAAAAAGGTCCCTATGTATAACTACTACCCTAAAAAATTGAAGTTAAGCTGTAACCCTTATCTTTATAATTCTCTTTACTTACGTGAATATAAGTAGCTAATTAGGACCAATAAAATTTATGTTCTGAATGCTGGGTTTTTTGTTCTGAATGACAAAAAAGCGAGTTTTCAAAATCAAATTAAATAAATAGTATAGTGTTATTTGTATGATCTTTAATACGTTACATTTTATTTTTAATCTTAGAAGCCAGAAAGATGCAGCCGCAGAGGGTTTTCTGGGGTCTTCGATATTTCTATTGTTGTTTTTGTTTCTGAATGCTCCTAACCTCTACGCACAGAAAGCTCAAGGCAGATATCTTAAAGACCTACCCTTTGAAGTGGTTCAAGAGCGGTTTGAAAAAAAGATTTTTTCTTTTGAAAGAGCCCAATCCTTAATGGGGTTGAACCAGATGTTGCTGGCAGATTTTACACCGCACCAAAAAAACATTCTCAAATCTTATAAGCTCAAGGCCTTAGTAGAACTTCAGTTTTTTGACGACGCTTTGGAACTGGCTAATGAGTTACTTGAACAGCAAGGTTTGACTCAAGAATTGCAAATATCGGTTTTGCTTGAAAAAGCACTGATCTATGAGTTGCTGGATAATTTACCAGAAAGTAAAAAGAACTTAAATAGAGTTGCCAGAATTTATGAAGACACTACCATGGTAAAAGACCAGAACTATGGGAGGTACTTGTACCGTCTATCCTCATGGTACAGAGTAGGTGGCCGGCAAGTCGAATCAGTAGAATGGGCTGAAAATGCCATTGACTATGGTGCCCAAAACAATTTTCTAGACGTGGAGGCTACTGGCAAGCTTTTGATGGGGCTTAACATGGATAGTACTCAGCTAGCTAAAAAGCGTCAGTATTTTTACGATGGACTTCAAATATGGAAAGCCGCTGATAATGAACCAGGTGAGGTTCGCTTGACTTATTTAATAGCTCAGACTTATATTAAAGAAGGAGATTATGAGAATGCTTTTGCTTACAATGACTCTGCTATAGAGCTTATAAACAATAGTAAAACTGATTATTTTAGAGCTACTTTATACCAACAAAAAGCTAAAATATTAGAACTCCAAAATGATATTGCGAACGCATTAGTCTATCAAAAGCTCTATACACAGGAAGAAATTCAAAGCCTGAATAGATCGCGTAAAATGAAGGTGAAGGAGTATGAATATGAATTCAATAAAGAAAAAGCGGTTCTAGAAAACATCAAACTTGCAAGCCAACTTGAGAGTGCTAATACCAATGAAAAACTTCTACTGTACAGCGTATTAGGTTTAGGACTATTTTTAATTTCATTGATTTTGATGTTTTTGACGTTAGCTGCTAGGAACAGAAAGATTAACGATCAAAACTCAAAAATCACTCAATCAAATTTTCAGCTATCTCAAAGCTTAGAAGAAAAGGAATTTCTTCTTCAAGAGGTGAACCATAGAGTAAAGAATAACCTAGCTTTTATCCAAAGTTTGATTGCATTTCAAATGGAAGAAACTAAAATTCCTGAAAGTATCAAAGACTTTATGAGCCTGAATAACCGCATTCAGGCTATAGCTACCGTTCACGATCAGTTTATAGAAGCAAATAGTACCATGGCACATAAAGAGGTGCCGATTCAATCTTACATAGCCGCAATTGCAGATGCATTGATTCAAGTGAATGGTAGTGATTTAGAATACCATCAAGAAATTGGCGATATCAACGTGAACCTAGAAACGGCAGTCCCTATTGGTATTTTAGTCAATGAACTTATTACGAACTCCATTAAGCATGCCCAACCCGTTTCTAAGACCATCTCCATCCAGCTCAACATTTCAGAAGCTGATGATCATTTATCGATCTTTTACAAGGACAACGGGAAGGATTTCATAGAAATGGAAAATGCCCAAACCTTGGGATTATATATTATACAAACAATGGTTCGACAGTTAAGAGGTACAGTAACACGCATAGGCTCTAATTATCAGATAGTAGTAAAAAGAAAATAGGTGCAATGAAAAAAATATTAATTGTCGAGGATGAGCTCATGATAGCTGGAAACTTAGAGCGAATGTTGAAAAAACATGGCTATGAAGTGCCGGCCATTGCTATAGACTTTGATGAAGCTATGGAAGCCCTAGAGCGCGAGCCTTTTGATCTTGTACTACTAGATATCAATCTTTCTGGTGAAAAAGGAGGTATGGATGTGGCACATGAGATCAATAAGCGCTATAAAACTCCATTCATGTACCTCACTTCAAATACAAATAAATCTATTCTAGAAAAACTGAAAGAGACGAAACCTGTGGGCTATCTTTCAAAACCTATACAGTCCGCTACCCTAACTACAAATATTGATATCATTTTTGAAAGTCTGGGACTGCGATCTCGTGAAATAATGATACATATAGGTTCATCAGTTTACTGCTATGAACTTGACGATGTGCTTTATGCGCAGGCAGATCACGTCTATACAGAGCTTTTTCATAAAAATGGATCAGATGTTTTGCGCATTTCTCTACACGGTCTACTTGAAGAGTTTCCCCATCATGAGATGATTAGGGTCAATCGCAGTGTAGCCGTACGCCGCAAGGCCATCGATCGTATGGATAAAACACATGTTTACGTTCAAGACAAAGTCTTCAAAATATCTAGAAGTCTAAGCGACGAGGTTTCTGATGCTTTAGAATAGAGTAATTGTTATTATGGTGTGGTTATGTTCGCTTTCGCGAAAGCGAACTTCAATTAATAAATAACTACACAGTGAGACATAATAAAACTCCAGTAACCTAAATCACTGGAGTTCAATTAATCTTAAGTGTTTACTTATGCTGGCTTATGCTCGTTTTTATTTTTGGTACTCAATGTCATGGCTAGATTTCCTAGCAAGACACCATAAATTACTTTAGAACAAACGTCTGCAATGGTATAGGTGATTTGACGTCCTACCACACCAGATTCATTGTATAAGAATCCATCGATACCTCCTAAATAAGGCATCAGGTAGGCTCCTGGGTATAAGAACCAAGAGATAAGGAAAAGGATCCAGATATTACTCAGTATTTTTTGCCCTTTAGTAGAAATGCCCTCTTTTCCTTCATTGATCACTTTCTTCATTAAATAAAGAATGTGGAAGAAGAATACGGTAGAAATGGCACCCCAAATTAAGAACCAAGTGATATCAGACACTTCATAAAACTGACCAATATATCCTGTAATGATCATCATGGTTCCAGAGAACCAAAACTGATTGCGTATGGAACTAAGTTTTGATTTAGTCAAGGTTACCACAAAAAGTATTTGGAATAATAACATAGGTACATCGATCAACCAGTTGAGATAGCGATATCCATTATTAAAAAGGTCGCCGTCTGGATCTAGGAAGTAGCGTCCTAATTCTATGTCAAATGTGAAACTGCTGGTCCAATTGCCTGCTTGCGCATACAATAAAAGAAATGCAGATACCATTACTACCGCAGATAATATGTTAGACATTTGGAATCTCTTATCCACTTTTTTAATTGTCAGTATAAAATAAAGTAGTCCAGCGAGCATCACTGCGTACCCTAACGTGAGTACATGAGAGGTCATTTGATAAGCCATTTCAGAAAAACCTTCTGAAGCGCCTATGTAATTTTCAAAATTTGAATTGCCTAATTGTTGCATGTTTTTGTTTTTGATGGGTTATTATTATGAAGTAGGAATTAAAGTCATGACCTTAAAGATATTAAGGAATATTTATAAATTTATAATCAATTTTAACAAAAAACAATAGTCAAAAGTAGTCATTGGTAAGCTTTATAATATTTGCAAATGAAGTCTTCCACGTACAATCAAATGCTTCAAGTTTCTAAAATATGCAGGTTTCAGAGAGTCAGATAAATTTTAATTCCAGATATAAAATGGGTCATCAAAAAGGGATGGAATTCTTAAATTGCTAATTTTTGAACAATTAATGACCGATTCATATACCATTTTATACATCAGTAGAGCTGCTGATCAACTTAATGAAATAGATATTCTAGAGTTGCTGGAAAATTCTGAATACCGTAATAACAAGAAAGGACTGAATGGTATTTTACTTTACGGAGAAGGCAGTTTTCTGCAAGTCTTAGAAGGTGAGGAAAGCCTTGTAAAAGAAACATTTGCTAAGATCGAAAAAGACAAAAGGCACGATACACTCATCGTACTTTTTGAAGAGAAAGCTAAGGAAATGGTTTTCCGGAACTATAATTCTAAGTTCAACTTGGTAATCGACAAGTTTGATTGGCTCAATTTAAATGAATATTTAAAACGGAAACGACGCATGGGATTAGAATCTGAAATGGAAGAATTGTTAAGGCCTTTTCTGGAGTCCCGAAACTTTGAAAATTAATTCCATCTTTAAAGGTACTCTGTAAGTATCTATTAACGTCTATTTCCTATACCGCTCTTTTTTATATCTTGTAATTTCATTTTGATCTAATCTAATCTATTGAACCGTATCTATACTATTTGTTATGTAAGTAAATCTGACACAAGCCTCGATGAGACGTCAATTGAAAAGATTTTTGAAAAATCCTGGAAGTACAATAACAGCTGTGATATCAGTGGTGTTTTACTGTATAGCTTCGGTAATTTTTTTCAAGTGCTGGAAGGAAATGAGGAAAGTTTATTAGAGTTGTATGAAAAGATAAAAAATGATGAGCGTCATGATGAGATCTTTGAAGTTTACCACGGTACAACTGCACACCCTATATTTTTGAAATACAAGTCAAAGTTTAATGTTTTAAAAACTTTGGAAGATTTGAAGGCTATCTATTCTTATCTGGAAATGAATAAATCACATCTAGGTAGCGATAAACTCAAGCGATTGTTACAACCCTTCTTAATGATGTATGAGGCTGACGATAAACAAATGGACTAAAGTGTAAATCCAGCGAGAATCACAGCACCTTTTTTGAGAACAACTTGCGTGTCAGGATGAATATATTTAATAGCATTGACTAAGTGGATGATGCCTTTTTGCTGGGTAATGCGTCCTACAAAAAGTACAAATGGCTTTTCTGTATTTATCTGGTGTTTCTTTAACGCACTGGCTTCTGTAGTTTTTTGATATTGTTCTAGGTTGATACCATTATAAATCACTTGGATCTTTTTCTCATCAACGTTGAAGTAGTTCAAGACATCTTCCTTAGTTTCTTTAGACACGGCGATAACGGCATCTGCCATCTCGATAGCCGTTTTTTCAATCCAGGAAGAGGCATCATAGCCTCGGCCCAGTTGATTTCGTTTCCAGGGACGCAGCGGTTCTAAGGAATGAGTAGTCACCACTAAAGGCGTCCCGTAGCAAAGCTTAGCTAGTATACCAGCAAAATGAGAATACCACGTATGACAATGTACCACATCGGCATCCACAGGTTTGATATTCATGTGGGTTCCAGTACTGATGGTTTGTAGAAGTGCTTTTAATTGGGAGTCCGCTTTCGCGAAAGCGTCATTTTCATAATCATAGCCTTCCACACTAGGATTCAAGCCTTTAATGTTCTGATCACCAAAACTGCGTACCTCGATTTCCATCAATTTTGCAAGCTCAGCCGCCATACACACAAGGTGGGTGTTCTCTGGTCAAGAAAAGGGCTTTCATAAATGCAGATTTTGTTCTTTAAATATAGAATTAAATACTTAAGAACCCGCGTGTTGATTAATTGGAGCTTGACTTCTCTAAGCATGTTTGATGGTTCAAAGAATTTAGCTTTCGCGAAAGCGAATTAATTTTAAGCAGAAATGCTAGAAATTCAAAGCTGCATTATAGCGAAGACTCATTCAAAAAGTCCTGATGAAAGATAGCGATCTCCACGGTCACAAATGATACTAACGATAATACCGCTTTCTAATTCATCCGCTAATTTTAATGCGGCAGTTGTGGCGCCACCACTGCTCATGCCTGATAAAATACCTTCTTCTTTTGCCAGTCGTCTCGCCATAGCGATGGACTCTTCCTCGCTTACTTCCATGACTCGATCGACCTTAGAAGCATCAAAAATGGCAGGCAAATAGGCGGTAGGCCATTTGCGTATTCCTGGAATGCTGGAACCATCTGTAGGTTGTACGCCTACGATCTGTACATTTTTATCCTGCTCTTTTAGAAAGGTGGAGGTTCCCATTATGGTACCAGTAGTACCCATGGAAGATACAAAATGGGTTACTTTACCTTGAGTGTCACGCCATATTTCAGGCCCTGTAGTTTTGTAGTGGGCTTTCCAATTGTTGTCATTAGCAAATTGATTGAAAGAGAAATAACCCTCATTATTCACTTTATCATCAGCATAATCCCGGGCACCCTCGATACCGTCAGGGTGTAAAGTAACCTTAGCACCATAGGCTCGCATGGTTAACACCCGCTCCTTGGTGGCTGATTCTGGCATTACCAGCTCAATATCCAGATTATAAATCCCGGCAATCATGGCCAGTGCAATACCAGTATTTCCGCTGGTCGCTTCAATCAATTTAGAATTGTGATCTATGGTTCCAGCGTCTAGCGCAGTTTTAATCATATTCAATGCCGCTCGATCTTTGACACTTCCACCTGGATTGTCTCCCTCCATTTTAAAATACAGGGTCACATTTGGGTTGGTATTCAAAACCATGGACTTTACCAATGGCGTGTTTCCTATTTGATCAATCAAACTGTGGTTCATGCAATGGTTCTCTTTTGAGTAGTTATATCAACAGTTGGGGTGTGCATCACGCGAGTGTTTGCTGCAATGGATTCGGTTACCCAAGCATTACCACCTATAACGCTGTAGGCACCTATGGTGGTGTCGCCGCCTAAGATAGTGGCATTAGCATAAATAATTACATGGTCTTCAATGGTAGGATGTCTCTTCTTGTTTTGCAGTGCTTTTTTTACAGTTAACGCACCTAAGGTAACTCCTTGATAGAGTTTTACATGGTCATGAATTTGCGCCGTTTCACCTATCACAACTCCAGTCCCATGATCTATAAAAAAAGAATGGCCTATAGAAGCACCAGGATGTATATCGATTCCTGTTAGTTGGTGTGCGTATTCAGTCATTAATCGTGGAATAAGCGGCAGTTTTAAATTAAAAAACTCGCGTGCCATTCTGTAAATGGCTATGGCATAGAAACCGGGATAGGCGAGATAAATTTCTTCAATGGACCGGGCCGCTGGATCGTTATTAAAAATCGCTAGCGCATCTTTTTTAAGGCTGCAAAACAAATCAGGAATAACCTCAGTAAAATCATTCCATGTTTTGCAAGGTTTCCCAGTGATTTCAGGACAGGCTAGGTTACGGATGGCTAGAAATAGATCTTCCAACTCTACCAGCGTTTGCTGTGCATCAGTCTCGCTATCAAAAAGGGCATTGAATAAAAGTTCAGTAAACTGATGCGATTGACGTTTGAGCCGCATTGATATGTTGATATCTGCTTTTTGCTCTTGTATGCATGTTATTAATTGTGATGAAGCTGTCATAATATTTTACCAGATGAATTTATAAACAGCAAAAATTATAACCATGAAATAGTAATGGAGTCAAGGGGATTTTTTCGAACAATCTTTTAGATACTTCTAACAAAACCCCCATCATTTCATAAATAGGCTGTTATTGTAAAGATATGAAGTGATTTGTAGATTTAGGTGATCGCTGACTTTGAAGTCGTTTTCAAAACCTTATTCAAATGCTCATGAGTAACTGGTTTTGTAATCAGGCTGATCACGGAATCGTATGTTTCTGCTCGTTTTATGTCCTCTGGATCTATGGACGAAGTCACGATTGCTACGTCAATTTCAAAGTCATAATCATTATGTTCCATAGCTTTTAAAAATTCCCACCCATCCATTACTGGCATATTCAAATCTAGGAATATCAAGTAGTCCGTTTTAGCATTAGATTCGTTTAAGAATTGAAGGGCTTTTGTAGCATTATTAAAGCATGCAACAGTATGCATTCCATTTTTACTGAGCAGTTTTTCTAGTATGAAGCAGCAGATAGGATCATCATCGATGATAATTAGTTTTTTACTCATTCTACATTTTGCTGATTAGATGCTTTAACGGTGATGTCATTTAATACATCGTCAAGTTCCTTAGAGGAATTATATATGTTTTCTAATATAAATGATTCCTCTGAAGCACTTTTCTCCACCTCAACATCTTTAAAAAGCGAGATTAATGACATGATACGTGTCAATGGCGCTCTGACCACGTGAGATTGAATCCAAGCAATATCTTTCAACCTCTTGTTTTGTTCCTCAATTTGCTGCGTGTATTTGACTCTTTCTGACACATCGTTAACTAAGGAAATCCTTATATTTTTATTCAAGTGAGAGGCTGGATTGCTATAAACTTCAACCGTAAATATTTCACCATGTTTTTTTTGGTGTATAAAGGTTCCCATGTAATTATGGGAAGAAATTCCTTTTTCTAAAATTCTTTTAAATTCTTGATTAAGAAAATCTATCTCAGATTTAGGCCTGATATCAGCCAAACTGAGCTGTGAAAACTCCTCTTTAGTATAGCCATATAATTCGCATGCTGCATCATTAACGGTTAAGATCTTTTTATCATCGACCGTATAGGTAATTAAAGGTTGAGGACTTAATTGAAATAATTCCGTGTATTGATTTCTAGTTTTCTCAATTTGTAGAATATATTTTTTACGTTCAATATTATGAGTAATTGCTTTGTATAAAGAAAAGGCAGTTAATTCTTCTTTCAATAAAAAATCAGATGCTCCTAGATCTAATGTTTTTATACTGAAGGACATATTTTCATGACTACTTAGTACCACAACAGGTATATTATTTGCCAATTGAAGTACTTCATTTAACAATGGTATGTCTTGTAAATCTGGTAACGTTAAGTCTAATAATATGATGTCAAATTTATTAGATGTTGCATCTAATATCTGTTTCACAGCAGTATATGTAATTGCAGTTGCTTGATTTTCAGTTTCAAAAAAAGCTTTCAAATAATTTTGAATCCGATGCAAATACAGTGGATCATCCTCAATGATTAAAACCTTATGGCTAGACGGCTTTATTTGCATGGTTCAATAACTTTAAATCTTAGCGCTTCAACATATCAAAGCTAAAGACTTCATTAGCTGAAATTTATTCGGCAAGTTTTTAATAATAAGGTACTACAAATTGTATTGATTTTCACATCCTCCGTTTAAAGTGAACTTAACTTCCATTCACTTAACATTTTCATCAAACTTTATTGGAACTGCTATAAGGAAGGTAAACTTAACAAAAGCGCTACTTTAAAACTAATTTTATAGCGAATAGTGGGTTGTTGAACAACTATTTTACACTTAAGCTAATTTACTCTCAGCATTAGATTGAAACTCTACTTTATCTGCAGTATTAATTGTTGATAGACTATTACTATCAACATGAATTTTGATCAAAATATTTTATTTGACAATTAGTAATTGTCGATTTAAATCTTACCATAGAATTAACTTGTTCTATCTATTTTTTTAAGTTTTAATAAAGCATTTTTACTCGATGATTTCACGAGCGTTTCACGTTTATCTAAGTCTAGTTTTTGCATGGGTCCTTCCATCTATCAGTGCAGAAATATGGAGTGTTTACACTTCACAAGTTGAAGTAGAACAATTGGCAGTTGCTCTAGACATGGATGATGAAACAATCACCGCCGCATATGATATGGGATCTAAGTCTATAGACTTATCTCGCATTTCTACACCAGTAAAAGTTTCACCTAGAACGCTAGAATTTCCTGCGGGATCTGGGAATGCCTATCTCACTCTAAATAATGAGCATGCGACGGTTCATGGTTCTCGTTTTAAAACTACCACCCGGGTAGCTGGCACAGTTACCGTTGCATTCGAATACGTTCGACGGATTCTTTATCCTTTCCATTCCTATTGGTAAAAGCTTAGTAATTCACATCCTTCTAACAGTTGGAAATCTAAACTTTTTAACCTCTATAATATTCTTAATCATGGAAACAGGAATCATCGTATTATCTGCGATACTCATTATTATTGTGGCAAGCCCTTTCATACTCATGGGCATTAGCAACAAAAAACATCATTCTAAACTCACCAAAGCGCTCGACGTTCTTTTAAAATGCAACTCGGCTATCGCCTCAAAATCCAGTTTTTTTAACAATTTTGTTATTGCTGTAGATGGACACGCTCAAACTGTGTTTTTTATAAAAGAACGAGAGAACGGCGCTTTAGAACAATCAGTAATCGATCTGCGTGTATTTAACAAATGCAAGATGGATCAACAAGTCAATAACATTACCAATAAACCAGGGCTTATGGACACCATTCAAAAATTGGATCTACTCCTCATAAACACATCTACAGGAGCCACGCAGCGATTAGAACTCTTTAACGATAACGATAGCCTGCAATTAAGCGGCGAACTCGCTATCGCTCAAGAGTGGCAAATATTCCTTCAGTCTTTATTAGATAAGGAAGTAGTTCTAGAAGCACCGCCTGTGGTAATTACAAGGGGGCTGGATTTATCAAGAATTGCTTTATTTTAATCCTTCATCTGTGGTTGAAGTCCATCCTAACGCAGGTGCCATTGAACTTACTGGTTGCTTCGCTTTAGAGATGGATTTTTTTAATTTGGTCGCTTTCGCGAAAGCGAACTTTAAATTAGTTTAACAGGTCCATTTGAACGGAGCGGAAGAGTAAATTACATCTTTTATCACTCTGCCTTTTTTGAATTCTTCATTTGTGAATAAAGACAATTGTTGAAAACTATCTAATTCATAATATTTTAGATACATACCTCTTCAAAATCAGCTCAGCAATAGCGTTTATGCCCTTTTTAATTCTTAACAATATCAGAACCTAAACAGTTAATGAACTGTTGATAATCAGAGCGTTGTTCAGCTGTAGTCAATTGAAAGTAACCCTTTTAGCCCAATTTCACCACCCCACATGTTTATGCCTAAAGGTGTTTTGAATTAAACTTTTGAAATGCAATAGTGCAACTTATCTTGTGGGATTACGACTGCTTGTTTATTGCGGGAGCACTAGTTACAAATATGCATAAGGAATACTATGAGTGAACTGGAAGTACCTATTACCGATATTGAAAATTTTATCTATTGCCTAGAAGTCGTGCCTGATGCAGATCATGATGAAACTACTGAAGTTCTCAAGATTCTGGAAGATGTCGCTTTCAATCAAAATATTGCCAGTATTTACAAAGCCTGTGATACGATAGAAGGACTGGAGCAAAGTATAGATAATTTGCTGTACAACGATCATAACTTCAATGATTATGAGATCATTTACCTAGTGCTACCTGGAGAGGCAAATAATATTCTTATCAATGGATATTATTACAGCATAGAAGAGATTGCCGAGTTGTTTGAAGGTAAAATGGAAGGTAAAGTAATCCATTTTGCCAACAAGAAAATACTAGACCTAACTGACGACGAATCACAGTATTTCCTAGATGTGACTGGCGCTAGGGCTATATCTGGTTACGGGTTCCACTCTGAGCAAATGACCAGTGCTTTTACCATCGACCGAGTGTTCTTTAGTTTATTTTATAAAAATGATGACCTCAGGGAAGTGGTAGAACAGATGTTCAACAAGCATTATAAATTGTGTAAGCTGTTGGACTTCAGGCTTTACTATTAGATGTTTTTTCATTCCGCTTTCGCGAAAGCGAAATAGAGCCTAGCTAATTGCTAGCTGTTTTCCCAGTGGTTAAACGTAATCCTTAAAGCGCTAGCTCTCGCATCGTCTCTACTTTATTGCGTTCTAGGAATGCATCTATAGTTTCAAAATGCTCGATCACCCGTTTTTCCTTGAATTCGAAAACCTTGTTAGCCAAGCCTTGTAGGAAATCACGATCATGGGAAACCAGAATGAGCGTGCCATCAAAATTTTTGAGCGCTTCTTTCAATACATCTTTACTCTTGATATCCAGGTGGTTCGTGGGTTCATCAAGAATAAGTACATTGACAGGCTCCAGCAACAGTTTTACCATGGCAAGCCTGGTTTTTTCACCACCTGATAGCAAACCTACCTTCTTCTGTATCGCATCTCCAGAGAACATAAATTGGCCTAAAATATTTTTGATTTGGGTGCGTATGTCGCCTTTGGCGACCTCGTCAACGGTCTGGAAAACGGTAAGATTAGGATCGAGTAGGGCGGCTTGATTTTGGGCGAAATAGCCTATCTGAGCATTATGGCCCAACTGGCAGGTTCCTTCTACAGCAATCTCTCCCAAGATAGCTTTAATCATGGTAGATTTTCCTTCACCGTTGCGGCCTACAAAGGCTACTTTTTCGCCACGAGCGATAGAAAAACTAGCGTTGTTAAAGACCACATGTTCATCATAGGATTTGCTCACGTCCTTCACCGTTATTGGAAAATCACCAGATCGTGGAGCTGGTGGGAATCGCAGCGCCAGTGAGGAATTGTCTATCTCGTCGATCTCAATGATGTCTAATTTTTCCAGCATGCGTTCTCGTGAACTCACTTGGTTTGTTTTTGAATAGGTCCCTTTAAAACGTTCAATAAACTGGCGGTTATCGGCAATCATTTTTTGCTGTTCCTCGTAGGCCTTGATCTGGTGTGCCCTGCGGTCTTCTCGCAGTTGCAGGTAGTGACTGTAATTAGCCTTGTAATCATAGATACGTCCCATGGTCACCTCTATGGTGCGGTTAGTGATTGCATCGATAAAGGCGCGATCGTGGGAGATCACGATGACGGCTTTAGCTTTATTAATCAAAAAGTCCTCCAGCCATAAAACAGATTCAATATCAACGTGGTTCGTGGGCTCGTCCAGTAGGATGAGGTCGGGTTTTTGAAGTAAGATTTTGGCTAATTCAATACGCATGCGCCACCCACCGCTGAATTCGCTGGTAGGTCGATTGAAGTCTGCTGCGGTGAAGCCTAGGCCTTTGAGGGCTTTCTCTACCTCGGCTTCAATATTTACCTCTTCAATGGCATAGTATTTCAGACCCAGGTCAGACACCTCATTAATGATATTCATATAGGCATCACTCTCATAGTCAGTACGGGTTTCCAGCTCTTTGTTGAGTTCGTCCAACTTATTTTTCATGTCCAGCAAGGTGCCGAAAGCTTTAGAGGCTTCTTCCATCACCGTGCAGTCGTCAGCAGTCAACAGGTGTTGTGGCAGGTAGGCAATCACCGCGTCTTTGGGTGCTCGTACGTGACCACGAGTGGGTTTTGAAACGCCAGCAATGATCTTCATCAAGGTAGATTTTCCTGCACCATTCTTACCCATGAGCGCAATCTTGTCGTTTTCATTGACATTGAAGGTTACTCCACTAAAAAGGGTAGTTCCAGAAAATTCTACCGCCAATTGATCTACAGATATCATAAACTCATTTTTGAGAGTGCAAAAGTATTATAAATGCCTGTGAGCAAGTATGGACCTTTCTATAATTTGCTAAGAGATGAGGCGGATTACGCTTTCGCGAAAGCGAACAAAAAAGCGAACTATCAATTGTTAAAGTAGTTTACTACTCTAATGCTGGTAAGGCCGTGGATGAGAATACTAAATAGAACTACATAGGAGACGATACCGAATAATTGATCATAGTCCGCGAAGGAGCCTTCCATAAGAGCAAAACTCAGGTAAAAGAAACTACCGATGCCTTTGATTCCAAAAAAGCCAATTGCCCATTTTTTAGACTCTTTAAGGTCATACCAAACGACACCAAGATAGCCTAGCAGTGGTCGTAAGATGAGGATGATGACAAGGCTTGCCATAATTCCATACCAGTCTGTATAGCTCAAGATGCCCGATAGTAGTGCGCCACCGAAGAAAATGGCCCAAAGAGTGGTTAGTAGTTTTTCACTTTCAGCAACAAAGGTGAGGATGTTGCGGTTTTGCTTTTTCCTTTGGTCTTGCTTGGGTCTATAATACTGTAAAGTGACCCCAGCTGCAAACACACTTAAAAAACCATAAGTGCTGCACAATTCTGCAGCGCCGTAAGCAAAAAAGGTAAGCACCAAAGCTAGAAAGCCTTTTAGAATCAGTTTTTGGTTCTTGTGATGGTGTGCATAGATCCATTTGCTAAAAACGACACCTATCACACCACCAATTAGAATGCCGCCTAAAATTTTGAAGATGATATAATAACCAAAATATTCTGTAAAGTCTATATCATAAAAGTTCCCTGCCTTGCTCCAAAGGATCGCCAAAAAAACAAATGGAAAAGCGATACCGTCGTTAATTCCAGCTTCAGCTGTTAAAATATATCTTAAGCCGGTATTTCTAGAATCAATAGACTGCTCATCTTCCAATTGAATTTCGCTGGCAAGTACAGGATCTGTAGGCGCAAGTACGGCAGCTAGAAGTAAAGACACGGGACCATTTAGGTCTAATAAATAATAGCTGATTACAAAAATACCAATCATAAATAATGGCATGGTAATGATAACCAGAGATAAGGGTTTTTTCCAGTGTTCCCAATCGTAGAAAGTTCCTATTTTGAGCCCAGCGGTCATTAAGCTCACAATGACAATAATTTCGGTAATTATTTTGGCGGTATGGAAATCCCATAAAGGATCAGGCCATGGTAAGGGTACCCCAATCGCATGCAGAATGGCGCCTAAACCGAGTAGTAATATGGTGTAAGAAATCTTGATACGGGCCGTGTACACTTGCAGAAAATTCATGAGCGCCAAACTCAACCCTAGGAAGGTAAGCGCCATCAAGTAAGGAGAAAACTGATCCATTAGTGCAAGTTAATCAATCGGGTGCAGAGAACTAAATATAGTTTGTTGAGTCAACCAATTTGTCAACCTTAAAAAAGAAAGCTCAAGTATCATTACGATCCTGGGGCTTATAGCGGAGAAGAAGAGTCTAATGCAATAGGCGTAAACGGTTTAGTATAAGAAACGTAGGGCAATTGCTAGCGATACTCAATAAATACACACATACCTCTCGATTAATCGCCTTTCGCCCATGTTTTTCATGTGTTGTTAGCCTTTCGTTATTTAAAGCTAATTATCTATTAACGATGTGATAAGAATCAAAGTGCATATATTATAAAGCAACTTTTAATGCCTCTATTAACTGATCAATTTCTTCCATACTGGTGTAATGCAAAAAAGAAATTCTCAACACGCCAGGTTTTCTTGGGATATCCATATCTATAAGGGGTCGAACCGCGTAAAAATCGCCCTTCCCTAGCATTATTTGGTGTTTTACTAAAGTGGCATAAACCTGATCGAGAGTTTTATTTTTAGGAAGAATAGAAACCGTTGTCGCTCTTATTTCTGCATCATCAGGACCTATTATTTGAACATCATCACGAGACTTTAAAAAATCAAGTAAGCGATCCAAAAGTGCTTTTTCATGCTCATTAAATAATTTATGTAGCGCTCTGTTTTTTTGTGCAGGTTCTGCTTCGTCATCAAAATGGTGCTTATAAACCGCATCAAAATAATCCAAGATTCCACTAGTAGCCGCAATTTGAGCATGGTCAGGTCCTGCTGGGGTTAACATACTTCTGGTAATACCTTCTTTGAAAAAGTGAGATTGGTTTTCCAACTTTCCTATCAGCTCTTTCTTCACATACATCAACCCCAAATGAGGACCATAAGTTTTGTACAAAGAAAAAAGATAAATATCTGCACCCAAATCTTTTAAATCGGGAAAAGCATGAGGAGCGTAAGCAACGCCATCCACTACAGATAAAACCCCATGCTTATGAGCATTACGGCTAATTTCTTTAACTGGATTAATGTGACCTATTACATTCGAGCAATGCGGGAAAACCAGCATTTTTGTTCGTTCAGAAAATAAACCTTCCAATTCATCTAAACTCAATAATCCTGTTTCCGAATCGACATGCCATTCTACAATTTTAATTCCTTTATCGGCTAATTTTCTCCATGCACCTGCATTTGCTTCATGATCTTGACAAGACAAAATGATTTCGTCACCATTCTTCCATATCGGACTCATGGCGTTTGCCAATACATAAATATTTTGTGTTGTGGATGGGCCGAAATGAATTTCTGAATCTTCAACATTCAAGTAATCAGCCATTCTCTTATAGGAAGCCTCCATTAATTCTCCAGCTAACATTGATGCAGGATAAGGATAGTTGACCTGCACCTTGTTTTTCATATAAAAATCGGTTAATCGATTAATAAATTGAATACAAGGATAGGATCCTCCAGCATTTTCAAAAAAAGCCCACCCCTGTAAAGAAGGCTCAGAAAATGCAGGAAATTGTGCGCGAACAAATTCTAAGTCAAGTTTCATAGTTAAATCTTACTCAAATCAAATATGGCAATAATCCAATAATGATAAGAAATAATTCTCATTGCTCATTGGCTTAATTGGTTTGTTGTCACCAGCCAGTTTTTTTGTTTTAATGAAGGCTACCGCTCAAGTATAATGCGTGTGAGGAGTTCCCTCGCGTTCCGGCTGTTGCCTTGCTTTTTGATGGTTATCTTGATTAAGATAATTAATGTCACTGAAATAAAGCCTCGCGTTGAACATTTGGAATGCCTGATGAGCATTATGTATCGCACAGGACAGTTGGTTGTGGCAGCTAGAATACGCCAAACATAAACCTACACTTAGAATCCGGGTTTCACGTCTTTGCCGTTTAGGCCAATTAAGTAGTTCCGTAGTCTTGGTATTTCGATTAGCTAACGCAATGATTGATATGCTTTCGGATTGGAAAATCTAAACTAAGAAACCCATTGATCATGACCCTTAAAAAAGAAAGCCCCAGTATCATTACGATCCTGGGGCTTCTAGCGGAGAAGAAGGGATTCGAACCCCTGGAGGTGTGACCCTCGCTGGTTTTCAAGACCAGTGCATTCGACCACTCTGCCACTTCTCCTAAAACGCAAGAAATGTACACCATTTTTGCGGGTGCAAATATAAAGATTTTATTTAATTAGAGGTGTTAAGACAAAAAAAACTGCACCAGTGGGCGCAGTTTTTCTATTCGTTGTTCTATCCTTAAGATTGATCTTGTATCGTATCTCTAGGTTGATGATGTTCTCTTTTGTCTTTTACTTGATGGTTTATTTTTTTTCCATGTGACTCTTCTAGATTGATAGCTTGTTCTTTCTTACTGGTCTTTTCTGGATTTGGTGTCTTATCGCTCATGATATTTTTATTTTCAAGTTAAAAAAATATCGACTTCATCCCGTTAAGATTAACACAACTTAACGCGTTGTGTTAAGGATCTTAGAACGTATTCTTACTTGTCGTGTGTGGGATCACTACTGCCAGTAATAGGAATAGGCACTCCAGAAAAAGTAGGTTTTTGCTCTAGGTGAATTTCAGTCCAGGCCTTGATATTTGCCAGCCATTCCCTGCGCAGCAGGTGTGAGCTGGGCTCGAAATTTTCCCGGTCCACCACATAGCCTTGCAAGTCCAATCCCAAATTACGGCCTAAATAAACAGCTCTAGGCAAATGAAACTTCTGAGTAAATACAATAGCTTTTTGAACTTTAAATACAGATCTCGCCCTGATCATGCTGTCGTAAGTGTCAAAACCCGCGTGATCTAAAAAAATATCCTCGTCCGGTACGCCTTGCTCATTCAAATAGGACTTCATGGCATTCACCTCGTCATAATCCACTTGACCGTGATCACCACTCAATAGAAATTTATTGATTTTTCCTTGCTCATAGGCCAATCTCGCTGCATCCACCCGATCTTTAAGAATGGGCGAGAGGCTTTTGTCGGGTCTAACGCTAGCACCTAAAACGATTCCCGTATACGCTGGCACCAGCTCATTCATATCGTCTTTAATAAAACGAGAAGAGGTTTGCTGCACATAAACCTGCAGAAAAATCACGGCGACCAGTGTACCTATCAATAGGAAGACAACGATATTAAGAAGTTTTCTCATAGGCCTTTTGGCGCTTAAATCAACAATGATTGTTGTAAGAGTTTCCTAGGGTTTACCTTTGTAATGTGATGATTTAGGGTGGTGTTTGTTCCGCTTTCGTACCGTGTCAAGCACGGCATAAACTTTCTGTTCCTTCCGCTTTCGCGAAAGCGAACAAAAAAGCGAATTCCCCACAATTTTCTTCACACAAATATAACGATTAGCCATGACGAAAAGTATTGAAAGTCTTAAATGGAGGTATGCCACCAAAAATTTTGATCCTAAAGCAGATCTCGCTGAAGACGAGCTCCACCTTCTTAAAGAAGCCTTTAATTTAACGGCGACTTCTTATGGTTTACAGCCTTGCCGTATGGTGGTATTAAAAAACAAAGTTTTACAAGAGAAAATGATGCCCATGGCCTTCGGTCAGCGTCAAGTATTGGATGCTCCAGCAGTTTTAGTACTTTGTACCATTAGTGTCGATGATGCATACGTTCAAAAGTATTTTTCATTAGTAGAGCAGGTCCGCTCGACACCTCGGGAAATTTTAGAACCTTTTCAAAAACAATTGGAAGAAAAATTCATCGCAATGCCACATCAAGAAGTGGAAGCCTGGGCACGCAATCAAGCTTATATTTCTCTAGGAAACCTCATGACGGTTTGTGCACAAGAACGAATTGACAGCTGCCCTATGGAAGGTTTTTTACCAAAAAAAGTGGACGAATTGCTGGGCCTTGCAGAAAAAGGATTGAAGTCTGTTCTCCTGTTACCTGTAGGTCACCGCAAGGAAGACGACCAGTTCGCCTCTATGGAGAAAGTACGCTTGCCATTAGAGGACAGCGTGATTTCTATGAACTAGCTACTGGCTTAAATAATTGATCTGATATACCTGAGAAACTCTAAAGTAACCAAAAGGAAACTGTTCCCGGTTTTCTTGATTAACAATATTCCCGCGAACTGTGGCTGGTTGTGTGTCAAATGGACCACCGCCACCTGCATCTGTTTGCTGGAGCAATGTTTCAAAAAACCGAAAGGCCTGTGCGTCAATTCCAGCAATTTTAAGAGTGATAGGAGTATTGGGCTCTAGTTCCTCTATAAAGAAACTTTGAGGTGAGCGGTTACCATTGCTAAACTCATCTTCCCTTAGGTCAACTTCAAAGTTATTTGGATCTTCATATACAAACAGATAATTGTCTCCAGGGGTTTCGGGATCCTCGTAAAATGCGGTAATCTCTGTGACCTCTCCAAACCCTTCAATTTCCTGCTGCTCAATATCTATTAATGGAACGGTCCGCACCAACTGCTGTGTAGCCTCATAAGTTTGCCCTTGATCTACAATAGTCAGTGTGTAGTCCAGATCGTCTTGAATTTGTAAATTCGCATTGCGATACAAGCCATTTGCGGGATCATAAACAAACGGATAGGTCACTCCATTTCCATCCATTACTTGAACTTGTGCATCTGTCACCAACGGATTATCCTCTTCAAAAAAACCAGAAGATCTAGTGAGCAATACCGTGTTTTGACTGCTAGCATCTTCTAATAATTCCAACCGGGCATCAATCACCAGTCGAGGTGCTGCGGTATTTAGATCAACATCAATCACATCTTCGCAACCCCAGCAAAGTATTCCTAAAACTAGTATAGATATCCACTTTTTCATAGTTAGAATTTGAAGTTATAGGTGACGGCAGGTACAATTCCAAATATGGAAAGTCGCGTCGCCTCATTCCTGTTGGTATCTTCGTTCTCACCAAAGCTGATGCTCGCTGCATTCTTCCTATTGTAGGCATTATATAAACTAAAAACCCAGCTGCCTTGCCAGCCTTTGGTCTTATCTGGTTTTGGAATGTATGTAGCCGATATGTCCAGTCTGTGGATGATAGGCAAACGGCTAGCATTGCGAGATTCATAAGTGGGAACAAAAAGACCGTTGAATTGATACTGACCGTTAGGATAAGTTACGGGCTGTCCTGTTTGTAAAACAAAATTGCTCCCGAAGCTCCACTTATCGCTCCATTCATAGTTGGCAGTCACAGTCAAATCATGGGTTTTATCCCAGGGTGCATTGTACCATTCCCCATTATTAATTCCTGGCTCATCCGCCGTTCTGCCTGGGGTGCGTTGTTCACTTTTAGATAAGGTATAAGCAATCCATCCTTGTAATTTTCCTTCTTTTTTGCGCAATAGGAATTCCAATCCATAAGCACGCGCTTTCCCAGAAAGTAATATGGTCTCTACGGCATCTTGTGCAATCAAATCAGCACCATCGATATAGTCTAGGCGGTTGTTTACCGATTTATAAAAAGCTTCAGTCTCAAACGAATAGTCGCCCAGATTCTTAAAGAATCCAGCGGCTACTTGATCGCCTTGTTGTGGTTTTATGAAATTACCACTAGGTGCATACAAGTCAAATGGAGTAGGAGCTGTAGTGTTAGAAACTAGGTGGATGTACTGATTGATCCTTTGGTAACTCGCCTTGATACTGGTATCATCATCCAGACTGTAGGCAACAGAAAGTCGTGGTTCTAAGTTTACAAAAGTTTCTAGGGTGTTACTTCTACTGCTTTCTTCCGTAGCAATAGGCTCGGCCGATTCGTACACACCTTGTTCTTGATTGAAAAGTAACGGCTGGTTATTTTCATAGATATTGATGAAGTCTTGTCCCAGTCTGTTAAAAGAAGTCAACCGCAAACCTGCATTGACATTCAGTTGATCTGTGAGTCGAAACTCTCCATCCACATACAATGCATTCTCCCAAGCGTATTTTTTAACCAATTGACGCTCGTTAATAGCACTAGTAGGTGTTGTAGGGACTATTTTTCCTGGATCAAATTCGTAATAAATGGAATTAAGGCCGTAGCGCAACTTGGCTTTGTCCGATTGAAAATGAGTGAGGTCGTATTTGATATTCAGGTTGCTAATACCACTAAAGAATTCAAATTCCACAAATTGAAGCTCTAGCGCATAATTGTAATCAGAATAAATTACAGAGGCATTACTGAACCACTTGTCATTAAACACATGATTCCATCGCAGATTGACAAAAGAGTTCCCAAACGTATTCCCAAATAAATTATTCACCTCAAACCGATCCCTTCCAAAATAAGCAGATCCATACAAGCGGTTGCGATCATCCAGATTAAAGGAAACCTTAGCATTTAAATCATAGAAATAGGCCTGATTCTCCAATCCAAATAAAGGAAAGAACAAATGTGCATAACTGCTACGACCGCCTACCAGGAAAGAAGATTTGTTTTTCTGTATTGGGCCCTCTAATAGCAATCGGCTGGCGACGATGCCTATACCACCGGTCCCGCTCAGTTTTCTATTGTTTCCATCCCTCTGGTAAATGTCTAAGACACTAGAAACTCGGCCACCATATCGCGCCGGTATACCACCTTTATATAATTTTAAATCCTTGATGGCATCAGGATTAAAGACAGAAAAGAATCCAAATAAGTGATCACTACCATATAAAGTCGCCTCATCCAGCAAGACCAGGTTTTGGTCAGCAGCGCCACCGCGCACATTAAAACCGCTGGCGCCCTCTCCAGCAGTAGTGACCCCAGGCAGTAATGTCAAAGTTTTGATCAAATCAACCTCGCCCAAAACCACTGGAGTTTTTTTTATGGATTCAATAGACAAAGCATTTACACTCATTTGTGGTGAGCGTGTATTCAGTTTTTCAATATCATTCTTGAGAATAATGGCGTCCAGTTGTTCGCCTTGCTCTTGCATTTTAAGTGAAATCTTTTGATTTTGATCCAGCACGACAGTGCGCTCTATGCTTTGAAAACCTATACTGCTATAAATGACTTGGTAGGTCCCAGCTTCCAGAGTGATCGAATAAAATCCATACTCATTAGTAACAGTTCCAGTAGCCAGTTCAGGAATAGAGACCGTGACATTAAGCAATGTTTCTCCTGTCTCCTCCTCAGTCACTGTACCTGATAACGTATATTTTTGGGAGTTCGCTTTTTTGTTCGCTTTCGCGAAAGCGGAAGGAACAGAAAGTGTATGCTGTGCTTGACACGGTACGAAAGCGAAAATCATCAACACCACTAAACACCACTTGATTTTATGCATGCGACAAAACTAAGGCAATAGAGTCGTATTTATTTTTAAAAACAAACCTATTAACAAAATAGAAATTGCGAGTATTCCATGAGTACGCCTTATAAATAGATGCGTAACTTTATCAAAAACTAAGACCTATGACTGGAACTCAATTGATCGATCGCTTATCCCTGCCGGTAGTTGCCGCGCCTATGTTTTTAATTTCAGGACCAGAACTGGTCATTGAATGTTGTAAAAACGGGATTGTAGGAACTTTTCCAGCGCTCAATCAACGTTCCACCGAAGGTTTTGAAGAGTGGCTGGTTCAAATTGAAACGGAACTTGCAGACTGGGAAGAAGAAACAGGAAAGAAGGCAGCACCTTATGGAGTCAACTTAATTGTTCACGGCAGCAACCCGCGTCTGGAGGCCGACTTGAAGATGTGCATGAAACACAAAGTGCCGCTAATCATTACCTCGCTGGGTGCTGTGAAAGATGTGGTGAATGCAGTACACAGTTATGGCGGTCTGGTATTTCATGATGTCATTAAAAAGCGACATGCTGAAAAAGCTCAAGAAGCCGGCGTTGATGGATTGATCTTGGTTTGTGCAGGTGCTGGTGGTCATGCAGGAACATTAAACCCTATGCCATTTATTCGCGAGGTACGCTCATTTTATAACGGCGCAATTATATTATCGGGAGCTATGAGTTCAGGTCAAGATGTAGCAAGCGCATTGCAAATGGGAGCAGACCTTGCTTATATGGGTACCCGATTTATCAATACCAATGAGTCTAAAGCTACAGACGAGTACCGCGACATGATTATTGACGCTGGATCTTCTGATATAGTTTATACTGCTGCAATTTCAGGTGTGAGTGCTAATTTCTTAGGGGCCAGTTTGAACGCCGCAGGAATTACTGAGGAGCAATTAAAAGCTACTGGTAAAATCGATTTCGGTAAAGAAATGGATACCGAGGCCAAGGCCTGGAAAACCATCTGGAGTGCAGGTCAAGGTGTGGCTACCATTGACGATTGCGTATCTACTAAAAAATTGATCGACAGATTAAAATCTGAATTTAAAAGCTCTATTGAAAAGCAAATCGAGAATTTGAAACGGTTCAGTTAAGCCATTGTGGGTTCATTAGCGAATGCTTTGTGATTTTGTATAAAGTAAATCACCATCATAATTTCAAATACGGTAACCAATAAACTACCTATTGGGAACAATAGAACGGTTAAATTAAAAGCTGCCGCAATGATCAATAGATATCCTAAATATTTATAAGGTCTTGAAAAGCGATCTTTATTTTGAAAAAAGGGTATGCTTAATAAACCAATTGAAATTGAGAAGATCACTGATATGATCATCGTCATTCCTATAATTGTAGGGCTAATTGCACCAGAAACATTGGTGTTATAAATATCCATAAACAGTATTTCTGAAAATACGACTACCATAATGTATAGAATAGAAAATATTTTTAGCATTGGGGTTTTGAACTTCAGGTTAAATGAGAGCCCTAAATAAAATACGGTTGCTAGAATACAATAAAGTGCCGCTATTAAGAATCGGCTGTCAGAAGTGACGATGGCATCGTTGAACATGTTTAAGGATAGATCAATGATCGTTAATGGAATAGAGGTAAGCACATATGCCATTCCAACTATAGCTACCCACAATCCATTCTTAGGATTCTTTAATAAGTTTTCTGGAGTTTTTTCCGTTTTTGGTTTGTTGTGAAGCTCTTGAGTGATTTCCGCATAAGAACTTCCTAGCGCTTGCAGAATATTCTTAATGGTATAATTGCGCGGCGTCACATCTCCAGCTTCAATACGTTGTATGGTTCTCACATTAATATTGCAACGTTCTACCAGTTCTTCTTGGGTAAGTCCTTGCTCTTTTCTTAGGTTGGCGATGTAGTCGCCTAGTTCCGGTTGTTTCATGATTTTTTTCATTTGATTGGAACAATGTTACTTATGAAACAAACATTTAATGAAGCTTTTGAAGGTATTTAAACCCGACATTTACACGGCAAAGGCTTGTAAACCCTGAAAAGTAAGAATTTTTTGAGAATTAAAGATATTCTGATAAGGAGGTTTGAGGGAACTCTAAATCAGCTTTCTTCTCCAGCATGTACATCTGGTGCAGGGCTAACAGGTTCTTTTTTGACAAACAAGTAATATGCATTTACCAGTAGAATCGCAACGTTTGTCAAAATCACGGGAATGCTAGGCAATAGAATACCATAAATTACAAACAAACCGCAACCTATGGAATTCACTATACGCAACTTGCGCAAATCCTTATTGAAAAATGAGAGTAACACAAATAGACTAGCGGCATAGCCTATCAGATCGGTGTAATTGAATTCCATAATACGGCGATTTGTGGGTCAAGATAGTTGAGGGTGCAAAATAAACTTTCCCTTGCTTTTAAAAGGGAAAAGAAGCACGCTTTCGCGAAAGCGAAAACAAACCAATGTTTAACTAAAGAATGTTAGAAACTATAACTGAGCCCAACACTGTTCAAGGAAAAGTTGAGGTCTAAGGAAGAGGTTTTAATGCTGCCATCGTCATTGTATTTAGTCTCGTACTTACGGTCCAGGTACAAGTCAATGGCTTCTACCATAAAATAGCTCATCGCCCAACTCAAGAACACATCGCTGGCCCAATGTTGCTCGTCATAAATGCGAGAAATCCCGGGAATGACTCCTATAGTATAAATCCCTGCTTTGACCCATGGGTTTTTAAACTGTTTGGCAATTACATGGGCGTTGGTAAATGTCAACACCGCATGGCCTGAAGGAAAAGAACGGTAAACAGAACTCCCTCCAAACGGGCGGAAGTGATTGCTCCCAAAACCACCTCCAGGTCGCGCTCTACCCGTTGCAGATTTCGTCAATTGTTGTAAAAAGCCAGTCGCGGTAGCAGAGGAGATCAAGAGCACACCTGTACGCCTTAGTTTTTCGTTTTTAGTAAATAAACCAGTTAGATACACCGCTCCTGACAGTCCATAGTTATTTTGAGGCGCTCCTGCATAATTGCCGTAATCCAATAGAAGTTTTGGAATACCATCTCGGTCCTCGCTAAATGCGGTATTGATAGGTTCATCAAAGGCGTATAAAGCCATAGTCCCTGCAGCGACCCCTCCCAGCTTTAAAAAATCATCTCCTTGCCAGTACAAAGGGCGACTATAAGCAAAACCTACCCCTTGAAAAACATTACCCATGTCATAGGTAAAGTCTTGCCATAGATTTGTTTCTCCGCGATCGAAGACATATTCATTTTGAGCAAAAACAGAGGAGGAGCAAACTAGGAGACAAAAGGCAATCAGGTATCGCATATAAATAATTGTTGCTACAAAGATATGACCGTTGTTATGAACCTCTTAAGTTTTAAGAAATATTGTAGAAAACGCAAGTTGATATTAATAACTGTCTATGCGGGCTTTTGCAGCCCAGCGATAATCTCTGGCATTTGTTTCATGGCACAGTCATAGCCTATTTTAAACAATTCCTCTGATTTATTAACGTCAAACATGCCATAGGTAAAGGAATCCACGACTTCTAGCGCTACATCACATTGATTCAAACGGTGTTCTGTATTGCTCCATACATTGAGTTGGAACACGCGTTCGCTGATTTCTCTGATTCCTTTAATAGTCTCCAGTTCTTCATGTGGGCAAATGCTAACTCCCATAATTTTCATACCGCGATCTTGTAGGGGCTCAATCGGTAAATTGTTAAGCACGCCACCATCCACATAGGTTATTCCATCCATGCGTACGGGTTTGAAAATCACAGGTACCGCACAAGAAGCCACGATGCAAGTCGTGAGGTCTCCTGTTGTATGATATTCACTACAGCCTTTGTTGAGGTTAGTCAAACAGGCATGAAAAGGGATTTTCATCGCTTCAAAACTATTCTCAGGCAGGTGTTTGTGTAGCAATTTGCGCAGCATGGACAGCCGGTTCCATTCCGTTGTCCAAAGTTGAAATTTGAAGATGCGAACAAACTCCTCTTGCATGGATAGTTCCAGAATTTCTAGTGGTGAATAGCCGTGGCAATACAGCGCACCTATCATAGCACCAGCGCTACAACCAGATATTTCATCAGGGTAAATATCGTGTTCATTAAGGGCTTGCAGTACGCCTATATGTGCCGATGCTCGAGCACCGCCACCCGCAAGTGCGAGTCCTATTTTTGGGGTTGGAGTCATGCGGCAAATATAGCACTGTGATTGTTTCTAGTAGGAATGTAATGACCTAGTTCTGGTAGATGGTTTAGGAGTTCGCTTCAGTCACTTGTTGAGCACGGCATTAACTTCTTGTGTATTTTGCTTTCGCGAAAGCGAAACTAAAATCAGACACTCTGTTTGTGACAGATATATCTCTACCATGACTATAGATCATTTGAAATCGTGGTGTTTAAGTGAATTACCGCACTTTTTGAATAAAGAGGTGCGCCTTTATCATATGAGCTCAACCTGCATAAACTTTTACTAAAGTTGGTCAATGTGTCATGGCTTGCTTTTTACATAGGTTTCATATGCTTTATCTTGTAAAGAAAAAAATGGAACATTCTGTAAGAATCAAGTCGATTAGACAATTAACTCACGATGTAAAACAATTTCGTGTGGAAAAACCAGACGGTTATGAATTTACGCCAGGTCATGCGACCGAGGTTTCTATTGATAAGGAACAATGGAAAGATGAAAAGAGGCCCTTTACATTTACCAGCCTTACTAATGACGACGAGCTCGAGTTTGTGATCAAGATTTATACAGATCACGATGGAGTGACTGAGGAATTGGATCATGTTAAACCAGGAGACCACCTGATTATTAGAGACACGTGGGGTGCCATTGAATATAAGGGCGATGGTTATGTGATTGCTGGTGGTGCTGGTATCACTCCTTATATAGCCATGTTTAGAGATTTGCAAAAGAAAGATCAATTAGATGGAATGCATCTTTTATTCTCTAACAAAACAAACAAGGATATTATCTTAAAAGAAGAGTTAGATGCAATGCTGGGCGATCGTGTGACATACATTATAACGGATCAGGAAGATACCCAACATCTCAAGGGTCGTGTGGACAAGGAATTGATCAAAAATCAAGTAGACAATTTTGATAAAAACTTCTATGTGTGTGGACCACCACAAATGACCGAAGACATTAGCAAAATCCTCGAAGAATGCGGCGCCTCGCCAGATGCTGTAACTCTGGATGATCAGTAATATATTACTGAATTAGCTTAATACTTTATCGAGAATGGAATGTGCTTATAATTTCTAGCGACATTCCATTTTTTATTTGAGGACTTTGAGTCTTGTTTAGATGTTAATCAGATGGTGCTACAACCATATCTCGACTAGAGTTTACATTGAGCTCGTCGAAATGCTCGATACTGGTTCCAATGCTTTTCAGAAATCAATGGTTAGCCGGTTCGAGCGGCAGCGTTGCATTGAGCTTGTCGAAGTGTCGAGAACGAGCGATTTGAGTAACTCAATATCATTGTGCAAGAACTATATCTCTAGTGTCGCTCGATACTGGTTTATGAGGCTGTTAAGATAGATAAAAGCAAGCCGGTTCGAGCGGCAGTCGAGAACGAGCGGGTTACCTATCACGATCTTTTTTAGGAACATAGTTCGAAGAAACAAAAGCGCTACTGGAGTCATTCTGACATAAGGCTAATAATTTCAGCCTATCAAAATCACCATTAATCAGTGCCCATTTTTTATTTGCAGACCATTTCTTGATTCGCTTTTCGTAATGTAGTGCTTGGAATAAGTCTCCGATTGCTTATTGAAAAACCAGCTTTACAGGCCTGCGGTGATGGGTGTAAGCTGTTTCTCTATAACCTGTTTAATGTTCTAATAATCTGCGTTCCAGATTGCTTGTGATTCCGGTGTATAATTTTCCATCAGCGCATTCTAGTATGTAGATGTGGAAGGAGTTGAACATAAGATGAAGATAATGCAAAAACCATATCTCGACTGCCGCTCGATACTGGTTTACAGAGATCGTGCTACAACCATTTCTCGACTGCCGCTCGATACTGGTTTACTAGATTTATAGTAAAAAAAATGCAAGCCGGTTCGAGCGGCAGTCGAGAACGAGCGGCATGAGTAAGGGAATGTCATTGTGCTACAACCATATCTCGACTAGAGTTTACATTGAGCTTGTCGAAATGCTCGATACTGGTTCCAATGCTTTTTCAGAAATCAATGGTAAGCCGGTTCGAGCGGCAGCGTTGCACTGAGCTTGTCGAAGTGTCGAGAACGAGCGATTCGTTTGTTAATAAGCTATTCGTGTTTAAGCTTTCGCGAAAGCGAGATACTCAAACGCATCCAATAAATAAATAACTCGTGGATAACCCATTGCTATTTTCCAAAAAGGTATTGCGGTTTATTAAGTAGCTTAGCACTTCAAAATTTTATTCATGCGCAAATCACTATTCTTAAGTCTGTTATTTCTCGCCAGCATCGCCGTGCAGGCACAACTACAATCCCCAGCCGATTTCCTAGGCTATGAAATAGGAACCGAATTCTCCCGCCATGCCGATGTCGTGCGGTATTTTGAACACGTCGCGGCAAATAGCGATATGGTGACATATCAGGAATACGGGAAGACCAATGAGCGCCGACCACTGACGTATGCGATCGTGACAAGCCCGGCCAACCAAAACAATATTGAACAGATTAGAAAAAATAATTTGGCTCAAACAGGAATTATAGAAGGTGATGCAACGTCTGATAAAGCTATCGTATGGTTGTCCTACAACGTGCACGGTAACGAGGCCAGCAGTACAGAGGCCTCTATGGTGACGCTCTATGAACTTATCACTACTAAAAAAGTATGGCTGGATAATACCGTGATCATTATCGATCCTTGTGTGAATCCAGACGGTCGCGATCGCTATGCGAACTGGTACAACCAGGTAAAGCGGGAACCTTATGACCCATTGCAAATCGCAGTAGAACACAACGAACCATGGCCTGGCGGTCGTCCTAATCATTACCTTTTTGACTTGAACCGCGATTGGGCTTGGGCAACGCAGGTAGAATCTCAGCAACGCTTAAAAGTGTACAATCAGTGGATGCCACAAATACACGTGGATTTCCATGAGCAAGGCATTAATGAGCCGTACTATTTCGCTCCGGCAGCAGAACCTTTTCACGAAGTCATCACTGATTTCCAACGTGATTTCCAGACCGAAATAGGGAAGAACCACGCCAAATATTTTGATAACGAAGGCTGGTTGTATTTTACTAAAGAACGCTTTGATTTATTGTACCCTAGTTATGGCGATACCTATCCTACCTACATGGGCGCGATAGGAATGACCTATGAGCAAGCTGGTCACGGTCGTGCGGGATTGGGCATCAATAACGATGAAGGTTTTGAGTTGACGCTGGTAGATCGTGTGGCGCACCATAAAACGACTGGACTTTCTACCATTGAAGTCGCTTCTAACAATGTGGCAAAATTGAATACAGAATTTGAGAAATACTTTGACAATAGCGACCTGCAAACCAAAAGCTTTGTATTGAAAGGCAGCACGGACCAACTCATGGCACTCGCCAAATTACTGGACCGCCATGAAATCAAATACGGTTTTACAGGAAAAGGAAAAACCAGCGGCCTAGGCTACAATAACGACAAGAAAACCACGCTGGAATACGATACCGCCATGGTGGTTTCTACCAACCAGCCCAAAGGGAAAATGGTACAAGTGCTTTTTGAGCCAAACGCAAAATTGAGCACGCCATTGACCTATGACATTACTGCCTGGAACTTACCAAAGGCTTACGGCCTAGAAGCCGTTGCCAGTACCACCAATGTTGCAGCAACAAGCGCCACACTCGATATCAAAACCGAAGACAATACCAACAACACAGCGACCGGTTACATTGCTAAATGGAACAGCATGCAAGACGCCAGATTCCTTGCCAAATTATTAAAAGCTGGCATCAAGGTTCGCTTTACTGAAAAGCCATTTGTCAACAACGGTACCACCTACGACCGCGGCAGTTTGATCATTACTAAAAGTGATAATAAGCGCATCGACAACTTTGGCTTGATTGTAAATTCAGTGGCTAATGAATTCAAACGAGGATTAGAACCTGCGGTAAGTTCTTTCGCAACCTCAGGACCAGATTTTGGTTCTCCAGACGTGAAGTTGATCAGTGCGCCACGAGTGGCGTTGTTGCGCGGTGAGCGCACGTCTTCCTTAAGTTATGGAGCGACTTGGTATTTCTTTGAGCAAGACTTGGGTTATCCAGTAACATCTATCGATACCGGCGATCTAGGCCGTGCCGATTTAAGCCAATTCGATGTGCTGGTCATGCCAGACGGTTATTACGGCAGTTTGCTCAATGACAGCACGCTGGACAAAGTCAAAACCTTTGTACGCAGCGGTGGTAAAGTAGTCGCCTTGTCTGGAGCGGTGAGTGCGTTTGCGGGTAAAGAAGGCTTTGGAGTGACCAATAATGAGAAAGACAAAGATTCCATGGCAGGTGAGGACGAGAAAAAAGACCTGTTGATCCCTTACGCATCCCGTGAAGAATCTGGAACGACAGATTTGATCACCGGTAGTATTTTCAAGATCACGATGGACAAGACGCACCCTATGGCCTTTGGCTATGGTGATGTCTATTACAGTTTAAAATTGGGCAGCGATTCCTACAGCTATCTAGACGGCGGTTACAACGTGGGCTGGATCACAGACGACGTGGTCAACGTCTCTGGTTTTGCAGGCGACACGGCCAAAACCAAATTAAAAAACTCCATGGTATTTGGCGAGCAGCGTCTAGGCGCTGGTAGCCTGATCTATATGGTGGACGACCCACTGTTTCGCGCCTTCTGGGAGAACGGGAAATTGCTATTTGTCAACTCGGTATTCCTAGTGAATAACAACAGGCCAGAGTTGTAGGAGTGTTCTTAGTTCGCTTTCGCGAAAAAGTGGAAGCGAGGATTTTAGCGCTAAACGCTATTGAACAGTTGATATAAAGTGCATAATATGAATTCTTATGTACCAAACAGACAACAACCAACACTAAAAACACTAATACGAATTGCTATAATTCTAGATATAGATGTTCAAGGTTTAATAGTCTCAGCTAAAAGCAAATTAGTTACAGGACAAGAAAAATCAGGGATACAATAAAACATATACACACTAATGTTATCAAACGAATTAAAATCAAAAATCAATAAGCTTTGGGATAAGTTCTGGAGCAGAGGTATCACTAACCCTATTACAGCTATTGAACAGATCTCTTACCTGCTATTTATGCGAAGAATTGATGATGCAGATACACTCGAAAAAGCTAAAGCAACCTTTGATGAAAAAGAATACGATTCTATTTTTAAAGGTCAGGAAGATTGTCGTTGGTCTCATTTCTCGCAACTCGAACCTGATGCGATGTTAGATGTGGTTGCAAATAAAGCATTTGATTTTATTAAAAGTTTAAATGACCCTTCTCAACCTTATTCTAGGTACATGGAGAACGCTACATTTATCATCAAAAATTCAGCTTTGTTGAATGAAGCCGTTCTATCCATTGATGAACTTTTCCAAGATATAAAACAACAACAGGACGAAGGACAACAATTTCAGGACACACAAGGCGACTTGTACGAATACCTTATAGATGAAATGGGCTCTGGCGGTAAGAATGGACAGTTCCGTACACCAAGACACTTAATCCAATTGATGTGTGAAATTATTGATCCAGACTTAACAGATAAAATTTGCGACCCAGCTTGTGGAACAGGCGGTTTTTTAGTAGGAGCCTATCAATATATACTAACTAAATATACAAGTCCTAAAGAAATTATTAAAGATGAAAACGGCTTAAAAAGATTCAAAAGATTTGGAGGAGATAAAATACGTAAGCAAGAAAAATGGCAATATCTCTGGGAAAAAGCTTTTTTTGGTTTTGATGTTGACCAAACAATGGTTCGAATTGGTTTGATGAACTTAATGTTACACGGTATCAAGATTCCTCAAATTGAAAATACCGATTCGCTTTCCAAAAAATATGACAAAAAATATAAGGATGGAGAATATTCTGTGATTTTGGCAAACCCACCATTTACAGGTAGAGTTGATAAAGGTGGAATCAGTGATGAGCTCAAAATTACGGGAACCAATAGTGAACTACTCTTTCTAATACGTATTTCTAAAATGCTATGCATTGGAGGAAAAGCTGCTGTAATTATTCCTGAAGGTGTATTGTTTGGAGGAAGTAAAGCTCATACACAAACTAAGGAAATACTGTTAAAAGACAACAAGCTAGAAGCTGTAATTTCTCTACCAAGCGGAGCGTTTAAACCTTATACAGGTGTAAAAACATCTATATTAATATTTACCAAGGCGGAAGAAGAAAGCCCAAATTGGCATACCGAAAAAGTATGGTTTTATGAATTAAAAAATGATGGGTATAGTCTGGATGATAACAGAAAAAAACTAGCCGAAAATCCTTTACCCATAGCCAGAGATGCCTATAAAAACAGAGCAACCCAAACACCTATTGAAAGAACCAATCACTTTTATGTTCCGATATCTGAAATACAGGAAAATGGACTTGACCTGAGTTATAATCGTTACAAAAAATTTGAGTACGAAGAACAAACTTATGAGTCACCTCAAAAGATTTTAGAAACCCTTTATAATTTGGAAGATGAAATCCTAAAGGATATGGAAGATCTTAAAAACCTTATTGAATGACGGAAATCATAACTAAAAGTATTGGTTCTTTAGCAAAAAGAATAAAAACAGGTTCAACACCAAAAACTACTGAAATTTTAAACTTTGAAGATGCTAATTACAGTTGGTTCACGCCTAGTGATTTTTCTACTTCCAAACTTACTTTAAAAAATTCTTCTAGAATGATTTCTGAGTACGCTGTAAGTAATTCAGCAACACTATTCGAGCCATTAACTATTTTAATTACCTGTATTGGTGACATAGGGAATTCAGGTATAATCGAAAAAGAATCTTCTGCAAATCAACAAATAACAGGCGTTTTAGTAAATGAAAGTATAATAAATCCTTATTTGTTTAATTATTTAATTCGTCACAACAAAAAGGTACTCCAAAATAAATCAAACCAAGCGGTTGTTCCTATTTTAAACAATAAAAATCTAAAGGAAATAAAGTTAAGCTTTCCGAAAGACCTCGAAATCCAAAAAAAAATAGTAACGATTCTAGATAAGGCAAAGTCCATTTTGAATAAGAGGGAAGAAACCATTGCTAAATATGATGAATTATTAAGAGCAACATTTTTAGAAATGTTTGGCAGTCCAATGGAAAGACCAAATCAATGGAAAATAAATCCAATTAATGATTGTATTGAAAAAATAACTGCAGGATCAAGCTATGGAGGAGAAAACAAAAAAGAGCTTGAAAATAATGAATTTGGAGTATTAAAAATTAGCGCAGTAACAAAAGGAATTTTCAATCCAGATGAATATAAAGCAGTAAAAAGAGATAATATAAAAAAGGAATTGGTACATCCAAAAAAAGGAGATTTACTTTTTAGTCGAGCTAATACTTTAGAATTAGTCGGTGCAACTTCTATAGTTGATGAAGACTATGATAAACTCTTCTTGCCTGATAAAATTTGGAAAATAGATACAAATGAAACTTTAATAAAAAAGGTTTATCTGCATTACGTTTTGCAAAACAAGGATGTTAGAAAATCCTTTCTTTCTATAGCAACAGGGTCTAGTGGCTCTATGCTAAATATTTCAATGGCTAAATTTAGAAATATCCGCATTCCTTTCCCCAATATTGAATTACAGGAACAATTTGAAGAAAAATACAGTAAATACATTGAAATAAGAAGAAAGCTTAATCTTTCTAAGGAGTATTTTGAAACTTTACAAAAGGCATTGTCTCAACTTGCTTTTAAAGGAGATTTAGAATTTGGAAAAGCTATTGATTTAGAAGTATTGTTAGAAAACGATTATGATTTTTTTAAGGTAAACAGTAATACAAAATCCATTCGATTACTTCTGGAACGATTAGATAAAAGTGAATTAAACAAAAACAAATTTTATGAGCAGGAAATATATGACAAGGCAAAAGTATTTTTATTTGAATTATTAAAAGAAGGAAAAGTAAAACAAGTATTTGATAAAAAAACGAATCGAGTAAAGCTAACCGTCTGATGAAATTATTAAAACTTAAAATAGAGAATAAAGAGGGATTCAGAAGCTTACAACAAGGGTTTGAGATCAATTTCCATTCATTAGCAGATACGGAAGCAATGGAACAGTTTCGCCCGTTTTGCTTTGCTGGTTTAAACGGAAGTGGAAAATCTAATGTATTGGAGGCATTGGCAAATATTTTTTATCATTTGGAGGTTTGTGTAGCAAAGTATTTACCTGAGAGTATTAAAGATTTAAGTAATTTTAAAAGAACAGAATGTTCGCCAGATGCATTTACCTTAGAATATTTAATTGGGCAACACAATAGGAAATTATATACATTATTTTATTTTGACAAAGTAATTATAACAAAAAAGGAAGGAAAAGAACCTCAAATGTTCATTCAACCATTTCCTTTTGATAAATCTGTAGAAATTAGAGAAATTTCTCTTACTCCACCAAAAGTAAGAGATAATGCAGCAGATGGAAAAGAATACTTACCAGCTCATATTATTGGTTATTCATCTGGTGAAAACGAGATTTTAAGTTTGCCATTTATTAAAAGTCGTTTAATGCATTTAGACGAATACAAACAAGCAACTAGAGATAATTACGATCGTTTTGATGAGCCTGAAAACAGTTTGATTTATATAGATAACAATATGAGTCAGGCGGTTTTATTAGCGTGTTTGCTTTTTGAAAATAAAAAAACACTTGCACCATTAAGACATATTGATAACACTGGTATTTTGGGATTGACAAGTTTTAGAATAAATATTCACCTACACGATTTTGAGTTTCAGGATGAAATAACAAAAAGCACTATAAAAACTCCTATTCTTAAATTACTAGAACAAAATCAATTAGAAGCCTTAAAAAAGTGTGCTACCTCTTGGTTTTCAAATAGGAAAACTAAAACTCTATGGTTAGATTTTCACGTAAATGATGCTACCAAATTAGCTTTCAAAGAACATTTTCATTCCTCTTTAGAATGCTTCCAGTTTTTCAGATTGTTATACGAACTAAACAATCATTTTGTTGATGAAGAAACTAAAATTGATGTGTATCGCTCTAAAGGTATTTACACTGATGGCAAATTACCAGTCGGTAGTCCTCGTCAAGATATGTTTCATTTTTTAGATTTTTATATTAACAAAGAGCTTAAAACAGGTAAAGTAAAAGATTTACTTTTAAGAAGTTTTTCAGATGGAGAACATCAGTTTCTCCATACGATGGGAATTTGTTTATTACTAAAAGATAGACGTTCCATTTTGTTATTAGACGAACCAGAAACGCATTTTAACCCAAGCTGGAGAGCAAAATTTGTAAAAACACTTAATGATAGCATTTCATCAGGAAATCCAAAAGGCCTGCCACACGGAGACTTTAATGTTCACTTATTGAAAGATGTATTACTTACTTCGCATTCACCATTTATTATTTCTGATTGTTTACCTGATAATGTAGTACTTTTTGAAAAAGACGAAGATGGCCATACTTCAGCAAAGAAAGCTAGTGAATTAGGAATTGACACCTATGGAACATCCGTAAATCTTTTAACTAATAGGATTTTTAAAAACAAAGAGACAATTGGTTCTTACGCTATGTCAAAAATGATGGAATTTAAAAAGCGCTTCAATAGTGGAGAGAAAACAGAAAATTTAATAGAGGAATTAAACAATGAATTTGGTGATTCAATTGAAAAACTAATGCTAATTAAGGAAGTTACAGACAAGAATTAAGTTAATGCTAAAACCATATAATTATTCATATTCCAAAATCCAGAAGGTACAATCCTTTGTGAATCACGTAATGCTTGATGTGATTTTTAATGCTAAGAATATCGCAGATGCTACCTTTAGTTCAACATTGGTTTTGCCGAAATACAAAAACCTTATTGATAGTATCAATAATGATTATGTTTTAACCCCATTAGCTGAAGCTTACATAATTTGCAAAACACTTAATCGTAAACAAATCAAGCTATTAAAGACAGCAGTTCACAACAACAATAAAATTAGAGAATTATGTAATGGTGATATTGAGCCTGTAAAATATGATCAAATAGAGGTAATAAATATCAACCTCAAAAGAGCAATAAAAACTTTTTGTGATTGTCTCTATAACCATTGTATAAATCTCGCACCATTTTATACCGTGTATGAAGATATAAACGTTTATTACAAAAGAGTAGTCAAAAAATCTTCCGTTTGTAAATGTTGTGGTATCCATAAAGTACTAACCCAATTTCATACCCACAGAAGCGCGTTAGATCACTATTTGCCGAGAAAACACTATCCATTCAATTCTCTGAATTTTAAGAATCTTATACCAATTTGTGACATTTGTAATGGTAAGTATAAGTTGAGTGAAGACACTCTCTATATTACAAATAACAAAGGTAAAAAGAGTGAAAGCAAAACAAGAACAATTGCGTTTTACCCATATAGCAGAACAACTCATGATATCGAAATTGAAATAAGATTTAACAAAGCATTTGATTCAACAATAGAACCTGAAGACATTGAAATCGACATTACAAGTACTGGTAATACTGACCAAATAACTTCTTGGGACAGAATATTTGGAATCAAAGAAAACTATAAAGCAGAGTGTTGCACTGACGAAATGAGGATGCATTATGAAGAACAGTATATTGCAATGATGAATCGAGGCATAAGTCACGAGGACTATATTGGTGATTTAGGCCGAAACAAATATGGAGATGTTAATTTTTTAAAAATTCCATTTCTAGAGGCAATTAATAATTAAAAAAAAAATAGAAACTTACATTCAGTGAATGCAAGTTCAAGCACTTTTGAAATTTGATAGTGCCTCGCAAATTTAAAAGAGCTTTCGCGCCAACTCTAAAAAGATTACTAAAAGAAAGCAATGCACCTGAGAAGCTATAGAATATTATTAGAATTGTATAAAACTAAATGATCAGGACATAGTTTTGATGTTACCGACCTTCAAATTTAACAACTCCGTAAAAACAACATTAATATACCTATGACCTTTTTAGAATCCGTGCAGACGCGTTACACGACCAAAAAGTACGATGCCTCTAAAAAAAAATTGGGTCTAGCAAAATTCAAGAATTACAAGAGATTTTGAGACTAAGTCCATCGTCCATCAATAGTCAGCCTTGGAAATTCACGTTTGTTTCAGATCGAGAAACTATAGAAAAGCTCTCCAAACATTCTTAGATCACTATGATTAACACGAATGATTTAAACGAATACTCAAATAAAGTATATGCGTATTTGATTAAAAAGCACAGCAATCTTGTTGAGAATATTTCAATACATCCTTCTGATTTTGGCAAAAATCACCTTCGTTTAGAGATAAAATCTATAAATGAAAACAGCACTCACAATTTATTTTTGAGTTCAGAAGACAATGAGTTCACCATTGGCTTTGATATTTATCACGATCATTTTGATAGTTTTAGCAGTCAAGATTTTGATAGTGAGATCAAAGTTGCAATGGACTATTTCAACAAAATATTAAGTGACGTATTGCTTGTGATTTGCGCCGGTGGAAGCGCAAGTACTTTATTAACGAACGAAGGAATAAAGGTTTTAGAAAGCGGACAAATACTGGACAGCTTTAATTATGATTGCATCACTTATTATGTGGTCTCTTGGAGTGGACATCATGATAGAACCTTCGAAAACCCCAAATTGAAATAGATGCCATACTTATGGCAATATCAACAGACCACAGAAATCCAGAGATTCCAACTAATCTAATAAAAAACCAAAGTCAAGGAAAGAGATAGATCTGTGATTAAGAGTATTTGAAACATTATGACAGAACCCAAAATAAGAGATTATTTCCTAGGGCTAATTCCCGCAAAAGAATTAGTGAAAGTAGATAAAGCTAAGAGCGCAAAAATAATAGCATACTGGAAGGAGGTTGAAATGATTCAGGAAGGTGAATTTATAATCAAACCTAAAAATTTGCTAACTGTTTGTGATGACGTTTTAAATGGTAGTTTGAAGCTTCAACATTTGATGACAATTTCCCTAGTAGCGATTGGTTCTGATTATTTTGATTGGGACATGGAAGATAAAGAAGGACAAAAAGTCTGTGAAGTATTAGACGAGTGGTGTAATCCAACTATTAATTATCCTCTCACATTGCCCAATGTCGTACAATGGAAAAACTATCTAATAACTGGAGAGCGAGAAATGAACTTATAATCATTTGAATCGCTAATAAGCACCTTTTGATTTAACTCAAAGCAATTCAGTTTTGTCGATTCAAATAATCTTTAAGGCAAGGTAATTGATAAACGAAAGGCAATGCCTGATACGGATGATACTTTGGCCTGCGTGGGTAAGTGAGAAAAATTAAATTTTCGAGAATATGAATAACACAATAAAAATTATGTACATGAAAAAAATCAAATTTTGTATTCTTTCCGCTTTTGTGCTATTGTTTCTAAATTCTTTTGTGTCTTGTCAGGTAGTACATATGACAAGTGAAAAAATGAATAGACTTGAATTAGGTATGTCCAAAGAACAGGTGACCGAGATATTGGGGAATGAGTATACTATTGCAGAAAAGCGAATTCAAGACAGCAATGAAATAGAAGTTTTATCTTATCGGGACTCTTATAACAATGACGAATTTTATTTATTTCTTTTCAAGAATCAAAAGTTAGAAAAGTGGTATCGAGAATTGCTTCCCAAAGACAAGATTGAACTCGACTAACTTTATACGCAAGGTTGTTTTTTATTAATCCAAGTAGACAAGTAATTAAATAGCTCGAAATTCGAAGTGATTGATCTGGAAGGTGTGGATCTAGGAAGTTATGATCTTGTCCTCAATCAAAGAGACTACGTCAAAATTAATGGCAGTAGCAACGGATCACAAAGACCCAGGGGATTCCAACCAACCTAGCAAAAGATTCCGACTTTTTAGAAAATCCCTAGTTTTGTAAACTACATGACTAAAAAATCAGTAAAAAATATCTTTAGAGTGCTGTTGTTTCTAGGCACTGCAATTTCCTTGTACTTTGTTCCTTGGATTCTAGTAAAGTCCTGGATCATGCCGTTGCCAGACACTGTACAAGAGCAAGTAGATGCGATGATGGATTATGATATCGATGGAGTCGTGGTCTATGTAGATCAAGCCGGTCAACCGCCACAATTCTATGCTGCTGGCGTTAAGGATCGGGCGAATAAAATCCCTGCAGATCCGCATGCGTATTTCAAGATTGCTAGCATCAGCAAGCTTTATGTAGCGGTTGCTATTACTAAATTGGTACACCAAAACAAGCTATCGCTCGACCAAAACCTAGCGCATTACTTTCCAGAACTCAAGGACAAGATCCAGTATGCAGATCGTATCACTGTGCGAAATATGGTGATGCACCGCAGTGGCATTCCTAATTTTACAGAGCATCCAGGATTCTGGGAACAGCCACAAGATAAAACCACAGATGTGTTAGATTACGTGCTGGATCTACCGGCCAATTTTGAACCAGATACCGACAATGAGTATTCCAACACCAACTACTTATTGTTGGGAAGACTCATAGAGAGGACCGCAGGTTATTCCCAGCATCAATTTATCAAAGAACAGATTTTAGATCCACTAGGGTTAAAAAATACCTTTAGCAGTTTGAATGATATAGACCAGGACCAGTTGATGAGTGGTTATTATGTAGGATTTGAAGAAGACATTAAGACAAACGATTATGGCTCTATGATCGCCACTGCAGAGGATGTGGGCATTTTTCTAAGAGCCTTGAGTGTGGGAACGCTTTTGACTCCTGAGGAGCAAAAAACCTATACTGAGATTTATGAATACGAACATGGCGGCTTGCTACCAGGTTATCAAAGCCTTGCGGAATACCATGAGGACATCGATACGGTAGTCATTCAAGTCATGAATACCACAGACTTTACAGGCTACAACTGGAATCTGTCCCAGATTTTCATCAATAGAATTGTGAAAATAATCGAACGGGAATCTGACTCGTAGCTCACGCCTGTTGTTACTTTCGCTTTCGACCCGTGTCGAGCACGTCATAAACTTCTTGTTCATTTCGCTTTCGCGAAAGCGAACATAAAAGCGATAAAAAAGTTCAAAAAAATAGAGGCAATTTATAAATCCAGTAAGTACATACAATTACCTATATTCAATTATCAAAACTAAATCCAACCAAGGTTAACAATTTCTCCGAATCGCTCAATTACTAAGCATAACTTTTATGAAAGCTTCCATTTATAAGTTGACACTGGCTTTAGGCCTACTCTTTTTTATCAGTTGTTCCAACGCACAAACGACCACGGCGGTTAATGGGATGGACTTTCGCGAAAGCGGTATAGAGAAAGAACAACTAGAACTGATTTACAACAAGGTCAAATCGTTTCCTAACAACACCCAGCTTTCCATTGCCGTTATCCAAAACAAAGAAATCACATATGTAGGAGTAAAGCGAGTGAAAGACACGATCCGGCTGGTAGACAACTATCAAGATGCTTTTGAAATAGGCTCCATTACTAAGGTTTTTACCGCCACTTTGCTAGCAAATTTAGTACAGGATGAGCAAGTGAAACTGGACGATAACATTCAGGATTACCTAGACTTTAAACTCAACACGGAAGAAGAAATTACTTTTCAGCAATTGGCAAATCACACGTCTGGACTGCCCAGGTTGCCCTCTAATTTGAATCTGTTATTAGTAGATCAAGACAATCCGTATAAGGATTACAATCGTGAGAAACTAACGACCTACTTGACGGATGCTATGAAATTGAATCAAAAACCAGGAATCAAGAACGAATATTCCAACCTAGGTGCAGGAATTTTAGGATTTGAGTTGGCATTAATTTCTAATTCTACTTATGAAGAGTTACTCCAAGAAAAGATCTTTTCCCGTTATGCAATGACCAACTCTACCAGCAAAAGAGACCAGCTGAAACCAAATCTCATCAAAGGTCAAAATACTGAAGGCGAAGTGACATCCAATTGGGACTTTGAAGCCTTAGCGGGTGGTGGAGCGATTTTTTCAACAGTGGAAGATTTATCTAAATTTGGTTTGGCTCAGTTCAATAAAGAAAATGCCGAATTAGCTCTTACGCACCAACCTACTTTCAAAATCAATGAGAATATGAGCATTGGACTGGGTTGGCATGTGTTGAAAAGGAAAAATGGTGGCGAGTTGATTTGGCACAATGGAGGAACAGGCGGTTATACGTCTTCCATGGCACTGGATGTAGAACACAACAATGGCATTATCATCTTATCAAATGTTTCTGCCTTTCACCCACAGATGGGGAATATGGATCAGTTGTGTTTTGGTTTGATCAATACATTGGATAATAATTAAATAGTTCTAGGTTAAGAATTTGGTTTTAAATCCAGTTGGCTATTACTAACTGGAGTTGGAACTGTGCTTTCAACACGAATTGCTATCTTCATCTTTCAAATAAAATACAAATCAAGTCAGCAGCGCCTTCAATGAATGTCGTCAACGCATTTTGAATGTGCTTAGAGACTGCTTGATAAAACAAACCACCATGAACCGAGATATCAAAATAGCGAAAGGATTTCGACTCTTACTGGCATTTTGCCTGACAGTATTCTTACAAACCGCTGCCCTTTCACAATCAGATCATCAATCTCAATTTCTTCAAAAATTAGGAGTCCTAGATAGCCTCGATTCTAAAATATTGAATGAAACACGAGAGATCTATGTTCAATTGCCTGACAGTTACTCTCCAGACTCAAAGCAGAAATATCCTGTGGTCTACATTTTGGATGGTAAAGTGTTGTTGCCTGCCGTTAACGCAGTTCAAAGTTTTTACAGCGGTGGATTTACTCCTGAGATGGTATTAGTAGGTATCGTTACCGATAAGAACAGGACCAGAGATTTAACCACGTCGACCATAACAACCAAATATGGAATGCCATTTCAACAAGAAAATGGGAAAGCCGCTAACTTTAGATCTTTTTTAGAAAAGGAACTCATTCCATTTGTGGAAAAAACTTATCCGGTAACCAGTTATAGAACTTTAGTAGGTCATTCCTATGGCAGCCTGTTTGCCGTCGCGACTTTGATGGAACTGCCTGATTTATTTGCGAATTATCTGGCTATTGACCCAAGTTTAGACTGGGACGACCAAAAGTTATTGAAACAAGCTCAAAGAACCCTTGCTGATCGGAACTTGGATGGTAAAGCCTTGTACGTATCTTTAAGCGGACAGCTGCACATGCAAAATTCCCAAATCACTATTGATAATGTGATGCAAGACACCACAGACTTTACCTTGTTCCCAAGATCCAATATGGAATTCTCAAACTTGGTCAAGGCAAATTCCCAAAATGGATTGGCTTACTCATGGAAATTTTACCCTAAGGATATTCATGGTACCGTTTCCTTTCCTTCATTGATGGATGGGTTGATATCGCTTTTCAAATGGTATCAAATGGAACATACGGATAAGCTCAATTCCTTTGATACCTCTAAAGAGGAGCTTTCCAACATTATTACTTATAGGGAGCAGAAGCTCAAAGATCACTTCGGGTATTCGGAAGCACCTTATCCAAAAGAACTTATGACTATGATGGGATACATGAACCTGGATATGCAAGAAATAGAAAAATCAAAAATGTATTTTGAACTTGCCATCAAGCATTATCCTAAGAGCGCGGACGCCTATAGCTCTATCGCAGATTATTATGAAGCACAAGATAATGCACCTGATGCCATTAAATCACTTAACAAAGCTTACGAATTAAGCGGTGATATTCAGTACAAAAATAGAGTCGAGAACCTAAAAATTAAATACAAGAAGTGAATAAATTGCTTCAAAATAGCTGAAAGGTAGTGGTTATGTTCGCTTTCGCGAAAGCGATCTGAACAGGAAGTTTATGCCGTGCTCGACACGGTACGAAAGCGAAATTTTGATCAATCTACTTCAAATAATACTTCAACATCAAATTAAAGTTGTTGCTGTAAAAATCTTAATGCAAAGAATTCTGCGGTTGCTTTTACAGAAAAGTAATCTGTAACCAGGTAATTAACGAGCCTTCATAACGAAAGTAGCTACCAGCGAATATATCCAGATTGTTTAAAAGATAAAACCACGCCGTCAAGCGTGGTTTCTTTTTAGTGTTCTACATGAAATCGCAATCGGGATGCGATGAAAAACAGGCTACTTCTTAGGAGCTTGCTTTGCAGTTTTAGCAGCAGCTTTAGGCTGTGGCTTGGACTGTGCTTTAGCAGGTTGTGCCTGCTTTTTTTGCTGTTGTGCCATGATATGTGACGTTTAAATTAGCATCATAAATGTACATTGATGTGAAAGCATTTTGAATCTAGCTTGGCTATAATTTAACGCAAATAGAATCTCATTTTTTAGTGTACTTAGTTTCAAACGAAGTACCGATCGAGGATCAATAAAAACTTGAATTCTGCTAAAGTTGTTTAGTATGTAATCTTTCAAAAACCTAAAAAGGAAGCAACAAAAAAGGCTGAATCTTTAAATTCAACCTTTTGAGTTTAGTGTTTATAAAAATAATTAAAAGCGGAATCCTGCTGTAAATATGATACGGCTGTCTTCATCGCTCACGTAATACCCGACATTGGCGGTTATGGCTTGAAACCCGTTGATAAATACAGATCCACCATAACTGTTGTGCCACTCATTAGAATCCATACCATCATCCCATACGCGACCGTAATCAAAGCCTGCGGTAACCCCCACGCGAATAGGAACATATGCGGTGCGAAACTTGGTAATACCTACTCTTAGATCAGTACTTTGGAAATAGGAAGTTTGCCCTAGGAACCTATCATTACGATACCCTCTCAAGCTGTTGTTTCCACCCACAGTCGCTGCATGATAAAATTCGTAAGTGTTTCCTATGATAAAATTAGCCTGTGCTTTAGTAGCTAGGGTAGCTGCTCCACTTTCATGGATAGGGTATATAAAAGAAACAGTGGGTTGAACATAGGAAAACTCATTGTTAAACCCAGATTCAATATTGCGTTTGTATCCAGCAATTAGCTCTAGTTCCATACCACGACGTGGATAGCTTACCAACCCTTGCTTGTTGTTGTAATTAAGCCCCACTTCACCACCTGCATACAATTGGCGTTCAAACACGTTATCAGAGGCAGAAAAGAACTGCTGAGCAAATCCATTTTCTTGATCGTCTACTTCATTCGATTCTAGTCGTCCAGAAATATGAGCCGTAAAATCAGGATATTTCTTGTACTGTAAAGAAGGTTCAATATGCCATTGCTGGATTTTAGTTCTATTGAAATCCAAAGTTACGGCATCCTCATCATAGAAAGTTTCATTCCCTATACCGAAGAAGTTGGTAGCATAATTGTCAGTCGTGTAACGCGCATCTATACCTAGATTCCAATTGTAAAAGAAGTGTGCAAACTCTCCATAATACTTTAATTCAAACCCTTGTGTCGCCGCATAATAGTTAGCGGAAAAGGTATGTTGCGAAGTAAATGGGTTACGCAGTAATTTGTAAGAAGTATACGTATCAGTCAATCCAGCTTTAAAACCTGCATCAGGATCAAAGCCTACGCTAGGCAATAAAACATTTGTGGAATACACGCGCTTGCGTGGATCATAGTTGTTGATGTCGTAGGAGTCGGTCAATGTTTTGCTTACTGGAGTATTGAAGGTATTTTTCTTAGAAGCATAGTCATAAACTCGAACGGCTCTTCTATTATCAATGGTATAAATGTCATTCTCCTCACCTCCAAATATCTTAAGGTCGATATAATTATTTCCTTCGCCGCTTACATTGATAGTATCATCTCCATCAAGACCATAAATCCACAATTCTTTGGTTAAGTCCTTGGAGTATGTGTTGTTAAGAATAACTTTATCATCGTCTTTGATGGTTACTTGTGTCACTCCATTTTTCGATCTTACAACATCAATAGTGTTGTCTTTGGAATTGGCTATAACAATTTCATATTTTTTAAAATACTCATAGTAGTCTCTCGCAATGTTGACCAAATTCGCTCGACGCTGTTTCAAGATCTCCTTGATCTTGTCTGTATCCTCATCAATCGTATCAGGTAATAATTGAGCGAATGCATTATCAATCACTTCATCACTCAGATTATTTTGAATAAACTCTGCTTGAGCTTTCCAATCTTCCCAAGTAGCAGAACTTATAAAGCTCTTGTCCAAATAAAACCCTGCATTATTGAAGGTTTTGATGTTTTGAATTTCTGGTGCATAGGTCTGCATATTACGGGCAAGGGGAGCTCCTAATTTTAAAATTGCTGGAAACACTCCATCGTACTTAGGAAACGCCTGGTCGCGGTCTCTAGGAATAGGAGAATAAAGCTCAGTTCCATCTTCTTGTTCTTCCAATGCCCATCGCCACTGATCCTGATGACGATCCCAATCGCCTATCAGCATATCAAACAATCTTGCTTTTATGTACTCTGGCTCGTCAATTTTTGCATCTTTATCTTCTCTCAGCTCTATGAATAGATCGCTCGTGCTGATGATATCATCAGGATTTCCAAAAGTTTCAAACTCCTTATTTTCATCTCCTACATGTTCTTCATACATATAGAGTTTGTCCCCATAAGAGGCATTAAACCTTCCTAGTCGTTCTTGTTTAGGTAAATAAACAATCCTAGGGTTTGCATGATACAAATCAATTGCAGTCATCAACTCATTCACGGCAAACTGTGCATATGGATGAGCAGTGGTGTAATAATCTTGGACAATATCTTCTGCAACCGTGTTTTTCATGTAATCCATTACATAATGATCATCAATGGAAGACTGTAAAAAGCGTACGGCGCTTTTGCGCAACTCACGAACGGTAAATTCATTTTCATTGTCGTCAATTAATCGTAAACTTCTACTCTGATTTCCACCACCTTCTGTGATTGCTCGCACATTATTAGGCAAGCTTTCTAGGAACAATATAGGTGCGGTAATTTCCTTCGAGTAAACTTCTCTATAATGATCTCCCCAAAACCATTTGCCAAAACCCGTTTTGTCGGTTTCTTCTTCCGTATAAATAGAGGCTTCATAAGTGGCTCCAAATTCATCAGGCGTATGGTAATCAAAATCTTCTAAGCTTCCTTTTTTCAGTTGGATGTTGGAAGTGTGTACTAGTTGAGTAGAGCCATTTTCTACTTTGAAAATTTCTATTTGAGAACTACCATCTTTAAAAACGCTAAGCTTAGCAAATCCGTTATCATCACTGGCATATTTAACTTTCTCAGAATTATCTCTGGTCTTTTCAGTTGTTGTAGTGGCGCCACTAATAACCTGTGGAATACCATCGTCCACTATAAACTGTAAATTTTTATTATTTCCAGAAACGAAAACAACATCTTCAAATTGGCTAGCAATAGTTTCCAAGCGGCCTACCAGATACTGCATCTGATTATTGAAATATGCTTGATTAGAAAAACCGCCCATTCTTGCAAAAAAGCCACGTCTGTTAGCACTTAGTATAGGATGATGAATAGCCACAATTACTGTTTTATTCTGTTCATCTTTTAGTTCATCCTTAAACTGAGAAAAAAACTGTTCTCTAGTTTTAATCTCACATTTGCTGTTCATATATGGGTGTTCATCCCAATCTTCTAAATACCATTGAGAATCGATCATGACCAGTTCCACTTCATCACTCAAGGTTTCACGCTCAATAGGACAACCGTCATTAGGCCAAAACTTAGCCTTGCTGTTATCTTGTAGGAAGGATTCTAGATCATCGATATTTTTTTGTCCATCGCTATTCCATTCGTTCTTACCAGGAATCAGAATGATTTGACCATTAAATTCTTTAAGAGGGTTCAACAATTGCTGGGTTAAGTTTTGCTCTTCTTTCTTACGAGCTTCCTTATTCTTAGGATAACCAGCCTTACTGGTATTATTTCCAGTAGATAAAAAAACGGCATTTGGATCAGACTGGCTTTGTTTGACGATCGCTTTTAAGATTTCGTCTGATTTGCTTTGTTTTTGATCTCCTATATTCCCAGTGATGTAAATAGTTTTAGAAATATCTTTATTTTCTTGTGCCTGGATCATTCCTGATGATAGGTATAGCAATCCAATAATTATAATAAGGCTGTACTGAGAATAGTGCTTTTGAAACGAATGGTATTTATAAATCATAGATATAATTTCAACTTAAAGGTGTAAAAGTCATAAATTAATTAGGTTTTGGTCTAGTGATTAACGTTTTGAGCGGCGAACTTTAAGATTTTCACTCAAAAACGAGCTTTTCACAGGAAATATAGGATTTGAATTCTTCAACTTTATGCCAGGTTCCCTGACGTTGATACCTTCCCTTAGAAGTTCGCTTTCGCGAAAGCGGACTTCAAACTTTAATCTCAACATCAAACATTTCTCGTGGTCTGACAGTAGTTGGAATTGAGGAAAATTTTAGTTTTTGAAAAATCAGGATAGAATAGGGCATAAAAAGCGTGAAGTTACCCTAAATAATGCCCTATAATAAGAAAACCGCTATATCACTGGGATAATAGCGGTTTCTTGTGACCTCGACAGGATTCAAACCTGTAACCTCTTGAGCCGTAATCAAGTGCGCTATTCAGTTGCGCCACGAGGCCTAAAAGCTATAAAGAATTGCTCTTTTAGCGGGTGCAAATATAACTCTATTTTGAAAAAAGGCAAATCTTTAATTACTTAAGATTAATTCTTTTGTCTTTTGGAAATTTTACTCGGTAACTAAAGGTTCGTTTTTCCTGTTGTCCACTATTTAAATCGATAATCCAAGTCAATAAATTTTCCTTGTCGCTCAAGGTAGCGTTGCCAATTTCTACTTGATCTACTTTTATGTCATTGTTGCTACTAACTGGAATGCGGTCTTGTATTTTGATTTGAGTGGCATTGCTCCGGTTATTCTTAATCGTGATTTCATATCGCTTTTCAGTTATACGATTGGAACCTAAAAAACTAGAACTTTCAAAGTTCTTAATTTCTTCTCTTTTGACCGTGATTTGCGGGTCGACACCTAAACCTATAGTCAGGTTCTCTTCCGTAGTGTCTGTATCAAGGTAAATCTTTCCAGTGTAGGCATCTTCAAAGTATATATTAGCTTCTCCAGGGATCAGATTTAGATTTTCATAGTTCTTTAGGATAGCGGTTAAAAATACATTCTCGTTAATTACCGGTGCGGTATAATATTCATAGGTAGCTTCAATTTTATTACTAAATATGTTGACATCTGTAGTTCCGTCGCTAGATAGGATGGTATAATTCTCGCTCAATTCAAAATTGCGGGAGGCAATATTATCCTCTACACTTTGAATTTCATTTGTTGTTACTGTACTGGCTGCTATATTCGATTTTTCTTTTGTCGAAGTGCGATAACTTGTCACAATTACGGCTTCTAAACTCGTGTTTAATTTTTGATTCATAGTGGAAGCGTATACAGGCTCAGTTACTGATTCGTATCCTGAGAAGGAATAATTTAAAAGTTTACCCGATTCCACATCAATTACATAATTCCCATCAAAATCTGTAGTGGTAGCATTGGAAGTACCAGGAACCATTACCACTGCACCTAGAATAGGATCTCCATTAGGGTCAATGACTTTACCTCGCACTGTATTCACAGTGGGGTTGTACTTCTTATTGCTTCTGCGGGAAGCATTTCCTGTATAATAATTATTGATAAAGCGGAGTCTTTTTTCTTCCAGATTTGGCTTTGTGTTATCTACATTGGGATCTCCTGTGGATAATTTTAATCTTACATTACTCCAGTCGGCACCTGTCTGTTGATAAATCTGCCCTTTGAAATTAAGTGTAATATCATCAGTCTTACCCATAGCATTAATGTCATAAGTAGGCACCCACCCAGCATTAGACACGTTATATACTAGGGTGATTTTAGCTTTCTTCTTAGCAGTGCTTACTAACTTTAAATTTATTGTTCCTTGAGCTTTATTAGAAACAGGATCCAACTTACTTTGATCAGCCTTAAGCACACGAAATAATTGATTGAGATCGTTTTGGGTCGTAGTTAGTTTAGATTTGGCCAGTGAGATTTGCTCTGTACGTTCGTTGTAGTAACTACCGAAGCTTTTCACTTGAGCCAGTGACAGACCAGTGTCTTTACTATTTAAACTACGGTTTGATTTGAGGATCAATTCTTCTTCTTCTAATCCTTGATGTTTTGCACCTATACTTTCTAGTGCTTGAGTTATTGAATCAAGTCGAGTCTGAATCTTCTCAAAATGGTTGCTCTTTGCCTTTTCTTCTGCAGCATACACCTCGTAAGAAAGCCCTAATAACTTCAATCCATCAAGATCAGAAATTTGAATACTGCTTTCATCTATATCTGGCGATAGCTTGTTTATTTGTATTTCGTTTGAACCTGGATTAAGTTGAATACTTGCGTTGCGAGTCACCCTTGCATTTGAAAGGTAAACAGTCACTTGTTCGATTTTAGAATCAGAACTTTGTTGAGCGCTTGCAATTCCGAAGAATAATATAACAGGAATCCAAAATTTCATAATTTATAATTTAAATAGAGCCTCAAACTACGGCCTTTTATATCTTTCTGCAATGGATATAGAAAATTTAAAATCACACGTACATGATATTCCTGACTTTCCAAAAGAAGGAATCGTATTTAAGGATATTGCACCTTTGCTCGCTTCCGCGAAAGCGAGAAATGCTGCCACTAAACTACTAGCAAAACCATTTATGAATCAGCAAGTCGACTATGTTGTGGGAATGGAGGCTAGAGGCTTTTTATTTGGATCATTGCTGGCAGACGTTTTGGACGCTGGTTTTGTGATGGTGCGTAAACCAAATAAACTACCAGGAAGTCTGGTGACGCAAGAATATCAGCTAGAATATGGTACGGATGCCATTGAAATGCAACTATCTGCTATTCCCGATGGCGCAACTGTCTTGATTCATGACGATGTTCTCGCTACCGGAGGCACCGCTGCTGCGACGGCGCGATTAATAAAGAAGGCTGGAGGTTCCATCATAGGAGCTAGCTTTTTAATTGAACTGGATTTTCTCAATGGGAGAGCGGCTTTAGATGGTATTGATACTTATGCAGTTCTTCACTATTGATTTTAGGTCTTAAAAAAAGCTCCCATCTGCAGATGGGAGCTTTTAAATTTCAGATTAAAAGGTCTAGTACATCGCTTGTAACGCAATGATGTCGTTGTTTCCAAATTCACCATCCTCGTTAGCAGCGAAACAAGCTAACATTACTGATGTCGCATCATAACCGCTAGGAGTTCCTGCAACTCTTATAGCACCTACACCACCATCACCTTCATTTGTGTTTTGACCACAAGATGCGCGTGAGAAAAAGTCAGTGTGACGGAAACCGATAGAGTGTCCTATCTCGTGAGTGATCACGTGCTCGTTTACATTAGTGTCATAAGCATCCATTCCTGCATACAATTGTACAAACTTGTTAGCACGCCCGTTAGAAGGGAATCCTGCAGATCCACCAGCACCAGTGTTGCTAGGGTTGCGGTAGATCACCATGTCTTTGTCTTGGTAGCTAGTTCCAAACGTCAAACGGAAGTTCAAACTCACACCACTCAAGCGGTTGTAGTTTGCCACTGCCCATTGCAATGCAGTTTGCTGAGTGCTAGTCAATCCTTGACCACCACCACCGGTATATCCAATGATATCAATGGTACGGTTAGTACCAGTAACCAAATTTGTAGTTCTATATTGCTTAGCCATAGAGTTCATGTCTTCTAGCGCATAAAAATCAGCAGCTGTAAGAGCAATGTCATCTTCAATGTATATTCTTTCTTCACTAGTTCCATCAGGAAACTGGAAGTCATCAATGGTAATATGATCAGGGTTGTAACCGATCTTTTGCGCATACTCCTGTGCTCGGGCAAGATCAGATTTTTGATCTACCTCTTCAAAGCTTTCCTCTTTTTGACAAGAAGTAAATAGAAGTGCGCAGGCAGATAATCCTAAAAAGGAATTTTTGATAAATTGTGTATTCATTTTGGGGTTTTTAATGATTTGTGTTATGATTTATTCTTGATCTCGAGATGGCTAAAACTAGGAGGATTCTTTCAAGGTTTGCAAATATGATTTAGTTAAAATTTAACTATTTGAGAATAATACGCTGGTTAAAATGTTAAAAAAATAGCTTGATCCTACTGCCTATAGGATTTTATTATTAGAAGAGAAATGTGAATAAGTTTGATTTTTCAAGTGACGTTCGTCTAGATAATTATCAATTGTTCTCTTTTTTGCGAATAAAACAACCCTATTTTTTTGCCTTACTACAACGTTTTCGTAGAGAAACGTCAAATAAATTATTTTGTTTAAACAAATTGGTCAGAATCACGTGATCAAATAATTTGTTGAAAGCTTCAGAAGTAAAAAGATATAAATAGGTTAAAAAAAATTTCTGCTGATATACCTATACGTATATGTTCAACGACTTAAAATACTGAAGAAGCTTATAGAGGATTACTGGAAAGAAACCTTGCTAAATTAAAAAAGGCCCTAGATTTCTCTAAGACCTTTTAGGGTGGAAGACGGGACTTACCGCTCTACAGCGGCATAAACTTCTCGTCCCTTAGACCCCAGTTTCGTCAAGTTCCTAAATTAAAAAAGGCCCTAGATTTCTCTAAGACCTTTTAGGGTGGAAGACGGGACTCGAACCCGCGACTTCCGGCACCACAAACCAGCGCTCTAACCAACTGAGCTACAACCACCATATCAATGTGAGTTTTTTTAAAGTGGGTCTCAAGAGTTCAACCACTCGCCGTTAAGCGGATGCAAATTTAATGTATTTCTTAAAATCTCAAATATTTTTTTGACAGAATTTATATCAAATCAAATATACTTTCTACAGCTGGATAACGCTCTGTCATAAAGCCCTCTGCGTGATCTGTTCCTATGAGTCTTCCTAGGTTTGCTGCTCGGTATCGAATAGATTCAAAAAAGTTGTTGCTACTAATAGGCGTCGAAGGCTCCTTATTATTAGGATCAAAGAATTGAGAGTTGTAAGCTTTTACGGAATCAATCTTTTTATCGATAAACCCGCTGATGTCTACTACGATATCTGGATCCATGTCTTGCCATTGAATGTAATGATAGACATGTTTAGGTCTCCACGCCTCTTGTGGTTCACCCTTAAAGGAGGTCTCTATTTTGCGTAGTCCAGAAAGAAAACAGCTTATGCTAGCAACACTAGAGCCACGCCCATGATCTGGATGCCGGTCTTTAACGGCGTTACAAAAAACAATTTCTGGGCGGTATTTGCGGATGACCTCTATAATCTTTAATTGATGCTCCCTATCGTTAAGAAAAAAACCATCAGCAAAGCCTAGGTTTTCTCGCACCTGAGCGCCTAGGATTTTACCAGCATCACTAGCTTCAAGATCCCTTATCTCAGGTGTACCGCGAGTCCCTAATTCTCCACGAGTTAGGTCTAGGATACCAATTTTTTTTCCTGCGGCATGTTCCTTAGCCAGCACACCTGCACAGCTTAACTCAATATCATCAGGATGGGCACCTATCGCTAGTATATCTAATTTCATGTACTCTATTTATCGTTTACGGCTCTTTTCAATCGCCTGCTCAATATCGTCAATCAAGATATTCAACTCTTCAATCCCGACGGAGAATCGCAGTAAGCGATCGGTGATACCTTGCTCAGCTCGTTCTTCTGGTGTCAGTAAGCTGTGAGAAGTTTGAGCTGGTGAAAGAATGGTAGATTCTACTCCCGCAAGACTCAAAGCTGGTTTGATCACTTTTAATTCTTCTAGAAAGTCATTGTGATCGACATGCTCTTTTAGCTCAAAAGACATCATGCCGCCAAAGCCGTACATCTGTTTTTTGGCAATTTTATATTGTGGATGAGTTTTTAGACCCGGATAATTTACTTTTTCAAGATCTGGGTGTCGTTCTAGAAAAGTCGCTAACTTCAACGCTGTTTTAGATTGCTGCTTTACTCTTAATCCTAAGGTTTTAATACTGCGCTCTAATAGGTGTACTGTAACATCACTTAAACTGCCCCCATAATTTTTGGCCGTATTCCACAACGTTTCCATATGTTTCTGTGAACCGCTTACCGTTCCTGCGCAAATATCGCTGTGACCACCTAAATATTTGGTAGCGCTATGAATGATCAAATCGATGCCAAAATCTGCAGGATTCTGGTTGATAGGTGAGGCAAAGGTGTTATCGATAGCGGTGATTAAGGAGTTCGCTTTCGCGAAAGCGGAAACCATTTCAATATCTGTCACTTCTAATAGTGGATTGCTAGGAGTCTCGATGTACACCATTCTGGTATTCTCCTGAAGGCTCTCTTGCAATGTATCCTCGTTTATATGCTCTAACATCGTATAAGTTATGCCTACACGATCAAATTCGGCCGCAGCGAAATGTGAGGTCCCGCCATAGATAGCACGTTGCATGATAATGTGATCTCCATTCTTGAGAAAAGCCATAAATACAGCACTGATCGCTGCCATTCCACTACCAAAAATCATGGCAGACTCTGTATTTTCAAGTACCGCCATTTTTTGGGCTAGAGCTACTTGATTAGGAGTGTTGAAATATCGCGGATACAAATTAGTGCCCGGACCGCGATAGTCATATGTGGTAGAGGTGTAAATAGGCGCGGTAGCGCCACCGTATACTGTATCCTTTAATTCGCCAGCATGTACACAGCTGTAATTTTGGTTTTTCTTCTTTTTCATAAAAAATGAATCTGACACAAAGCTAGGGCATTTTGTGAGAATAGTAGAAGTAAGAAAAAGTACTGCCCAATATTATTCTAAACGGCTATGCGTGAACCTTCTTTCAGCTCATTTTCTGTTTTCATTAACAGGGGTCTGGGTACTTCAAAAGTACCTTTGTCAAAACTTTAATTATGAAAAACCTACTTTGGATTTGTTTATTGACCATTACCGCTCTATCCTGTAAAGAGGCCGAAACTACTGTTGATCAAACAGAAACTAGTGAGGAAGAAATGATAAATGAAGAAGCGGATAATGCTAATGTGATACCAGACATCCAGATACGGCCTATTTCACATGCCACATTTGTAATGAATTGGAATGATCAAATTATCTATGTTGACCCTGTTGGCGGTGCCGCTGTTTTTGAAAACATGCCAGATGCTGAGGTAATCTTAGTGACAGATATTCATGGCGATCACATGAATCCAGAAACTATAGCAGCTGTTAAAAATGAGAGTAATTTTCTTTTTGTTCCTCAAGCAGTCGCAGATAAATTAGATGCCAAATTAAGACCAACTGTTATTGTAAATAATGGTGAAGCAGCGACTCGCAATGGTCTAAGAATTACTGCTATCCCTATGTATAATATTACAGAAGGTCGCCTAGACAAACATCCAAAAGGACGTGGTAATGGATATGTACTGGAAAAAGATGGATACCGTATATACATATCAGGAGATACCGAGGGAATTCCTGAGATGAGAAATTTACAGAATATAGACAAAGCCTTTGTGTGCATGAATTTACCCTATACGATGGACGTGGAACAAGCAGCTGATGCTGTATTAGAATTTGCACCTAAAGAGGTGGTTCCTTACCACTATAGAGGTCAGGATAAATTCTCTGATATAGAAAAGTTCAAATCTCTGGTCAATAGTGAAAATCCTGATATTGAAGTCACCTTATTAGAGTGGTATCCTAGTAGAGCTAAATAAATTCCCCTAAGATTATTGTTTAAAGGCCGCTATTATTAGCGGTCTTTTTTTATTCGATCATCCGTATGATGAATACTCATCCCTCATGAGTTTAATCAGTAATGGAAGGATCGCTATGATAGGCCTTCAGATATTTAGAATAAATCATATTCAACTGAGCCATGCCGTACTGGCCGTATAAACTTGCTAACTCCAAGGGACATGAGTATTGTGAGCTCAAGTTAATGGTCTAAACAAAAAATCCCGATCTCGTTATAACGGGATCGGGATTCAATCTAGGATAAGCGTTTGACTTAGCCTATAATCGCATTAAGGGTTTTACTAGGCCGCATCGCTGCCTTTTCTTTAGCAGGATCTGGTAAGTAATAGCCACCTATGTCCATTGATTTTCCTTGTGCCTCAATCAGCTCTTGTGTGATCTTATCCTCGTTATCGGATAGATCCTTAGCCAGTTTTGAGAAATGATTAGCTAATTCCTCATCTTTTGTCTGGTTAGCCAATTCTTGTGCCCAATATAAAGCTAGATAGAATTGAGACCCACGGTTATCCAATTCATTCACCTTACGGGAAGGTGATTTTTTGTTAGTAAGGAACTTCTCTGTAGCCTTATCTAGAGAATCAGCAATGATCTGAGCTTTAGGATTGTTGTATTTCTCTGCGGTATGCTCTAAAGAAACAGCAAGGGCTAGGAACTCTCCTAAAGAATCCCATCTCAAATGGTTTTCTTTTTCAAATTGCTGTACGTGCTTAGGGGCAGATCCACCGGCACCCGTTTCAAACAAACCACCACCATTCATTAATGGAACGATGGAGAGCATTTTAGCACTAGTTCCTACTTCTAGAATAGGGAAGAGGTCTGTATTATAATCTCTTAAAACATTACCAGTAACAGAAATGGTATCCTTACCATCTTTCATTCGGCGTAGAGTTCGTTCTGTTGCTTCTACTGGAGAAGCTATAGTGATATCCAGTCCTTCAGTATCGTGACCTTTAAGGTAGGTATTTACTTTTTTGATAATCTCTGCATCATGAGCGCGGTTCTTGTCCAACCAGAAAATCGCAGGATCTCCCGTGGCCTTAGCTCTAGATACAGCCAGTTTTACCCAATCTTGGATTGGTGCATCCTTGGTTTGACAAGCTCTCCAAATGTCACCAGCCTCAACGCTGTGCTCCATTAGTACATTTCCATCTGCATCAACAACTTGAACTTTTCCTGCCTTAGGAAGTTCAAATGTTTTGTCATGCGATCCATATTCTTCCGCTTTTTGAGCCATCAAACCTACGTTAGGCACAGTTCCCATAGTACGAGGATCAAACGCGCCATTTTCTTTACAGAACTCTATAGTTGCATCATAAATTCCTGCATAAGAACTATCTGGAATTACGGCTTTTGTATCTTGAGATTTACCGTCTTTATTCCACATTTGGCCAGAATTTCTAATCATTGCTGGCATGGAAGCATCAATAATGACGTCACTTGGCACGTGCAGATTGGTAATTCCGTTGTCTGAATTTACCATGGCAAGATCTGGGCGGTATTCCATAACACGACGCAAGGCATCTTGTACCGCATCTTTTTTCTCTTCTGGTAACTCATGTAACTTGCTTAACAAGTCACCGAAACCATTGTTGACATCCACACCAATTTTATCAAAGTCTGCACTATACGCATCAAAAACAGGTTTGAAGAACGTACGTACGGCATGACCAAAAATGATAGGGTCAGAAACCTTCATCATGGTTGCTTTCATATGTAATGAAAACAACACGTCTTTCTCACGAGCATCTACCATTTGCTCTTCTAGAAATTCTAGTAAAGCCTCTTTACTCATGTATGTAGCGTCAATGATTTCTCCAGCTTTCAGAGCTAGATTTTCTTTGAGAATGTGAGTGTTTTTATCGGTATCAACTAACTGAATTTTTACTGTGGTTGGTTTTTCAACAGTGATACTTTTCTCATTGTGCATGAAATCCCCATGATCCATAGTAGATACATGTGACTTAGAGTCTTTGCTCCAAGCACCGATACTGTGCGGATTGTTCTTAGCGTATTGCTTCACTGGTTTAGGGGCGCGACGGTCAGAGTTTCCTTCACGTAGCACTGGATTCACTGCGCTACCTTTCACACTATCATAGCGCTTCTTCACTTCCTTATCCTCATCAGTCTGTGGATCTTCAGGGTAGAAGGGTAAGTCGTAGCCCTTCTCTCTTAGTTCCTTAATAGCATCGTTCAGTTGTGGGACGGATGCACTAATGTTGGGCAATTTGATCACATTAGCCTCTTCTTTAGTTACTAGTTGACCTAGCTCTGCTAATGCATCTGGTACTTTTTTATCGCCTAAGCGATCAGGGAATACAGCAAGAATTCTTGCCGCAAGGGATATATCCTTAGTTTCAATATCTATCCCGGCAGGCTCTATGAACTTCTTCACGATAGGAAGAAAGGCAGCGGTTGCTAATGCTGGCGCCTCATCGGTTTTAGTATATATGATCTTAGGTTGTTGGGTTGACATGTATAAAAGTTTTTGTTAGGTATTTACTCATGTGACTTTAAAAAAGCCACGGCTTACAAATATAATGGGTTGATAGGGTAATTATGGGCATTTTTGCTTAGGCTTAGCACTTTGACTCTGTAAATACACTACTATTTTAAGGGTTGTTGTATTCTGAAGGACTTACGCTTTCGCGAAAGCGAACTTCTCATCCATTTTACAACGTAAAAAAACCGTCTTGGAAGTCCAAAACGGTTGTTTTTTAATAGATAAGCGTAGTTTATTTTCTACGAGCTTCTTTGATACGAGCTTTCTTACCAGTAAGTTCTCTAAAGTAGAAGATACGTTTTCTACGTACACTACCTGCTTTGTTCATTTCGATCTTCTGGATCGCTGGAAGGTTGAAAGGGAAGATACGCTCTACACCTACATTACCACTCATCTTGCGAATAGTAAAGGTTTTTGTAGCACCAGAACCTCTTACCTGTAGTACTACACCACGGAAGAACTGTGTACGGCTCTTTTCACCTTCTTTAATTTCATAGTACACTGTGATTGTGTCACCAGCGCCAAATTTTGGAAAGTCTTTCTTCTCGATAAACTCGTCCTGAACAAATTTTACTAAATCAGTCATCTTAATAGATTATGTGTTAGGTAAACAAACAACATTCACGAGTATCGTCAGAGGTTGATTTTTACGAGCTGCAAAAATAGGATTAATATCTATTCCTGCAAAATTTAATATGGATTTGAATGTTTATTGGATAATCAACTTCTTGACAAAGTTGGAACGGTCTGTATTTACACGCAAAAAGTAAATGCCAGAAGCAAGACTGGAAATATCAAAAATTTGAGTTTGTTTATTCAAACTACGCTCTGCCGTATAGACTTTCTTCCCTATGGAATTGATCACCACCACGTTGATGTTCTCGCTTTGCACGTTAGTAAAAGACAGTTTTAACACACCATCCTTAATAGGATTAGCGAGTAAGGTCATCTTTTCTGGCTTCTGGGAAACTAGAGTCATCTTCGGATTTCTATCCAAAAGTGGTAAGGCATCTACAGGAAATGCATAAACACCTAAAAGTAAAGAGAGTAAAAGTATTTTCATAAGTGTCTAGTTCACTGCAAAATTACAGTATTTATGTGATTTATCGGTATTAATGGTCGGTTAAAAGATCTGGTCTTCTGTTTTTTGTACGTGCATAAGCCTGATCTTCACGCCACTTGTCAATCTTAGGGAGGTTCCCACTTAAAAGAATCTCAGGAACTGAACTTCCTTTATACTCCGCAGGTCTTGTATAAACTGGCGGTGCTAGCAATCCATCCTGAAAACTATCTGTCAGTGCGCTGGTCTCATCGCTAATAACTCCTGGGATCAATCGTATGATAGCATCGCACAATACCGCAGCTCCCAGCTCTCCACCACTCAATACATAATCGCCTATGGAGATCTCTCTGGTGACTAACAAATCCCTGACACGCTGATCCACTCCTTTATAATGCCCACAAAGGATAATGATATTTCCCTTCATGGATAATTGATTGGCAATTCCTTGATTTAAGGTTTCCCCATCTGGGGTCATATAAATCACCTCGTCATAATCACGATCAGCTTTCAACTTTGCAATCATCTTGTCAATGGGCTCAATCATCATCACCATTCCTGCGCCACCACCATATTGATAATCATCAATCTGGTTGTATTTATTCAATCCGTACTTCCTCAAATCGTGCAAGTGCACTTCTACAATCCCTTTTTCAACTGCCCGCTTCAAAATAGATGCCTGGAAAGGGCTTTCTATTAATTCTGGTAGTACAGTGATAATGTCTATTCTCACGATTAATTTATTTGGGACAAAAGTACTTCTTCTAAAAACATGCCGAAGTGTGATATTCCATCAAATTCATAGAAATTTGAATCTATTAAAGTCTATAAGTGGGACTCTTGTTGAGGTAAAATAGTTTAATGAAAGCAGTGAGGTAAGGTTTATTTCGCTTTCGCGAAAGCGAAATCCTAACAGTCACTATCTTAAAAGAGAAGAATTGTTTGGTTTAACATTAAGAAAACAGCTAAATTCATAAACAAAACGAATCAAATGCAACCTATCTACCAACCGAATCATAATCTTGATTTATTAAGAACACTATATATAGTCAAAGCTTGTTTTAACTTCTTAGGGGTGCTGTTCTTTATTGTTTATGCACTGTTTGGATCTTTCATGTTCGGTTTTATGGACCAGGTTTCACATGAAGGTCAGAATACTCCATTTCCTATGCACCTCTCTTGGATCTTTGTGGTGATAGGTGTTGTGGGTGCTGTTATTTCTTTGGTTTTTGCGATAATTACCTTGATAGCTGCAAAGCGTATTAAGGAGAGAAAAAGCTACACTTTCATTTTTGTAGCTGGAATCATTAATTGTTTTACTGGAATGCTAGGGATAGGATTGGGTGTTTTTACCTTTGTAGAGCTGAATAAACCTCATGTGAAAGCTTTATTCCATCCAGAAGGAGGGCAAAAAATCGGCTTCTAGAACTGTTCTATTTGACAATATCCCTCATTATTTTTAAGTGATGATTTGTGTGAATCTTTAAGAACTTCACAGTTTCCTTAAGGTTCAAGGAACCAAACAAAGGATGCCTAAAATGAGACCATGCAGGCAATTTTGCAATAGAATTGACCTGATGAAAGGCGCGATCTGCTCGTTCTTCTATTTCTATTTTAGAAAGATGATCCGCGTCAGGTAAAACATGTTTTGGCGATTTTCCTTTACCTCTAGGAATCCACTTAAAGTTCATAATGACCAGTTTTGTCAAGTTGGTCTTAGGATTGAACTCTTCTTTTTTGGAGGTACGTAATGCCTCTGGGACTCCTTCTAGAATACGAAGGCAGTGATCTACATGCCAGTAAATACCTTTTTGAGAAATGTCTGAATTTTGAATATCTCCTTTCTCTAGATAAGTGTGTAGCTGGTCAAATTCTTTTTGTAATGGATTCTTCATGAGAAAGGTTTTGTCTAAACTACGTTTTCTATAGAACTTGTTTTACCGTTGAAGGTAAGTTCTTCTCCACATTGTTTTCCTTTTAATGATTTTCCTAGGGGAGACTCTATAGAAATTACATAAACCTCATGTCCTTCCACTACCACTTTTCCTAACCCAATGCAGATGTAAAAATTCCCGAGGCTTGAAAGTATTAAGGCTCCTTTATCTGCTTTAGTTAGTTGAGTTGTTGGGGAGATGCTTTTAAGCTTATTTTGTCTAGATCGTGCGTCTGCCCGCTGGCGTTTATACAACTCTTCTTGATTTTGAATCATTGCCATTCCAGTCTCATATTTATCTCCAGCACTGCTTTTTGTTTCGCTGGATTTGGCTTCCATCAGTTCGTCAAGACTTTTCTGGATGGTATCCAATTGAGATTGTACTAATGCCATACAAGCTTGATGCACCTGTTGCTTGAATTCTAAGAGCTCCTGATGGTTCATACTTAGTTTTGTCTCAGTACAAAATCCAGTTGGTGAATCACACCATTGAAGGCTGTAATATTAGTGGCTACAAGGTTAGTCGTCGTTCCAGAACCGTCTAGAATAGTAAAACCAGCGGTAGTGTCTATAGCAAAATTTCCTGTGCCCAAAGGGTTAATAGTAACCCCACTTTCAAAATCTTCTAGTCGCAATCGTTGACTGCCTAAAATGTGGTAGAGTAATTTATCGTCTAGGTTATTTTGATTCAAGACATCTTGAAAATTATTCAAATTATCATTAGGGTCAAATACGATCAGTGCAGTGAATCCCGCATTGCTGGGGGCAAAAACAGTAAATGGGGCAGACGCATCTGCATTATCAGCCAGAACGATACTTAAGCCTTCTTGATTCAATGCTGTCACCAGATTTGAGAAATTAGGATTGGCAGCGAGTAAGGTGACCACACTAGGTAATTCTAGAACTTGATCTACAACGTGAACCACACCATTACTTACTCTATTATCAGGCAATGTTACCGTGGCTCTATTGTTTATCTGTAGCGCATTTGAGGTTAGACTCACAAACGCATCCATTTGACTTGTATCTATGGAGGCTTGGGTTTTATAGTATTGCGAATTGAATTGATCAACCAGCCGGACTTCAGATTGCAGATGGTATAATAATAAGGTTCGCAATTCATCTTCTGGAATTGCATTCACACTGCCAAAACCATTTGCTTGAAGGAATACGTTAAACGCTGCGTCAGTAGGAGCAAACAAGGTAAAACTGCCAGAATTATCAATATTTTGTTCCAGTTGTGTTCTTGTGAGAGCTTCAATAAGAATCGAGTGATTAGGACTGTCAACAAGAAAATCCAATGCCGTGGGGCCATTGATCACATTACTATTGTCATCTTCATCCACACAACCTGTGAAAACAGAAATAAAACCGATTAGTAAGAAAACTTTAAATATGAAACTCCTCATTGATTGGCTTAATTATTAGTCCTGCAAAATAACGAAACCATTCTAGCGCTATTGTATAAATTACAACCAAAAATACTGTGCTAATTCTCTATAGACAGCCAGCTTTGCCCTATAGTTAAATTGAATATGTGGTTTTATGTCATCATCAGGATCTGCCGTATTTTTGCAGTATGGCAAAAGTAGTAATAGGACTTTCTGGTGGTGTAGATTCTAGTGTAGCTGCGCATCTATTGAAAGAGCAAGGGCATGAAGTCATCGGGCTGTTCATGAAAAACTGGCATGATGATACCGTGACCATTAGTGATGAATGTCCCTGGCTGGAAGATTCTAATGATGCCATGCTGGTAGCAGATAAACTAGGAATTCCTTTCCAGACGGTAGATTTGAGTGAACAATATAAGGAGCGTATTGTCAACTATATGTTTGATGAATATGCCCGTGGACGTACTCCTAATCCAGATGTCCTGTGCAATCGAGAAATCAAATTTGATGTCTTTATGGACATTGCCTTGGATTTAGGTGCTGACTTTGTAGCAACTGGACACTACTGTCAAAAGAAAACCACTACTGAAAATGGTCAAACGATTCATCATTTGATCGCAGGTGCCGATCCAGGAAAAGACCAAAGCTATTTTTTGTGCCAAGTTTCTCAAGAGCAATTAGCCAAAACCCTTTTTCCCATAGGGCATTTACAAAAATCTGAAGTGCGGGAAGTCGCTGCATCTCAAGATCTAATTACTGCAGGGAAAAAAGACAGTCAAGGATTGTGTTTCATAGGTAAAGTGCGATTGCCTGATTTTCTTCAGCAGCAACTTCAGCCTAAAACAGGAAATATTATTGAGATTCCAGCTCACCTGAGTGTTTCAAGAATGTCAGAATTGAGTACGGAGGATGAGGTTTTTTCGCTTTCGCGAAAGCGAACTTATCTAGAGTCTGAAGGAACTTTAAAAGGTCAGCATCAAGGCGCTCATTATTTTACACGTGGCCAGCGCCGTGGCCTCAATGTGGGGGGAACTCCAGAGCCTTTGTTCATCATCGAGACAGATGTTGAATCCAATACTATTTTTGTAGGTCAAGGGAAAGATCATGCCGGCTTATACCGCCGTGGGCTCTTCATTAAACCCGATGAAGTGCACTGGATTCGTACAGATTTGAAATTAGAGGTAGGAGAAACAATGCCCGTGATGGGACGTATACGTTATCGTCAACAATTGGAGCCAGCCACGCTGTATCAACGTGCTGACGGTCTTTATATGGTTTTTGACGACCCACAAAGTGCGATCTCTCCAGGTCAGTTTGCAGCTTGGTATAAAGACGAGGAGTGTTTAGGTTCAGGTGTAATTGCTTAAATTAGAATCATGATACGAATCGCACTGCTAGGGATAATGATATTGGTTTCTACCAGCCTAGTAGCGCAAGATTTGAATGCATGGGTTTATTTTAAGGATAAAGCAAATACCTCAACCTATCTTCAAAATCCAGGAAGCATGCTTACCCAGCGTGCTTTAGAAAGGAAACAGCGTCACAATATTTCCATTGATGACAGGGATGTCCCAGTGAATCAAGAGTATGTTGCTGGTATACAACGGCAGCCTGGAATAAGTTACCGTACTCAATCTAAGTGGTTCAATTGTGCTCATGTTACAGGGACGTTCGAGAATCTTCAACAACTAGAATCTTTAGATTACGTGCAGCAGGTGGTGTATTCTGACCCTAGTAAAAATGCTACGACAAGCAGTTTCAACAAATTTCAGGAAGATATTTTACTGCCTGCAAATTATGGGAATACTAGAAATCAGATAGAAATGATAGGTCTGGATGAGTTACACAATCAAGGCCATACAGGAAGCGGAATTATAATAGCAGTAACCGATAGTGGGTTTCCAAATGTGGATACAAATCGTGCTTTTGCCACAATTAGAACTGAAAGCCGAATCTTAGGCGGCTATGATTTTGTAGCAGGAAATGACAGCTATTTTGGCGATCACTTTCATGGTGCCCGAGTGTTGAGTATCATGGCAGGCCAAGTCAGTAATGGCGATGATCAATACGTTGGAACAGCTCCAGATGCCAGTTATTATTTATTCCGTACGGAAGATGATGCTAGTGAAACACCTGTTGAAATGAGCTACTGGGTGGCCGCTGCAGAGCGTGCTGATTCCCTGGGTGTTGATGTGGTAAATGTTTCTTTAGGCTATTTGGGATTTGATAATCCATCCGAAAGCTTGAACTATGAGGACATGAATGGTTCCTCCTTCATTTCTAGAGGAGCGACTGTTGCGACAGAAAAAGGTATGCTAATCGTTACAAGCGCTGGTAATTCTGGCAATAGTACTTTTCATCCATGGATTGCTGCACCCGCAGATGCTCCTGGTGTTTTTGCAATTGGAGCAGTTACTCCCTCAAGTAGTAAATCGAGTTTTTCCAGCATAGGTCCTACTAGGGATGGTCGCATTCGGCCTAGTGTCGCAGCACAAGGATCTGCTACCCAGCTGGTGGAAGAGTCTGGCGAGCTTAAATCAGGTAGTGGCACCAGTTATAGCGGCCCAATTATCGCCGGCGCCATGGCTTGTTTAATTCAAGCCTACCCACAATTATCTGTTGCAGAATTAATTGAAGCGGTACAGCAGACTGGAACTCAATCGGTAAGCCCAGACAACCAATTAGGTTACGGTATTCCAAATTTTGGAAATGCATTTAGAACCTTATCCCAACAAGAAATAACGACAGTATCAGACTTCAAATATTATGTAAAGGATAAGGTGCTGTATATTTTTTCCGCTCCAGGCGAAAGCGAATATCCTTTCCAGCTTTTCAACTTGCAAGGGCAATTAATACTTGAAACACAAATGGAGCAAGAAGATACGGTGGATTTAAGCCAATTCTCTAGCGGGCTCTACCTCTTTAGAAGTCATGGGCAGTCCGTGGCACATAAAATCTCATTATAAATGACCAATAGAATTACCCAACTCTTCAACATCAAATATCCCATCATACAAGGTGGGATGATCTGGGCAAGTGGCTGGAAACTCGCCAGTGCTGTTAGTAATGCTGGAGGGCTAGGATTGATAGGTGCTGGTTCGATGTACCCAGATGTGTTGCGCGAACACATTCAAAAAACTAAAAAAGCAACAAACCAACCTTATGGGGTAAATGTCCCGTTGCTATATTCAGATCTGGATGAGATTTTAGATATTATCATAGAGGAGCAAGTTCCCATAGTTTTTACCAGTGCAGGAAATCCTAAAACCTATACGCCTCAATTAAAAGCTGCAGGTATTAAGGTGGTCCATGTGGTGAGCTCAGTGAAATTTGCGTTGAAATCTCAAGAAGCTGGTGTGGATGCAGTAGTGGCAGAAGGTTTTGAGGCAGGTGGTCATAATGGTAGGGAAGAATCCACCACTTTTACCTTAATTCCTCAAGTTGCTAAAGCCATTGATATACCACTACTTGCCGCGGGAGGTATTGCCACAGGTAGAGGAATGCTTGCCGCAATTACCCTAGGTGCAGACGGTGTACAAGTAGGAAGTAGGTTTGTATGTACTCCAGAGGCCAGCAGTCATATGAACTTCAAAAAAGCTATAGTGGAAGCTGGTGAAGGTGATACACATCTTACATTAAAGGAGCTCGCTCCAGTACGAATGATGCGCAACAAGTTCTGGAATCAAGTACAAGAACTCTACAAGCAATCGCCATCTAAAGAGGACCTTACTAAATTACTAGGAAGAGCTCGAGCTAAAAAAGGAATGTTTGAAGGCGATATGGATGAAGGAGAATTAGAAATAGGTCAAGTGTCAGGACTTATAGATGACATTGTTCCTGCAGCGCAAGTAGTACAAGATATGGTTTCAGAATATGAAACCGCTAGAAAAGAGCTGATTCAAAAGTCATTGAATGCCTAGAGCTCAAACCGCACTGGAAGAGCGTTGGAATGTCATTACCCATGGCTTCGGATTTCTAGTTTTTGTTATTGCAAGCTATTTTTTGCTGACTGAAGCTGTTGAAAGCGTAGCGCCGTACGCGTTAATGGGAATTATTATCTATTGTGTATCGCAATTGTTTTTGTATGCGGCATCTACTTCATACCACTATGCCAAGCCAGAAAAAATCAAATGGACGCTTCGCAAAATGGATCATATTTCCATTTATTTTTCCATTGCGGGAACCTACACACCAGTTTGTCTCATAAGCTTAGAACAGACCAGCGGCTGGATGATACTAACAGCTGTTTGGAGCATAGTACTCTTCGGTACCATTTGGAAATTGTTTTTCACAGGAAAATTCGAGGCGTTTTCAAGCATCTTGTATTTAGTGATGGGATGGATGGTCATTATTGACGTAGGTGCATTGCAAGACGCTTTTAGCACAGCTGAAATGAACTGGCTGATTGCTGGCGGCATTTCCTTTTCCGTTGGGATTATATTTTATGCTTGGAACAGGTTGTTCTTTAACCATGTAATCTGGCATTTCTTTGTTTTAGGTGGGAGCCTAAGTCATTTGATAATGGTGTGGCTGATACTTACTACTTAAAGCAAAAAAGCCAAGAAAGCCCCAGCAAGCATGACTAACATTTTAGCAAGGTTGAATTGATGTCCATCGCTGGACTCCAGTATTAAAGTAGTTGAAACGTGCAGCACTATTCCAGCAACTAGTGCTTTAATAGGTAGCATGGCGTCCATAGAGAATTCCGCATGTTGGGCAATAAAACTACCTAATGGAGACATGATGGAGAACAACCCGATGACTAAAAGAATTTTCCACAACGAAGCTTTATTAGAAACAAGAAATCCAGTAAAAATAAAGGCTATTGGAATTTTATGAATAGCCACTCCATAGGTCATTCCGTCTGCCGTTTGAAGCGGCATTCCTTCTAGAAAAGCATGTATACATAGACTAACAAAAAGTGCATAAGGAAACCTAGCAACATCTTGATGTACATGCAAGTGTCCATGCTCCGCTCCTTTAGAGAAAAATTCGAGTATGATTTGTACAAAAACACCTGCGATTAAATAGATGCCATACCTCGCATCTCCTGTTTCATAAATTTCTGGCAGAAATTCTGTCGCAACGGCACTCAGTAAAAATGCTCCTGAAAATGCCAATAATAACTTCATGCGTTGTCGGGACACTTCCTTCACTAAAAAAGCAGCAAGACAGCCTATGAGTACCGCAATAAATGGTAATAAATAATTCATTTTAATAGGTTGCGGATTTAATAATCAGAATCAAACGATCAGAACTTGCTTCATCAAAAGGCTCCAATTGGTAATTGCCGTAAACGTTCTCTAATCGCATGCCAGCGGCAGCAAAGTAATTTTCAAAATCGGCAAGTGTCAAGGCCTGGACACGTTCGGTGAAATGATACCGGTTTTTATCGTCTACAAATTCAATGTCTTTGAAAATATAGCCGTCTTTGAATTTTCTAGTTTGCTGGAACACGATTCCTTTTTCTGTTTTTTCATCATACGGAACTAAGTGTTCTACTACCTTTTTCACGTTGAAAAAATCGATCACAGCCGCGCCCTCTGGCTTCAAACTTTTTTTAATAGCTTTTATGGTCTTTAAATTATCTGCAGGATCATCAAAATATCCGAAGCTGGTAAATAAATTGAAAATGGCATCGAACTTTGCAGGAAAAGGTTCCGTCATGTTGTGAACCTTAAATTTGATACGATCTAGATCCACGGGACCTGTACCTAGTTCACCTAATTCTAGATTTCCAGATTCTATGTGGTTTAATTTCGCTTTCGCGAAAGCGATACTACTCTCACTCAAGTCCACACCAGTAACGTCATAGCCTAATCTGTTCAAGAAAATGCTATGGCGGCCACGACCGCAGGCCAGATCTAAGATTTGAGCTTGTGGCTGTAACCCTAGATGTGATGTGAGGCTTTTCATAAACTCTCCTGCTTCCTTATAATCTCGATCTCTATAGAGAATGTGGTAATAAGGTGTGTCAAACCAACTGGCATACCACGTGATCGGTTCTTTTCTATCGCTCATAGGAGGCAAAAATACCTTAATTTTGCCGGTCAAATCCCTAGAGAATGTCGCAAAATTTTAAGATGATCGCCAAAACCCTTTTTGGCCTAGAAGAAGTCCTGGAACAGGAACTCAAAAATCTGGGCGCCATGGACGTGGAAAAAGGCGTGCGAATGGTCAGTTTTAAAGGTGATCAAGGATTTATGTACAAAGCTAATATGATGCTGCGCACAGCGATTCGTATCTTGAAGCCTATCCACAGCTTCCGCGCGCGAAATGAGGTGGATTTGTACGACGGGATTTATCAAATGGACTGGTCAAAATATTTGACGCCGCATGATACGCTGGCGGTGAACGCCACAGTTTCTTCTCAATACTTTAATCACAGTCAATACATCGCTTTAAAAACAAAGGATGCGATTGTGGACCAACTGAGAGAGAAATACGGCCGTCGTCCAGATGTAGATACAAAACAACCAGATTTACGAATCTCTGTACACATCAATGATCAAACCGTAGATGTTTCCCTGGATAGTAGTGGTGAACCCTTGTACAAAAGAGGTTATCGCGATCAGACTAATGTGGCTCCTATTAATGAGGTGCTCGCCGCTGGACTTATTTTATTGAGCGATTGGGATCAACGCTCAGAATTTATTGACCCGATGTGTGGTAGTGGGACCATAGCCATTGAGGCTGCAATGATAGGAGCTAATATCGCTCCCAATATCAACCGTACTGAATTCGGTTTTGAGAAGTGGCCCGATTATGATAATGCACTATTTGAAAATATTCAGGCAAGTTGCTTGAAAAAAATACGAGGCTTTGATGGTAAAATCATCGCTCGCGATGCAGATGGTTACACGGTAGAGAAAGCACTGGAAAACGTGAAGAATGCAAATCTAGAAGACTTTGTAAGTGTGGAAAAAGGTGATTTTTTTAGAGATCATCAAAGCGCTCAATCCTTTTTGATGTTCAACCCGCCTTATGATGAACGATTGGAAATCAATATGGAGGAGTTCTATAAGGAAATAGGAGACACCTTGAAATCGAGATATACCGGCAGTACGGCCTGGATGATTACAGGAAATCTAGAAGCGTTAAAGCACGTAGGTTTGCGTCCTTCTCGCAGGATCAAACTATTTAATGGAAAGCTAGAGGCGCGACTTGTCAAGTATGAGATGTACCGTGGTTCTAAAAAAGCGAGCAAGCAGGATTAAAAATGGATTTGTAAGTAAAAAGAGGCAAAGTTTATATTTAGCAGGTTAAAGAAAGAAGATTATGGCAATGAATAAAAATGGAGTTCTAGGATGGGCAACTTTAATTATGATTGTAATAGGTATTGCATTGATTGCAATGGGAGCCTTCCGTTATCGTGATATTGCAGGTTATGGTTTTGCATCTGTTGGTATTGGTTTTTTTGCCATCGCTTGGGTGTTTAACGCTTTGAAAGGAAGGGTTTAGTGCAACGTACCATTAACATACGTAATTTGAATTCGCCCAAATACCGTTTTCTCACGGCAGCTGGTGCGATCCTCATTCTGGCAGCATTAATGAGTTGGTGGATGGGAGGACCAGATTATGTTTCCTATACGGCAGCAGCCCTAGGAGTGACCTCTTTTACAGCCTTAAGTTTGGAGGGGTTTACTTCAGCCAATTCGGTTTCTTATGGTGGTGAAAGCATGACCATGAAATTGTTGGGAAATAAAACTATGGGTTTTCTATTTTCAGAAATCCAAGAAATACATTTACAAGAGCAAGGACTCTTGATACGTGTAAAAGAGATGGAAGATATTAAGCTTTCGCGAAAGCGGTACACCTCAGAATCTCTAGAAGAATTAACCAGAATATTAAAAGACAAAAAAGCTAAACAATGAGTGACGATAAACAAGTAATCTTTTCTATGTCAGGTCTTTCAAAGACCTATCAAAGTACTGGAAAACAAGTGCTAAAAAATATTTACCTGAGTTTTTTCTATGGGGCTAAGATTGGTATTCTAGGTCTGAATGGATCTGGTAAATCAACCTTGTTAAAAATTATTGCCGGCAAGGAGAAGAATTATCAAGGGGATATTCACTTCCTACCTGGTTATAAAGTGGGGTATTTAGAACAAGAACCTGAACTGGATGAGTCTAAAACGGTTATGGAAATCGTTAGAGAAGGAGTTGCAGAAACGGTGGCCATTCTTGATGAGTACAATAAGATCAACGACGATTTTGGTCTGGAAGAAGTCTATTCTGACGCTGATAAGATGGAAAAGTTGATGAACCGTCAGGCAGAATTGCAAGATAAGATAGACGCATTGAATGCTTGGGAACTGGATACAAAACTGGAAATCGCCATGGATGCCTTGCGCACGCCACCTGGTGATGCTGAAATTAAAAACCTTTCTGGTGGAGAGAAGCGTAGAGTAGCCTTATGTCGCTTGTTACTCCAGGAACCTGAAATTTTGCTACTGGATGAACCTACCAACCACTTGGATGCAGAATCTGTGTTATGGTTAGAGCAACACTTAGCTCAATACAAAGGAACCGTTATCGCGGTAACTCATGATAGGTATTTCCTTGATAATGTAGCAGGATGGATACTAGAACTGGATCGTGGCGAGGGTATTCCTTATAAAGGAAACTATTCGAGCTGGTTGGAACAAAAGAGTGACCGACTTGCTAAAGAAGAGAAAACGGAATCCAAACGTCGTAAAACGTTGCAGCGAGAGCTGGACTGGGTACGTCAAGGGGCTAAAGGTCGTCAAACCAAGCAAAAAGCACGTTTGAACAACTACGATAAATTGTTAAACGAGGATCAAAAAGGGAAAGAAGAGAAACTAGAGATTTACATCCCTAATGGCCCAAGATTAGGAACAAATGTGATCGAAGCCACTGGAGTAAGTAAGGCTTTTGGTGATAAGTTGCTGTATGAAGATTTGAATTTTGTGTTGCCACAAAACGGGATTGTAGGGATCATAGGTCCTAACGGTGCGGGTAAAACTACCATTTTCAAAATGATCATGGATGAGGTAGAGCCGGATAAAGGTTCCTTTGAAGTGGGGGAAACAGTAAAACTTGCTTATGTAGATCAAGACCATTCTAACATCGATCCAGAAAAATCAATTTGGGAAAATTTTGCAGACGGTCAGGATATGGTGATGATGGGTGGTAAGATGGTAAATTCAAGAGCCTACTTGAGCCGCTTTAATTTCTCAGGATCAGAACAAAACAAGAAAGTAAGCACACTATCTGGTGGGGAACGCAACAGATTACACCTAGCCATGACTTTAAAGGAAGAAGGTAATGTGTTACTACTTGATGAGCCTACAAATGATCTAGATGTAAACACGCTTAGAGCTTTAGAAGAAGGGCTTGAAAATTTTGCAGGTTGTGCGGTAATTATTAGTCACGACAGGTGGTTTTTAGACCGTGTGTGTACGCACATCATTGCGTTTGAAGGCGATTCACAAGTCTATTCTTATGAGGGAAGTTTTACAGAGTATGAAGAGAATAAGAAGAAGCGATTAGGTGATGTCACTCCTAAGAGAATCCGTTACAAAAAATTGATTAGGGACTAGTTATACAAAATCCCTCAAGTCAAACGGCGTTTTGTTTAAACATCATTTGATATTTGAGGGAATTTTTAACACCTAATGATAGGTTCCGTTAAAGTTCTGAGAAATACCCCATATGTGGTATAGAGTTGAACCTTGATTTGTAGTAATTTGCGTACATGTTAATAGGGTAACTATAAACAAGCAACATGAAAATTTTATTATCCGTTGGGATCCAGCTCGCTCAAGCTGACATCTCTGTTGATCAAGCTCGAGATCTAGGACTAATTATGTACCTATCTTTTTTGAAAATAAAAGGTGCGCAACAATTCGTTCAACATCAAAAATCAAATAATCTTCCTTTAGAAGAGACAGAGCAATGTTTATACAAACCTTTGTGCCACGGTATCGAGGATTTTCTTCGTGAATTAAAATTTGAGATTAACCGATCTAACTCTATTTCAGCATTTATTAATGTCACGAAAAGTTTAGAGAGTGGTAAAGAATTGGATTCTAAAAAATATAGTAGTCTTAAAACTTCTTTACAGACTATTCATAACGAAGCACGAAATTTCCTTGGAACCCCAAGAGACAGTTTCATGAACAAAATAGCTTCCCTTCAATCTCTTGCGAGCCTTGAGAAATGGAAAGCTCAGTTTTCATCTGACGCTTTTTGTCCTTTGAATTCGCACCAGGAAGTTTTAAATTACATTGCTGCCTTACAACCTCAAAGACCTATAACTTCAAATTGGCAAGTCGCCTAACTCATCCATTTCTCTTCAAATAAAAGCGCTTTGCTCATCAATTCGTGCAATTGGGGAAATTGAGCTTTCAATTCTTCATAGGATTCGAAAAAGTACTCTGTCAATACAGCCATGAATTCGTATTGATTTGTAAAGGCATATTCTCGAAAAAATGGTGAGCGTTCCATAGTACGTCGCAAGTCCTTCTGCATTAAACGTATAAGAATCAATTGGTGGTATTTATGATACCTCATGGCATCTATGTGCTGTGCTCGCTCACTTTCAATGTGAATCACGTGGGTAAACTCATGAAGCGCTAGATGAAAATTGTCTTTTGCATCTTTTATTCCTTTCAGCACATCAGGCCATGACAAGGCAAGAACTGCTGCGCGTGGATTGTATTCTCCTTTATGCTTTTGAGAGTTGGCAGCACTTGTAAAAGGTTCTTCAAAAATCAAAATGGTTTCCAGTTGATCCATCATGTAATTGCGTCTTCCAAACGTGAGCATCACTGCTACACAACTTATAGTTACTTTCTGGACATCAGTAACTTGCGCACCACTTCGCCTACGGAAAACTTTATCTGTTATAAAGCAGGCGACACGGTGTTCAAATTGTTTTTGATAGGTAGAATCAAGATTTTTATAAAAGGAAAAGGTCTCTAGAGTTTGCTTTCGCGAAAGCGATAACTTTCTAAAGCTCATTACCTGACGGTACCATAGAAAGTCATACTTGTTCTGCGCCCAACGCAAGACAAGATGCACTATCGCTGATAGTAAAATGACACCTACAAAGGCAAAACCATAAGGCGCGAGCCAATCATAGTTGTCACGTGGCAATATGTAAATAAAAAATTTAATCGTTAGACATGAAGATGCTCAAGATGTACCAAAACAGCAACATCAAGGAGGCAAATAAACCTAAGGAAGCACCTACATATTGATCTGTGGAATATTTGTGAACTAACTGTGAGGTTTGATACAATATAGTTCCCGCAGCTAAAACAATCATTCCAGCACTAAACACTAACCCTAGATTGAATCCAAAAATCATCCCAGCAACAATGGCACCAACGGCAATCACAAAACCTATCGCAAGAAAACTGCGCAGGAACGAAAAATCTTTTTTAGTAATTAAAACCACGGCACTCAAACCTGTAAACAACGCCAGCGTCATAATGGCGGCTTGATTGATGACAGAGAAGTAATCACCTTCCATATAAAAAATAGCGATGTAGAGCAATGGCACAAAAATGATAGCTTCTGCAACTACAAATAATAACAGCGCAAGGTATTGCTTGGTTTTATCGTGTGTGGTATGAGCTAGTTTTTCTGCATAGTTTGTTGCAAACATAAAAGCTCCTAAAACTAAAAGCCATTTCCATCCTTGGGTTAAAGACAACATCAATTCTACTAAAGGATCAATGCGCAGTAAGATCGTTTCTACAATGATAAAAAGTAAGGTCGCTAGAGCAACATGACCGTATGTTTTACGATAGAACGCGGCTCTGGTATCGTCAGTTACCTCAATCAGTGATTGGTAATTAGATGACGGATTATATTCTGTAGGTTGCATAGTTGTAATTTTAAGTAAAGATACATACTCTATGTATTTTCAAGAATTCAGATTATCTTCAAATTTCTTGCCATGTGTATTAAACCTTTCTACATTGAGTACGTCATAACAGCCGAATGAGCCAAGTATCCGAAAACGAAATTCTAACTCTCGTTGCCAGCCCTAACACTTTAGATAAGGGCTTTCGTATATTGGTAAAACAGCATCAGCAACAATTGTACTGGCAAATACGTAAGATTCTTTTGAACCATGAGGATACGGACGACGTTTTACAAAATGTGTTTATTAAGATTTTTAAAGGATTGCCTAAATTTAAAGGAGAAAGCAAGTTAAGCACATGGATGTTCCGCATTGCTTATAATGAAAGCATGACTTTCTTAAAGCGGAAGTCTAAAATATTGCAGATTAACGATGCGCAAATGCAGGATTATCTTGTAGATCAACTGGAGGCTGATGTCTATTTTACCGGCGATGCAATACAACTAGAACTTCAAAAGGCACTGGCTCAATTGCCAGACCGTCAAAAGGAAATTTTCAACATGCGCTATTATGATGAGATCAAGTTCAAGGATATTGCAGAGATTTTAGAATTAAGTGAAGGAGCAGTAAAATCAAGCTATCACATTGCTGCAAAAAAGGTAGAAGCGTACCTTAAAAGAGATTAAACCATTGACTCATAAAAGAGTCATAGAATTATGAAAAAGAAGAACACACATAAAGATCTAGGGTTCGAAATACCAGATGGGTATTTTGATACTGCCATGGATCGTATGTTCGATACCATGAATGGAAAGGCGGCAAACCAAGAGCTTCCTTTTACTGTTCCAAAGGATTATTTTGAGAATCTAGAATCTAGAATTCTCGCTGCCACTGTAGAAGAAAAACTGAAACAAAGTGATAGTGAAATCACATCGCCTTTTGACATACCTCAAGGGTATTTTGAGCAGTTGGAACAACGTGTGCTAGAAGTCACAGCAGATAAGCCTGTGGTTCAGATGAATAGGGAGACACCATCATGGGTAGTACCCTTATTAGCAGTTGCTGCAATTTTTATTGCAATGGTAACTATTAATGGTTTGTTTGACGGTAATGTACTGACGATGCAGGATATTGAAAGCGATGAGCTCGCAATGTATATCGCAGATACCGACTTTACAGCTGATCAAGACGCTATTGATATTCTGTACACAGATACAGACGTTCTAGATGACACAGCTTTCAATAGCTCGATTGATAATGAAGTATTGCTCAACTACCTTGCTGATGAGGTGGACATGAATCAAATGTTGGAAGAATGAAAAATATACTAATAATTATTGTAGTGCTTATTTCTGGGCTTTCCCTGGCTCAAGATAGCAGGACTGCAAATGAGAAAATTGAGGCTCTTGAAGTTGCTTTTTTAACTCAAGAACTGTCACTTACAGTAGACGAGGCTCAAAAGTTTTGGCCTGTATATACGGACATTAAAAAAGACCGTGAAAAATTATACAGAGAAAAAAAGAAATTGATGTACGACATGGCTCGTAATTTTGAGGCGATATCTGACAATCAAGCACAGGAATATGTGGATCGAATGTTTGAAATAGAAGCAGATTTGAACGAATCTAACTTTGAATCAAGACACCGCAAGCTTATCAAGATTATAGGCCCTAAGCGATTCTTGACCTTGAAAAAGGCTGAGGTAGAGTTCCGTAGAAAGCTGTTGAAAGAATATCGAGGCCGCAGCCGCAACAATTAAAAAGAGATTAGATTTAGTTTTGGTTAATGATGATGAATCCCTTGAGATACTTTCTTAGGGGATTTGTTGGTTTATAAAATATGTAACCATCAGTCCAGAACTGCTTTCCAATCATCGTCGCTCGTTAGTGGCGAGCCGTCGTACTCTAAGGTCCACCCAAAGCTACTGGTCAAGACATAGATCTGACTCAACTCACTGAACAGCCTGTTCTGTGCGTTACTTACAATATCACTTTTTTCGATCTTGCTTCTCAAGTCTTTTGCTATGAGACGTTCCATACGATTTAAGTCCGCCGCTTCAAATTTATTGACCAGACCATTTTCTAAGTTATAGTAACTCAATCTAGGATTGATATTTATTTCTGGTGGTGGTATGTTCAGTATGCGAATCGTCTTTTGAGCTGCGTCAATCTGAAAGTGCATTTTCTTTAGATCATAGCCTACAGTTACTTGAGCATTAGAGCTTAAAAGAGCAGTTTTCTTGCTCTCAAAAAAGTCCCAGCCATAACTTTTAGTGTTCTGATAGGTATATACCTTGGCATAGGTAGCCTCAGTCACCACTAGTTTACTCACGTTGCGTACTTGCTTTTCAATCAAGGACGTTTGAGCTTCCAGCGTGTCTCTTTCCTCATTGGCACCATGAAAAAAATTATATATGAGAACCATAAGCAACATAATAATGGCGCCAGTAACTAGATTTTTAATTCGTTTCATGCGATATGGATCTGTGGGTTTTGCTCTTTCAAAATGGAAAGACTTTTTTCCAGTTGTTCTTGATGTGCTTTAGTATTTTTGGGGCGGTGTGCTGCCAGTTTTCGGTAAGATTCTACGGCTTTTAGGGTGGTAGCAGTTTTTTGGTGAAGTACGCTTTCGCGAAAGCGTAACCACACATAATCCACAGCGGTTGCATTAGGATGGAGCATATCTTGAGCATAAAAACGATAATCTCGTAACTCGTCCATCAAAATTTCATAAGCCGGGAAATAATAGGAGTTGGAGCGCTCGCACTGTTGTAGAATGACCTCATGCAAGCGTGCTTTGCTGCGGGTATTTTCTACCATACCGTCTTTTGTATGTCGTACAGGTGATAAGGTATAAATGATTTGAAGATCCGGATTTGCAGATTTTGTTACATTCTCTATTCCTTGTAAGGATGCTGTTAGTTCTTCCAGCTCAAGCAATCGTTTATTGAATAGCTTTTGCGGTTGTTGATGGCAATTAGCGACTATTTCTCCATTTTCCTTTAGTTCATAGACCCAGGCAGTTCCCAGAGTGATGATTAGGTGTGATGCAGTTTTCAATCTGTGTTTTAGTTTCCTTCCTGCATCTTTTAGGTTAGTTAAAACGTCATCTGCATTTGCGCCACTAATGTCAGAGTGAGCAAAGTAGCTGAAGCGCTCTTGTACATCCTTTGCTGTAAATTCATTTTTTAAGGACTTTTCAATCAAAGTTGCCATGCTGTGTGGATTGAAAAGTGTTCCAAATGGATTTATAAGATTCTGAAACCCAAAATAGGAGAGCTGATCTCCTATATTTTGAGAAAAGCAGCTGCCCAAGAGCACTATAGAACTATCATAGTCGATAGATTTTTCTAAAGGCGAGATTTCAACTGGTGTTGTGAATTTCATAAGGTCAAAGCGATAACCAAATGTAATGAATCAGCCTTGAGTGGATGTTAGGAGAATTCTAAACTAATTGATAATGTAGGTCATCAACTCAAAGAGTACATATCCTATCAATGGCGCTGCGATAATCGTGACTATTAGAACTAGTCGACGTTTTCGATTTTCCTTGATTGCCTTGATTTTAAAAGCAGCTTTTGCTGCGGCGATTTGTTCGGGTGTGTGATTGGGTGTTTGGCTTTTATCAGAATTGTAGAGTTCACCAGCATGTATTCCAGCAAGAGACTTGTCGCTAGTCTTTCGACGCCTGGCGTTGTTTTTCATTGCTGTGATCATGGCTTGTATACTGCCTGCGCTACTCATGGGTTCAATTATATATTTTCAATCACATTTCAAATTGCTGGACTTCGCATTTCTAGCAATACCTTTGAGCAGTCTTTTCAACACTTTGGTTGTCAATAGTTCACCCTCAGCTTTGAACACTATTCCATCATCATCTTCCTCTTCCTCATAAGGATCGTAAGCTTCTTCTGTAGATCCAATAAGTCGTTGTTTAAAGAGCAAGGTGTTACTATTAAGGTCAAAGATATAAAGCGTACCTGTTACATGCTCTCTAGGTTGTCGATAGGTTCTACTATCTCTAAATTCTGTAACTGTCGGTTCTCTATAGGAAGAACTTACATAGATGAGAAAATCCAAGTTTGGAGCTTGAAATTTTATTCGCTCAACATCAGCAGTAAAAAGCTGGGAACCATTAAGAGGTATTTCAAGTGCTTGAATTTGAACTGTCTGTTCGTAACAATCCCCTACTAGTTCCTTAAAGGTTTCTTCAATTAGAGAGTTCACTTCACTCTTCATTGCTACGGGTACGTCTGGTCGCACTGCGGTATAAGTTCCAGGTAAGAGTTGCAGAATGTTTTCTTCAAAAAGTTCGGGTTGAGTGTAAGTCACTGATCTGATATTATCACAGGATATTAGCATCATCAAACATGCGAATGTAAAAATCAGTTTTTTCACCTTTATTAAAAGTTTGGAACTACAATGCTTACTGAGTAATTGAAACATAATTTCTATTTTATTACTTTTCAATTACATACGTCTTTGCAATCCTATCATGTAATGAGCGCCAATATGGTGGATCCATCAAAAGGGTTAGTGTCTCAATGAAAAGGATCAAGGTACTCACTCCAGAAATCACATTTAGAATAGGATAGGAAGCTGCCATTTGCAAACTCAGTTCAAAATAATTAGTGAGTTCCATCAAATCAAGATCGTTAAAAACAAACCAGTATACGGGAATGGTAAAAAAGGACTGCCCGATAGTAAATACACTGCGCAATATGGCTTGCGCCGCATTGATGGCCTCACCATTATAATCAACTACTTTCATTCCCATACTCATTTTCCCTAGAGTTGCACCATAAATACCCTCCATCAATGGTTTATAGGCTATGGAAATCATGGAAATCAATACAAAAAACAAAAAACTCTTAAGAATCAATAAATTATAGATGTTTGCTATGGCTATAGGAATGCCTACAATCAAAGAATCTAATAGTAATGCGAGTGCTCTAGGCCAGAAACCGACGAAAATCAACTCCTCACTATCACCTGTTTGTTCGTTATCTAGAAAAGGATCTTGTTGCATGGAGTATTACAAATAGGATTTGGCTGCTTCAAGAGCGGCAGCAATTCCCTGAGGATTCTTACCTCCGGCAGTTGCAAAATGTGGCTGTCCACCACCGCCACCTTGAATGTGCTTGCCTAGTTCTCTAACAATTGTGCCTGCGTTCAGTTGTTTTTCGTCCACTAGATTTTTACTGATGATCACTGTAAGTGTCGCTTTATCGTCGGCGTTGGATCCCAAAATCATGAATAAATTATCCATTTCACGATCAATCTCAAAGGCTAAATCTTTAATAGACTTGGTGTCTAAATCTGTAGACGTAGAGATAAAATTCACGCCATTGACTTCTGTGGCGCTTGCTATCAAGTCTCCTTTTAAGTTTCCAGCTTTATCCTTAAGAAGTTGCTCTATTTCTTTTTTCAAGGCTGCATTTTCTTCTTGTAAACTCTTAACAGATTCAACCGGATCTTGCGAACTTGATTTCAAAGCAGTTTTGATTTCTTCCAGTGTTTCTGATTGCTGCTCAAAATATTCCTTGACGGCATCGCCAGTGATGGCCTCAATCCTGCGGATCCCTGCCGCAACGGCGCCTTCACTCTTGATTTTAAAATGCCAGATGTCCGCCGTGTTCTTTACATGGGTGCCGCCACAAAGTTCATGACTTGCCCCAAACTTAATGGTTCGTACCACATCACCATACTTTTCACCGAATAGGCCTATGGCCCCATCCTTTATGGCTTGTTCGTACGTATTACTTCTATTTTCCTCAAGCTCTAAATGCTCAGCAATCCTAGCGTTTACAAACTGTTCTATTTGAGTGATTTCCTCTGGAGATAACTTAGCAAAATGAGAAAAGTCAAATCTCAATGAGGCACTGCGCACCATGGAACCTTTTTGCTCTACGTGAGTTCCCAATATTTTACGTAAAGCCTGGTGCAATAGGTGAGTGGCCGTATGGTTGGCAGCACTGCGTTGACGCTGGTGCAGATCGACGACTGCTTTATGCGGTCCGTTCAAATCTTTAGGTAGATTCTTAGTTAAATGAACGGTTTGTCCGTTTTCTTTTTTAGTGTCTATAATATAAACGGTATCGCCACTAGCACTTTCTAGATATCCTTTATCTCCCGTCTGTCCACCACTTTCACCATAAAATGGTGTCATATTAAATACCAGCTGATACATATCGCCTTCTTTCTTACTGCTTACCATTCGGTATTTAGTAATAAAAACATCAGCCTCTAGGCGGTCATAGCCTACAAATTCTTGGGTATCGTCTTTTCTCAGCTCTGTCCAGTCTGTTGAAGATGTGGCGCTAGCTGCACGGGAACGGTTTTTTTGTTCCTGCATCGCTTTGTCAAACCCAGCTTCATCGAGTTGCATTCCTTTTTCTCTAAGGATGAGCGCAGTTAAGTCGATAGGGAATCCAAAAGTATCGTACAATTCGAAAGCCTTGGAGCCCTCAATCTGGTTGCTGGAGTTCGCTTTCGCGGAAGCGATCATAGAATCCAATAAAATCAAACCCTGATCTAAGGTTCTCAAAAAGGATTGCTCTTCTTCCTTAATAACATTTGTGATCAGATCTTTTTGAGACTTCAATTCTGGAAACGCATCGCCCATCTGGTGTGCTAGGGTTTGAACCAGCATGTAAATGAACGGCTCCTTTTTATCTAAGTAGGTGAATCCATACCGTATCGCACGACGCAATATCCTACGGATTACGTAGCCTGCTCCTGTATTTGACGGCAATTGGCCGTCTGCAATAGAAAAAGATACAGCGCGCACATGATCAGAAATCACCCGTATGGCAATATCATCTTCCTGCTTTTTGCCATAAGGATGTCCCGTGATAGTTTCAATTTCAGTGATCAATGGTTGGAAAACATCTGTATCATAATTGGATGTTTTGCCTTGTAATGCCATAGCCAATCTCTCAAAGCCCATTCCAGTATCCACATGTTGTGCAGGAAGTGTCTTAAGAGAGCCATCTGCCATGCGATTAAATTGCATGAATACCAGATTCCAGATTTCTACCACTTGTGGGTGGTCGTTGTTGACTAGAGTGGCGCCATCAACTTTGGCTTTCTCAGCATCACTACGCAAATCCACATGAATTTCAGAACATGGTCCACAGGGTCCCTGATCGCCCATTTCCCAGAAGTTGTCCTTTTTATTCCCATTAAGAATACGGTCTTTATCAATCAGCGTTGCCCAGTAATCATAAGCCTCTGTATCACGCTCAAGTCCCTCACTGGCATCACCTTCAAAAATGGTCACATAAAGACTGTCTTTATCCATGCCATACACATCCACAAGTAATTCCCAGGCCCATGCAATAGCTTCTTTTTTAAAGTAATCACCAAAACTCCAGTTCCCCAGCATCTCAAACATCGTATGGTGGTAAGTGTCCACACCTACTTCTTCCAGATCATTATGCTTACCGCTCACGCGCAAACACTTTTGGGTATCTACTACACGGTCAGATTTAGGGGTGGAATTACCTAAAAAATATTCCTTGAACTGGTTCATCCCAGCATTCGTAAACATGAGCGTCGGGTCGTTCTTAATAACCATAGGCGCGCTCGCCACGATCTCGTGTTTTTTATTATTGAAAAATTCCAGGAAAGTGGATCTGATTTGTTCTGACTTCATTCTTGTGGCTCTCGTAGCGGTTAATTACAATTTCTTACTTTTGTCTTCGTTGTTGAAAGGTTGAGAATGAATTTGCTTTCTTTTTCGCTTTTGCGAAAGCGAAATGAAAAAGAAGTTCATACCGCACTTGGTGCGTTATGTAAGCAAACTAAAATCAACCTGGCTGCGTTCTATTAAAGACGCTAAAAACAAGGCAAAAATAGCACTTTATAACGTATGGCAAAGGTTAAGTACTACTACGATCAGGAAACACTTTCTTACCGAAAAGTCGAGCGCCGGAAGCGTAAGATTCTAGGAGGTGTGACCTTGTTTGTGTTCTTTAGCTGCCTCGTTGGATTTTTGCTGTATCTATTTGTAGGCCAAGTCTATGATTCTCCTGAGTTGCGTACGGTCAAGCGCGATAAGAAGTTTGTCGAGTTGCAACTGGAGAATATGGAGGAAGAAATTGAACAACTCACCGCAGTTATTGCTGATGTAGAGGAACGCGATAACAGTATTTACCGTATTTATTTTGATGCAAACCCTATTACCTCAGAACAACGTCAAGCAGGTTTCGGCGGTGTGAACCGCTATAAAAATTATGAAGGTTACTCAGATTCTGATAAAGTCATTTCTCTGCGTGAGTCCATTGATAGATTGAAAAAGCGCACCGCTATTCAAAGCAAATCTCTTGATGAGATAGCAGTTTTAGCAGAGAATAAGGAAAATCTATTGATGAGCATTCCTGCTATCCAGCCAGTGCGTAATCAAGACTTGACCCGCATGGCCAGTGGTTATGGGTATAGATCAGACCCTTTTAATAAGACTAGAAAATTTCATTATGGGATGGATTTTACCGCACCTCGTGGGACGCCCATATTTGCTTCAGGTGATGGAGTGGTAGAACGAGCAGATGCTAATAGCTCTGGTTATGGAAACCACATACGTATAGATCATGGGTTTGGTTATGTTTCTTTGTACGCACATTTGCGCCAGCGCAATCCCTATAATGTCAAAGTAGGTCAGAAAGTGAAGCGAGGGGATATTATTGGTTACGTAGGATCTACTGGTCGCTCACAAGCACCGCACTTGCACTATGAAATTTTCAAAGATGGAGAGCGCATTAACCCGATCAACTTCTACTACGGTTCATTAACTCCTGAAGAGTTTAATGAGCTGCTTAAGAGATCTCAACAGGAAAATATATCCCTGGATTAATATGCATATAGAGCTGCCTGAAAAACTGTATTATTCCATGGGCGAGGTGACTAAAGCCTTTGATGTGAATCCATCACTAATTCGTTTTTGGGAGAAGGAGTTCGATGTATTGCAACCTAAAAAGAATTCTAGGGGCAATCGTAAATTTTCTCAGGACGACATTAAAAACCTGAAGCGTATTTATCACCTGGTTAAGGAACGAGGATTTACTCTGGAAGGTGCTAGAGAATACATGAAATCCCACAAAGAGGAAATCAGCAATTTTGATATCATTTCAAAATTAGAATTCGTCAAGGCTGAATTGCTTAAAATCAAGAACAACCTATAGTCCATAAGTGTTGAACCTATAAACAACCCCTGCATTTATCGCTGGGCCTAAGCCTACATTTCTTCCATCTACAGTATAAGTGCCGTTCAGATAAGCACCTAAGGTGCTAGAAAAAGGCTTGAAAAATGTCACTCCAGTTCGTATAAAATCAACTTCTAATTCCCGAAAGTTATTGGGCGCTGGACTGCCTCGATAATCCTTACCATTGATTGCGTTTTGAAAGTCTAAAAATGCGTCTACATAATAGGTGCGTCTTGCCATTCCTAGCTTGAGGGTAGCAGCAGTAGCATTAGGTACAGGATCAAACTTATAATCATAGCCGCCTTGTAAGGTGAAAAACAAACCGTTGGTTTGCTGAGCATGAATGAGCAGTCGGGCAGGAATACTGGTAGCGCGTTGCCCTATCGCATTGAGTCCCTCCGTTTCATAATTCGTTAGAGGAAAAGAGACTCCGCTGGCTATTTGTATAGAAATAATGTGTCGATCCAACTCCAATTCATGGAGTTTATACTTAAGAATGAAACGAGCATCCTGCAGATTTTTTTCAGCGTCGCTTTCCACATAGGCGGCTGCCACATTTAAATCTAGGTTTTTTGCTAATCCAAAGCCAACAAACATATTGATGTTGAAAAATGATTTATCAAGCTCAATTTCATTTTTCCCAGTTAGGTAGGTAGGATTGTTTTCATAGCCCGACCCTAAAACGGCAGTCAAATTCCCTGAGCCATTGTAAAATCCATCTATTACGCCTTGACCAAAAGATGAACTTGATATTCCTAAAAGCAAAATATACTGTAATAGTTTCATGTTGAATAACTTCATAGTTGAGGAAAACTACGTAAAACGAGCAGTTATTGTTTTTTTAAGAACGATTTAAAATGAAATCTACAATTCAGTTTTAAGTAATGACAGTTCAGCAGGTTGGAATTTTTACAGGCGGAATGTCACCGCATATTTGACATATCAAACAAACTAAAACCTTTTATTATGAAAACTATTATGACAACTCTTTTACTCGTTATTATTTCCGCTTTCGCGAAAGCGCAAACCCCATCAACTTCTCAAGAAACGTATACGCTAACGGTCACGGTTCCTAATGCAAAAACAAATGATGGTGATATGATGTTTTCACTAAACACGGAAGCTAACTTTATGAAAGGAGCTCCTGTCCAATCAGCTAGTGCGGAAATCAAGGATGGAGTAGCTACGGTTACTTTTGAAAATGTACCAAAAGGTACTTATGGCATACTAGTCTTGCACGACAAGAACGGTAATGGTCAGATGGACTATGAAGCTAACGGTATGCCCTTAGAGCCATACGGGATGAGCAATAACCCGACGAGCTATGGCCCACCTACCTGGGCAGATGCGAAATTTGAACTTAATGAGGATACCGCTTTGAAAATTGTGATCTAATAGGATCTCAAATAAGCAAGGCCGGTGCTTTTTAAAAGCACCGGCTTTTTTATGCGTTGTATTCTAGACCTATTGATGCTCTGATTTTATCCAAATGCTTCATGAGTGATGCACTCATCTCCTGTGGCATTAAATCAGATTCGGTTTTACCCTGTTGTAAACATTGCTGAACATGTTCAATCTCGTGAAAATAGCCGTTACCAGTTATGGGAAGATGATAAACTTCTGTGGTATTCGTCTCGTATGTAGTCACCTCAATGTCGCTGCAATTGTGAAATGGCGACTTCATATGGATAAAGCCTTTGATACCATAAATGAAGGCTTCCGTTTGCGTATGTGACAGAAAAGAAGCCTCCATTACAGATTTTGCCTTACCAGCAAATTGGCCTATAATGGCACAATAGGTATCGATGCCACGATCATCAAGAATGGCTTCCGCCTTCAATCGTTGTGGCTCTCCTAATAGCAATAAACTTAAGTACAACGGATAGATTCCTATATCCAATAAAGCACCCCCACCTAATTTTGGATCCCGCAACCTGCTTTCCGGCGGCGCACTCATTCGAAAACCGAAATCGGATTTTATATATTGTATCTCCCCAATTAATCCTTCGCTTAATAAATCCAATACCTTTTGAGTAGCTGGAATAAAACGCGTCCAGATGCCTTCCATCAAAAACAAGTTTTTCTTTTTTGCTAGAGCAATCATCTGTTCTGCCTGTTGTGCATTTAAAGCAATAGGTTTCTCACATAAAACAGATTTACCGGCATTCAGGCACATCATGGTATTCTCAAAATGAAGCGAGTGCGGCGTTGCTATATAAATAATGTCCAGTTCTGGATCCTTCGCTAGCTCTTCATAACTAGCATAGGTTTTGGTCACTTGATACTCGTTTGCAAAAGCTTTCGCTTTACCTTCAGATCGAGAACCTACCGCATGCAAGTTCGCTCCAGGAACCTGAACCAGGTCTTGAGCAAATTTGTGAGCAATTTTCCCAAGCCCCATAACACCCCAATTCCTTTCGTTTTCCATAGCCCCATCATTCAGGTTAATGAATACAATATAGTTTATGTAACTCTTTAACTGGATCGAGTACGTTAATTTCTAGCTAAGGATTCTGTTAATTATTCACTGCATAATAACTTTAGAGTATGAAAATATTAATCACAGGAGCCACTGGTCTGGTAGGGTCTAAATTATCAGAAGTACTGCGAGCCGCAGGTCACAAAGTAAATTATCTTACTAGTCGCGAGGAAGCTATTAAGTCTGAGCCTGATAACCAAGGTTATTTATGGGATGTAAAAGCGATGACAATAGACCCAGGCTGTATTGATGGTGTAGATACTATCATTCATTTAGCGGGTGAATCCGTTTTTCAACGCTGGACAGATGAGGCTAAGGAAAAAATTATGGCCAGCCGGGTAAATAGTACACAGTTGCTTATCAATCTGCTGAATGATACCAACCATAACGTTCAACATGCCATTACTGCAAGTGCGATTGGAATATATCCAGATAAATGGGAAGGTCCACCTATGAAGGAAAACGAGGTGCCGCCTACTGCAGATAATTTTTTAGGCGAAGTTTGTGTGGCCTGGGAAAGCATAGGGATGCAATTCAAAGAGTTGGGATTAAAGCATGCAATAGTACGTATAGGTATTGTACTGTCAGCAAAAGGCGGTGCGCTAGAACAAATGGCCAAACCAGTCAAGCTATATGCAGGAGCTGGCTTTGCGAGCGGTAAAATGTGGCAAAGCTGGGTAGCTATAGATGACCTCGCTGGAATCTTTAAACATATTACAGAAAACCAACTACAAGGAACTTATAATGGAGTAGCGCCGGTTCCAGTGCGCAACAGACCACTGATGGAAACCATAGGAAAAGTGTTGGATAAGCCAGTTTTCTTACCTAACGTTCCTGCATTTATGATGAAACTCATGCTAGGGGAGATGGCCGCTACGGTTCTTTCCAGTCAATATGCCAGTAGTAGTAAAATCCAGGACTCGGGTTATTCCTTTAAATTTTCTGAACTCAAGCCTGCCTTAGAAAAGTATTTAGATTAAGAATCTATCACATTGCCACATTTCTGACTCGCTTTAAACTGCGGTAATCATTTTAGTCGAGCAACGTAATTTAAATAAAAAAAGCCTCCGCAAGAAGGCTTTCATCATTCATCATTTAACCAACTGATTACTTAGTAGCAACCAGATTTACTTTCAATTTAATATCGTCAGATATTGCTTTGTCGGCAACAATGTCAGTAAAGTTTGAAGAACCATATTTGATTCCCCAGTCAGTTCTGTCAATTGTGAATTCTTCTGAAGTCAACATCATTTTGTCACCATCATAAGAAACAGTTACAGGGAAAGAAACGTTCTTAGTAACATCTTTCAATGTTAAGTTTCCTTCAAGTGTGTTACCATTGAGACCAGTTACTACAAATTTAGCTGTAGGGTATTCAGGGGTGTTAAAAAAGTCAGTTTGCTTACCTTCAGCAGTTCCCTCTAGGTGAGACTTAAGACTCATAGCGCTTTCCCCTTCTAGGTCAGTTACTTTGATAGACGTCATATCTACAGTAAACTCTCCACCTTCAACAGTTTCACCATTTACCATGACAGATCCATCGCTTAAAGCAATTGTTCCAGTATGGTCTGCAGTGGGCTTAGAGCCTACCCAGTTGATAGTAGAAGCTTCAGTGTCAACATTATAAGTTACAGCAGCTTCACTAGCCATTGCTTCAGTTTCTGCATCAGTAGCATCCACTTCATTTTGATTGTCTTTACAAGAAACAGCAATTGCAATTACAGCTGCTAAACTTGTCATTTTTAAAAAAGTACGTGTCATTTAGATTGATTTATATGAGATTGCAAAAATAGATGTACCTACAAATATAGAAGTTAAGGAATTATTAAATTAATTCGGTGACATTTTGACACCAGTATACTTGTGGCAGCACTTTTGACCATTGCGTGCAGTGCAGTTGATGTGGTTTTCGCTTTCGCGAAAGCGAACTACCTACAACTTCATAAAATAACTATAGAATTTAAAGAAGCGTCAGCATATGGCAAAGAAGAATAAGAATGAAGTAGAAGAGCCTCTGGAAGAACAGGCTGGTTCTCAGGATCAGGAACAAGTTCAGGAAGAAGAAACTCAAGACGAGCGCACGGTAGAAGAAATACTGGCGGAGGATGTACAGAAAGAGAAAGACCGGTTTTTACGTCTGTTTGCAGAGTTTGAGAATTACAAACGACGCACAGCCAAGGAACGCATCGAGCTTTTCAAAACAGCAGGTGAAGGAGTATTGAAAGATATGATTCCCGTACTTGATGATTTTGATCGTGCGATGGTGGAGATAGGAAAGTCTGAAGATAAGGATCTAGCGGACGGTGTGATTTTGATTCATAACAAGCTTAGGAATACATTAATGTCTAAAGGTCTTACTTTAATGGAACTGAATGCTGGGGAACCTTTTAATGCAGACGAGCATGAAGCAGTTACTCAAATTCCTGCCCCAAGCGATGACATGAAAGGCAAGATTATCGACGTGATTGAAAAAGGATATAAACTGGGCGACAAGATTGTACGTTTCCCAAAAGTGGTGATAGGACAATAGCATGGCAGATTTTTATGACATATTAGGCATATCAAAAGGAGCATCAGCAGCTGAAATCAAAAAGGCATATCGTAAGAAAGCCATTGAATTTCACCCTGACAAAAATCCTGGAGATACAGCTGCAGAAGAAAACTTTAAAAAAGCGGCGGAAGCTTATGAAACCTTAAGCGACCCGCAGAAAAAGTCACGTTATGATCAATTAGGTCACCAGGCTTATACCTCTGGCGGCGGTCAAGGCTTCGGCGGTGGCGGCGGATTTGGAGGAATGGATATGGAAGACATATTCAGCCAGTTCGGTGATATTTTTGGAGGTGGCGGTGGTGGCTTCTCTGGTTTTTCTGGATTCGGCGGTGGCGGTGGTCAACGTAGAGTTAAGGGAAAAGATTTACGCATACGTGTTTCTCTAACATTAGAGGAGGCAGCAAACGGCGTCGAGAAAAAAGTTAAAGTAAAGCGCAAAAAACAAGCGCCTGGAGTAAGCTACAAAACTTGTCCTACTTGTAAAGGTAGCGGTCAGATAGCTCGCATTCAGAATACTATTTTAGGACGCATGCAAACAAGCGCTCCTTGTACCAGTTGTGGTGGATCTGGACAAATAATTGATAGCAAACCAGCAGGAGCAGATAATCAAGGATTGATATCTGAAGAAGAGACGGTTTCCATAAAAATTCCAGCAGGAGTTGAAAGCGACATGCGTTTGAAAGTAGGCGGGAAAGGAAACGAAGCACCTGGCAACGGTGTCAGCGGTGACTTACTTGTAGATATAGAAGTAAAACCACATGCGGAATTACAGCGAGAAGGAAACAATTTGCATTATGACTTATATGTAAGTGTGCCTGAAGCGGTACTGGGTACATCTAAGGAAATAAAGACCGTAAGTGGAAAAGTGCGCATTCCTATAGAAGCAGGAATACAAAGTGGCAAGATCTTGCGATTGAGAGGTAAAGGGATGCCTAGTTTGAATGGATATGGAACAGGAGATCTATTAGTTCATGTAAACGTTTGGACTCCAAGGAGTTTGAGCAAGGAGCAAAAAGACTTTTTTGAAAGTATGAAAACTGATTCTCATTTTGAACCAGCACCAGAGCAAGGAGACAAGTCTTTCTTCGAGAAGGTAAAAGACATGTTTTCTTAAGGAAATATTATGATAACTGAAAAATAAGTTTATATTTGGTAGACATTTGGTTAACCAACCAATTGTTATTTTTCTTTTTCATAGCAATTTTTCCCACCTCTCAAGTAATTGAGAGGTGGGTTTTTTTATGGTAAATAGTGCCGCAGCGCCTGGCTCTATTAAATAATTCAAAAATGCCCTAGAGTAGTGGTCTATATTGTTAATTTAGCGATATTAACTACTCTATGGAATATGCTCTAGAAGCCCTAAACATTTCTAAATCTTACGGAAACTTTACGGCGCTCAATCAAGTGACCATTCAAGTCCCTAAAGGCAGCATCTATGGTTTACTAGGACCTAATGGTGCCGGTAAAACCTCTTTAATACGTATTATCAATCAAATTACTGCTCCAGATTCTGGAATGGTAAAACTGAATACTGAGCCTTTAGAACCGCGGCATATATCACATATAGGGTACATGCCAGAAGAAAGAGGCTTGTATAAGTCAATGAAAGTAGGAGAGCAATGCATTTACCTAGCACGTTTAAAAGGTATGGGAAAGGCAGAAGCTAAAGAGAAGCTGCTGTACTGGTTTGAACGATTAGGAATGCAAGGCTGGTGGAATAAAAAACTGCAAGAGCTTTCTAAAGGTATGGCGCAAAAGGTTCAATTTATTGTGACCGTATTGCATGAGCCTGATTTGTTAATTTTTGATGAACCATTTTCAGGATTCGATCCCGTAAATGCTGATCTTATTAAAGACGAAATTTTAAGACTGCGCGATCAAGGAGCCACTATAATTTTTTCCACTCACCGTATGGAAAGTGTAGAGGAAATGTGTGATTATATCGCATTGATCAATAAATCTAAAGTAGTGCTACAAGGCAAATTAAATGATGTAAGACAACGGTATAGAAATCGCACCTATGCTGTTTCTCTAATTTGTGATACTAGAGAAGCTGCAATTCGTGAATTAGAGAAAACTGTCTCTGTCGTGCCAGCCGAATTTAAAGGATTGGATAACTCCACAGACATGACTATTCAGATTCCAGAGGATATAAGTGTTCCGCAAGTGTTACAGCAACTCACCAGTTTAGGAGAATTAACTCACTTTAGTGAGGTTATTCCTAGCGTCAATCAAATATTCATTCAAACCGTAAGACAAGATGGATAAGCTGTGGTTGATTATCAAGAGAGAATACATTAACAAAGTGCGCAACCGCACCTTTGTGATTATGACCTTTGTCAGTCCTCTGATATTCATTGGAGTTATACTACTCATAGGTTGGCTTACCAGCGTCAATAACAGCGATGTGAAACGGGTCACCATTCTAGATGATACTACTCAAGGTTATGACCTGTTGTTTGAAGAGACGGACGATTACCAATACAATAAGCTGGAAAATGTCACTTTAGATAATGCCCTTGCGATGAGTGGTAAGAATGATGATTATGGTCTGGTTCATATTACTCAAAATGAAGATGGGCAGGTGCAAGTAATGATGTACAGCGATGACTCACCTTCCTTGTCCTATATAACTTCTATTGAGGAGCGTATTTCTAAAAAAGCAACGGAAGACAACCTGATTGAGCAAGGGGTGGATTTGAACACCTTAGAAAGTTCAAGAGTTGACACCACAGTTGCTTTACAGACCTATTCTGGTGTTGTAAACAGTAAAGCATCGAGTTGGGTTAAAATTGCCCTAGGTGGTGCATCTGGTTATTTATTGATGATGTTTATTATCATTTATGGTAATATGGTAATGCGATCTGTCATTGAGGAAAAGACGAATCGGATCATTGAAATCATAGTGAGTTCCGTTAAGCCTATATATTTAATGCTAGGTAAGATTACAGGGACATCACTAGCTGGGATCACTCAATTTGCAATTTGGGTCATTCTAGGCTTTGTTTTAATTGTTGCGGGTTCGGCAATTTTTGGTGTGGAAGCCTTTCAAAATCCGGCAAATCAGGATATGGTTGCTCAAGCGCAGAATACAGACGAGATGCAATTGATTTTGAATGATATCATGCAGCTGCCATTGGCCACCATGATCAGTTGTTTCTTTATTTATTTCATAGGGGGTTATTTTTTGTATGCGGCCATCTATACAGCAATAGGTGCAGCAGTTGATAGCGAGACTGACACACAGCAGTTCATGCTGCCTGTCATCTTACCATTAATCCTTTCTATATATGTGGGGTTCTTCAGTGTGATTGATAATCCTAATGGAACAATAGCAGTCATTTTCTCATACATACCATTGACATCGCCCATTGTAATGTTGATGCGCATACCATTTGGTGAAGTGACTTGGTGGCAACTTGGTTTAAGCATCTTGATTCTGTATTGTTCTATCATTTTAGTAGCATATCTCGCAGCAAAAATTTACCGGATAGGAATTTTGATGTACGGGAAGAAAACCAACTGGAAGGATCTCTATAAATGGCTTAAGTACTAATGAATATTGACTGGCAAAAAATAAAAGATTTTTTTAACTATCCAATCATTCCTGCAGGGAAGGAAGGAGATTTTCACTTTGATACATGGATGCTCATCTTGACGATTTTTGCAATCGTTATTGTCACCTTCTTATTGCGTGGAATTAGACGATTCTTCACTAGAAATATGGAAGAGAGCGAAAAGCTCAAATTCCAAAGCATTTTCAAGTACTTTAATTATCTTATATATTTAATCGTCATTCTTGTGATCCTTCACAGCTACGATGTCGATTTGACAGCTGTGCTCACTGCAAGTGCCGCTATCTTTGTAGGTCTAGGTTTTGCATTGCAAGATTTATTTAAGGATATCATTGCAGGAATCACCATACTAGTAGATAAATCGCTGCTGGTAAACGATGTTATCGAGGTAAATGATAAAGTAGCACGGGTATTTGAAATTAAGCTACGCAGTACTCGGGCTATAACCAGGGATGATAAAGTCTTGATCTTACCTAATCACTTATTTTTAAGCGAGACCATTTATAATTTTACTCAGAACCATTCCAAAACACGCGAATCTGTTCATGTAGGAGTGGCATACGGGAGTGATGTGAGAAAAGTGGAAAAACTTTTGATAGAATGCGCTAAAGCAGAAAAGTCTATTTTAAAAAGCCCAGAGCCTTTTGTGATGTTCAACAACTTCGGTGACAGTAGTCTGGATTTCGGGATTTATTTTTTCATTCGAGATAGTTTTACAGATCCTAGAATAAAAAGTAATTTGAGATTTGCTATTGATCAAGCATTCCGTGATAACAATATTACTATCCCGTTCCCGCAACGCGATGTACATTTTTATCAATCTAAACCTATACATTTAAACAATGATAAATCAGGAAATTCATCTAACGAGTAACTTATGATTAAGAAATTATTTATTTGTTTGATGGTTTTCGCTTTCGCGAAAGCGAACTCCCAAGGAACTGATCTTTTTAGGGCAGAATATACCTATTTCCCCCAAAGAGATTCTGATAACAGCTTCAGAAGGTTTAGAACTTTTTTTAATGTACCGTTGAAAATCAATGAAGGAACCTATATCGTTCCATACTTTGAATATAGAAATGTGCATTTATTAATCAGGGATGAAGAGCAATTCTTTACACAGTTTGGAACGGACCGTTACGAGAGTTACGAGGCGGCACTAGGTATTACCTTTCCCATGAAAAATGACTGGCGTTTTGGTAGTAGGGTAGGTGCTTTATTTGCTTCAAATTTTGATTCTGGCAGCATTGAATCAGGTGATACGTTTTTTTCAGGATCTGTTTATTTTATTAAAGATAAAAGGGATAATCCCAATGGTAAACCTTGGCGATTAGTTGTAGGTGTGCAATATTCAACAAGAGTGGGACGCCCATTCCCATTGCCTTACCTGAATTATTACAGAGAATTTGCACCTAAGTGGAGTTACTCTTTAGGTGCTCCCAAAATGAACTTGAAATACAATTTTGATGAAAAAAATAGCATGCAGACGTATTTGCGTCTAGACGGTTTTTACGCAAATATTCAAAACGATGCTATTACAGAACTGGGCGCGGTAGCAGACAATGTCAGTATGACCACCCTTGTCGCTGGTTTAGGATATGAACATAACTTTACAAAACACTTATCCATATATGGTTATGTAGGCTACTCGCTTATCAATGACATACGATTACGCAATGATGATGGTGATGATGTAAAAACGGTAAATGACTCGAATACCTTTTATTCTCGAGCAGGCATAAAATTTTCTTTATAATGGCTACTATTTTAATTATTGAAGACGAATCCGCTATACGCAGAGTTCTGGTCAAAATCCTCACAGAGGAAAATAAAGACTATAGTGTCACTGAAGCTACAGATGGTCTTCAAGGAACTGAGTTAGTCAAAGACAATGATTATGATCTGGTACTTTGTGATATTAAGATGCCAAAAATGGATGGCGTTGAGGTCTTAACAGCCATCAAAAAAATCAAACCAGAGATACCAGTTGTCATGATATCAGGACATGGTGACTTAGATACTGCTGTGAACACCATGCGACTGGGTGCTTTTGATTACATATCTAAGCCACCAGATTTGAATCGTTTGCTTAATACAGTGCGCAACGCCCTCGATCGCAAAACACTAGTGGTAGAAAACAAACGCCTTAAGAAAAAGGTGAGTAAGAATTATGAGATGGTGGGTAAAAGCGAACTTATCGTCATCATAAAAAATATCATTGAAAAAGTAGCGCCTACCGAAGCTCGCGTCTTGATTACTGGAGAAAACGGAACTGGGAAAGAGCTTGTTGCTCACTGGCTGCATGAAAAAAGCAACCGTGCTAACGGCCCTTTTATTGAGGTAAACTGTGCGGCGATTCCGGGAGAACTTATAGAAAGCGAATTATTCGGTCACGTAAAGGGTAGTTTTACTGGAGCAAATAAGGATCGGGCAGGTAAATTTGAAGCGGCAAATGGAGGGACAATATTTCTGGATGAAATAGGAGACATGAGCTTAAATGCTCAAGCTAAAGTGCTGCGAGCGCTTCAAGAAAATAAAATACAGCGCGTAGGAAGCGATAAAGACATAAAAGTAGATGTACGGATTCTCGCTGCGACAAATAAAAACCTGAAAAAAGAAATTGAGGAAAATAATTTTAGAGAGGACCTCTACCACAGGCTAGCGGTAATCCTATTAAACGTTCCATCCTTAAATGAACGTCGAGAGGATATTCCACTATTGGCTAATTTCTTTGCAGAAAAGATAGCTTCTGAACAAGGAACAGCCACTAAGAGTTTTGAAGACGAAGCCATTAAATTGCTTCAAGAATATGACTGGACAGGAAACATCAGAGAACTGCGCAATGTCGTAGAACGATTAATCATCTTAGGAGGTAAAGAAATCAGTGAAAAAGATGTGAAGTTATTTGCTAGTAAATAGAAATCTATGAATTTAGAAAATTACCGTGCCACAGCAGACAAAAAACTAGAGAGTTATTCTACCAAACTAGAACAAACGCTAGAAAAGAAAGCGGCAAAGAAAGCCCTTAAAAAGTCTCGAAGAACCTTGGCTGAATTTCAAGAACGACTTTATGCTGACGATAAGTATGCAGTTCTAGTATGTTTTCAGGGCATGGATACTTCTGGCAAGGATAGTTTGATACGTGAGGTTTTTAAGGATTTCAATGTACGTGGTGTAGAACAACACAGCTTTAAAGTCCCAACCGAGTTAGAACTATCGTACGGTTATTTATGGCGTCATTATATAGCTTTACCTAGAAAAGGGGCATTCGGTATATTTAATCGAACACATTACGAAAATGTATTAGTCACTAGAGTCCATCCAGAGTATTTGATGAACGAGAATTTGCCGGGAATTGATAGCGTTGATGATGTGGATCAGGATTTTTGGAACATGCGCTATGAACAAATCAATAATTTTGAGAAAGAACTGACTCAAAACGGAACCATCATTTTCAAATTCTTCCTCAATTTGAGCAAGGAAGAACAAAAGAACCGCCTATTGAGACGATTGAATTTGCCAGAAAAGAATTGGAAATTCTCAGCAGGTGATCTTGCAGAACGTGAACTCTGGGACAAGTACATGAACGCCTACGAACAAGCCATTCAAAACACAAGTACTGAAAATGCCCCATGGTATGTAATCCCAGCAGACGATAAACCTATAGCTAGGTATATGGTGAGTGAAATACTAGTAAATCACTTAGAGCCTAGAAAAGACATCCAGTTCCCAACCCTTGATGAGAAAACGGCTGGTCGTCTGGAAGAATTTAAAAACAAATTATCTCATGAATAGAATTTTTACTCTTGCAGTCATATTAGGGAGTTTCGCTTTCGCGAAAGCGCAAAAATCCGCAGCAGCCATGGACTCCACTGTATTGCGTAGCATCTATAATCAGAACCTTACTTCTTCTAAGAGCTACCAATGGTTAGATCACTTATCTAATAATATAGGAGGTAGGTTGTCTGGATCACCACAAGCACAATTAGCAGTGGAATACACCTTAGAAGAACTTAAAAAAGTTGCAGACACCGCTTACCTGCAACCAGTAATGGTTCCTAAGTGGACCAGAGGAATTCCGGAAGTAGCATATTTTAAAGATGCAGAAGGCAACAATACTAAAGTGAACGTGTGCGCTTTAGGCGGTTCCATTGCAACTCCAGCAAATGGAATTTGGGCAGAAGTTATTGAAGTAGATGGATTAGAAGATTTGAAATCATTAGGAAGATCCAAAATTGAAGGAAAGTTTGTTTTTTACAACCGCCCCATGGAATCTACTAAAATTCAAACTTTTGAATCCTATGGGGGCTGTGTAGATCAACGCTATTCTGGTGCACAAGCTGCTGCAGAATATGGAGCGGTGGGAACTATTGTAAGGTCAATGAATTTGAGAATGGATGATTTTCCACATACAGGTGCCATGAGCTATGGTGATTTGCCCATGGATCAATACATTCCATCAACAGCCATCAGCACAAACGATGCAGAGAAGCTGCATCAAGCACTTCAGGAAGACAAGAATTTAAAGTTTTATTTATTTCAAGACAGCGAGAATCACGGCGATGTTCAATCATATAATGTGATTGCAGAAATTAAGGGAAGTCAGTTTCCTGATGAGGTGATCGTGGTAGGTGGACATTTAGATTCTTGGGATTTAGGAGATGGCAGCCATGATGATGGGGCAGGAGTGGTGCAGTCCATGCAAGTTTTGCAGACCATGAAAGCAACCAATTATAGACCTAAGAGAACCATACGTGTAGTGTTGTTCATGAACGAAGAAAATGGATTAAGAGGTGCAAACGCCTATGCAGCTGCAGTGGCAACTCAAGATCAAAAGCATATTCTAGCTTTAGAAAGTGATGCTGGTGGCTTCACGCCTAGAGGTTTTGGTTTTGATACTTCTCCTCTGCAAATGCAACAGATTTTATCATGGAAAGGTCTATTCAAACCATACCTAATTCACTATTTTGAAATGGGCGGTAGCGGTGCTGACGTTGGCCCATTGAAAGATACAGGGGCAGTGCTTGCAGGATTGCGTCCAGACTCGCAACGTTATTTTGATTACCACCATGCATCAAATGATACATTTGACGCAGTGAATAAAAGAGAACTGGAATTAGGAGCTGCAACGATGACTTCATTGATATATTTATTCGATAACTACGGTCTCAGTAAAAAACTCAAGAAGTAAAAAAGACAAAGCAGTAAAGGGTGAAGACTTATCTTCGCCGTCTTTTTTATAAATGATTCTTTCTCAATATACAGCCGAGTTCAAACGCAATTTAACCATAGCCTTGCCTATAATGGCAGGTCAGGTCGCACATTTGTTAGTTGCCTTGGCAGATAATATAATGGTAGGAAAGTTGGGAGCTGCCCAGCTAGCTGCGGTATCCTTAGGAAACACCTTTATTTTCATCGCTCTATCAGTAGGCATGGGTTTGTCCTTTGCCATAACTCCATTGGTGGCAGAAGCCGACGGTCGCAAGAACCTAGAAGTTGCAAGAGCTTCATTCCATAATGGTTTTATCATGTGTGCTGTTAGTGGTGTACTCTTGGTTCTGATGCTATTTCTAGCAGAGCCACTACTGTACGCCATGGATCAGCCTATAGAGGTGGTGCAGCTAGCTATTCCATACATGCGTATCGTAGGGATTTCATTAATTCCATTGATGTTATTTCAAGCAATGAAGCAATTTTCTGATGGTTTATCGCTTACTCGAAATGCAATGATCGCCACACTTATTGCAAATATCATCAATGTGGGACTGAATTATCTTTTGATTTATGGAACATTCGGTTTTCCAAGATTAGAGGTGGCGGGAGCAGCTTATGGCACCCTGATCTCAAGAGTACTTATGGTGATCTTCCTTTATTTCATTTTGAAGAATAGCGATCAGACCAAAATGTATTTTGTGAAGTTTAGTAGACTTTCATGGGAGTATATGAAGTCCCTATTAAACTTAGGATTACCTACAGCATTACAAATGCTATTTGAAGTATCCTTATTTACCTCGGCAATTTTCCTTTCAGGTGTTTTAGGAACAGAGCATCAAGCGGCAAATCAAATTGCATTGAACTTGTCGGCAATAACCTTCATGGTAGGGGTAGGTCTTAGTGTAACTGCTACCATTCGAGTTGGTAACCATCTTGCTCCTGATCGCAAGCCTGATTTAATTAGAATTGCAAGATCCATATTTTTAATGGCTATAATAATAGATGTGTTCTTTGCTTTGTTATTCTATTTTGGTAGGAACATGTTACCTGAACTATATATAGATGATCCATATGTAATAGAACTAGCATCAGGCTTATTGTTAATTGCCGCATTATTTCAAATCAGTGATGGGTTGCAAGTAGTAGTCTTGGGTGCGTTGAGAGGTCTACAAGATGTTTGGGTCCCTAGTTTAATCTGTTTTGTGGCCTATACGATGATAGGTTTTCCTATTTCTTATTATTCGAGCTTACATTCTGATTATGGAATCAATGGTATTTGGTTAGGACTTCTTGCTGGGTTATCAGTTTCTGCAATTATGATGTATTTGAGATTTAGATACCTTTCTAGACTTCCAGCATAGTTTCAACATTCATTTCCAGAATCTCCACCCCTCGGTTTGGGTTGATTTTGATTTACAAACCCTCTCATGGTTGTATAAAATGCAGTTGATCGGATGTTGAGTTAGTGGGAGAGAGGTAGTTGAGGTAGATTTAGAGTGAGGGACAAAAAAAGATTGTGTTTTTTAGGTGTTGTAAAATACTGGTTATTTGGGGGTTAAAAAAAAGATTGTAATTATTTCAATTTTTCTCTTGAAAAAGTTTGGTTGGAAAGAAAAAGGCTGCGTATATTTGCACCCGCTTTGCAAGAGACGTTAAGTCAAAAACAAAGCAACGTTCATCGGAAATACTGGAAGACTGGAGTGATAGGGATCGTGAAGAGCCCGTGCTTTAAGTTCCGAGATTTAGACTTTCCGATAAGTTCATTGAGATATTGATTGACAGCACAAAATAAAGAACAGGTTCATTGTTTTTATTAATAATGGATCGGTAAGAAAATAATATAGTGTAAACAGACATAAACGCCAAATGCTTGTAGATATCGTGTTATGGGAGGTCTCCCACAAGAGATCTTTTTAACAAGATTCTACGATGAAGAGTTTGATCCTGGCTCAGGATGAACGCTAGCGGCAGGCCTAACACATGCAAGTCGAGGGGTAACAGGGAGCTTGCTCCGCTGACGACCGGCGCACGGGTGCGTAACGCGTATACAATCTACCTATCACTGAGGGATAGCCCGAAGAAATTTGGATTAACACCTCATGGTACCAGCTAATCGCATGATTTACTGGTTAAAGGTTACGGTGATAGATGAGTATGCGTCCTATTAGTTTGTTGGTAAGGTAACGGCTTACCAAGACTACGATAGGTAGGGGTCCTGAGAGGGAGATCCCCCACACTGGTACTGAGACACGGACCAGACTCCTACGGGAGGCAGCAGTGAGGAATATTGGACAATGGGCGAGAGCCTGATCCAGCCATGCCGCGTGCAGGAAGACGGCCCTATGGGTTGTAAACTGCTTTTGTACGGGAAGAAACCCCTCTACGTGTAGAGGGCTGACGGTACCGTAAGAATAAGCACCGGCTAACTCCGTGCCAGCAGCCGCGGTAATACGGAGGGTGCAAGCGTTATCCGGAATCATTGGGTTTAAAGGGTCCGTAGGCGGGCTAATAAGTCAGTGGTGAAATGCAGGGGCTCAACTCCGGCACTGCCATTGATACTGTTAGTCTTGAATTATTGTGAAGTGGCTAGAATATGTAGTGTAGCGGTGAAATGCTTAGATATTACATAGAATACCGATTGCGAAGGCAGGTCACTAACAATACATTGACGCTGAGGGACGAAAGCGTGGGTAGCGAACAGGATTAGATACCCTGGTAGTCCACGCCGTAAACGATGGTTACTAGCTGTCCGGTACGATTGAGTACTGGGTGGCCAAGCGAAAGTGATAAGTAACCCACCTGGGGAGTACGTTCGCAAGAATGAAACTCAAAGGAATTGACGGGGGCCCGCACAAGCGGTGGAGCATGTGGTTTAATTCGATGATACGCGAGGAACCTTACCAGGGCTTAAATGCAGTATGACAGGCTTAGAAATAGGTTTTTCTTCGGACATATTGCAAGGTGCTGCATGGTTGTCGTCAGCTCGTGCCGTGAGGTGTCAGGTTAAGTCCTATAACGAGCGCAACCCCTATTGCTAGTTGCCAGCGGATAATGCCGGGGACTCTAGTGAGACTGCCGGTGCAAACCGTGAGGAAGGTGGGGATGACGTCAAATCATCACGGCCCTTACGTCCTGGGCCACACACGTGCTACAATGGTAGGGACAGAGAGCAGCCACTTCGCGAGAAGGAGCGAATCTATAAACCCTATCACAGTTCGGATCGTAGTCTGCAACTCGACTACGTGAAGCTGGAATCGCTAGTAATCGCATATCAGCCATGATGCGGTGAATACGTTCCCGGGCCTTGTACACACCGCCCGTCAAGCCATGGAAGCTGGGGGTACCTGAAGTCGGTGACCGCAAGGAGCTGCCTAGGGTAAAACTGGTAACTGGGGCTAAGTCGTAACAAGGTAGCCGTACCGGAAGGTGCGGCTGGAACACCTCCTTTCTGGAGTACCTGAAATAATGGTACCTAAAAACGGGAGTCTTCCATAATGCGCTACACTTATTTGGCGTGTTTGTTTATATTATTATTTATTAATAGTAACTGTCAATCTTATTTATAAAAAAGTCGAAAGACGTGAGATGCCTTTTGAAGGTATGTCAGAGTCTCATAGCTCAGCTGGTTAGAGCGCTACACTGATAATGTAGAGGTCGGCAGTTCGAGTCTGCCTGAGACTACTTTTTAAAATACGCTTTCGCGAAAGCATAAATCGCGATTAGTTCATTAAAATATTTTATTGGAAATTCTAGAAGTTAGAGGATTCTACATTGGTAATTCTGAATTCATAATTCTGAATTCCATTATGGGGGATTAGCTCAGCTGGCTAGAGCGCCTGCCTTGCACGCAGGAGGTCATCGGTTCGACTCCGATATTCTCCACTACGCCCACCACGGGATCGCTTGCGATACCATGGTCAGCGCCGGGTTACCCCTTTGGGGGCCAGGGGGCCAACGTTCATTGACATATTGAAAAGATTAAACGAGAAACAGATAGGCACATTTTTACAAATGTGTTTGTTATTAATAAAGAATAAGAATACAAGAGCAAGGCGTTAGTTTTATATCGTTATAGAACTAACCAGAATACCATAAGCAAATTAAGGGCGTATGGGGAATGCCTAGGCTCTCAGAGGCGATGAAGGACGTGATAAGCTGCGATAAGTCGCGGGGATCAGCACATATGAATTGATCCGCGAATTTCCGAATGGGGCAACCCAGCATGTTGAAGACATGTTATCCGCAAGGAAGCAAACCTGGTGAACTGAAACATCTAAGTAGCCAGAGGAAGAGAAAACAATAGTGATTCCGCTAGTAGTGGCGAGCGAACGCGGAATAGCCCAAACCACGCAGTTTACGGACTGTGTGGGGTTGTAGGACCACAATATTTGATGCATTTTGAATTAGAATCCACTGGAAAGTGGAGCCATAGAAGGTGATAGCCCTGTATAGGTAAGCAATGTTATTGATAGTGGTATCCTGAGTAGTGCGGGGCACGTGAAACCCTGTATGAATCCGGCGGGACCATCCGCCAAGGCTAAATACTCCTGAGAGACCGATAGTGAACCAGTACCGTGAGGGAAAGGTGAAAAGAACCCTGAATAAGGGAGTGAAATAGAACCTGAAACCATACGCTTACAAGCGGTCGGAGCCACCTAGAGTGGTGACGGCGTGCCTTTTGCATAATGAGCCTACGAGTTACCGTTGTTAGCAAGGTTAAGCACTTCAGGTGCGCAGCCGTAGCGAAAGCGAGTCTGAATAGGGCGATATAGTTAGCAGTGGTAGACGCGAAACCGTGTGATCTACCCATGGGCAGGGTGAAGCTGTGGTAACACACAGTGGAGGCCCGAACCGGTTGACGTTGAAAAGTCTTCGGATGACCTGTGGGTAGGGGTGAAAGGCCAATCAAACTCGGAAATAGCTCGTACTCCCCGAAATGCATTTAGGTGCAGCGTTGATTTAGTTTTATAGAGGTAGAGCTACTGATTGGATGCGGGGGCTTCACCGCCTACCAATTCCTGACAAACTCCGAATGCTATAAAATGATGATCAGCAGTGAGGGCATGGGTGCTAAGGTCCATGTCCGAAAGGGAAAGAACCCAGACCATCAGCTAAGGTCCCCAAATATATGTTAAGTTGAAGAAACGAGGTTGTACTGCACTGACAGCTAGGATGTTGGCTTGGAAGCAGCCATTCATTTAAAGAGTGCGTAACAGCTCACTAGTCGAGCGGTACGGCATGGATAATAATCGGGCATAAACATATTACCGAAGCTATGGACTCTACGGAGTGGTAGGGGAGCATTCTATAGGTGTTGAAGATGGGTCGTGAGGCCTGTTGGAACGTATAGAAACGAAAATGTAGGCATAAGTAACGATAAAGGGGGCGAGAAACCCCCTCACCAAAAGACCAAGGTTTCCTCAGCTATGCTAATCAGCTGAGGGTTAGTCGGGTCCTAACGCGTATCCGAAGGGAGAAGTGGATGGACAACAGGTTAATATTCCTGTACCTGCTCGCATTAAAAGTGACGGAGGTGTAAAACTGGTGCGTACTGACGGAATAGTACGTTGAACCGATTTTTGAGATCGGGATAGTACCGCAAAGCTTCGGCCAAGTGGATAATCCAGTGGAGCAACTTCCAAGAAAAGCAAGCGAAGCAGCCCGTACCGCAAACCGACACAGGTGGTTGGGATGAGAATTCTAAGGTGCTCGAGTGATTCATGGCTAAGGAACTAGGCAAAATTGACCTGTAACTTCGGGAGAAAGGTCCCCCATAGCAATATGGGGCGCAGTGAAAAGATCCAAGCGACTGTTTATCAAAAACACAGGGCTCTGCTAAATCGAAAGATGATGTATAGGGCCTGACACCTGCCCGGTGCCGGAAGGTTAAGAGGAGGGTTTAGCTTCGGCGAAGATCTGAATTGAAGCCCCGGTAAACGGCGGCCGTAACTATAACGGTCCTAAGGTAGCGAAATTCCTTGTCGGGTAAGTTCCGACCTGCACGAATGGTGTAACGATTTGGATACTGTCTCAGCCATGAGCTCGGTGAAATTGTAGTATCGGTGAAGATGCCGATTACCCGCTACGGGACGAAAAGACCCCGTGCACCTTTACTATAGCTTAGTATTGATCTTGGATAAGTAATGTGTAGGATAGGTGGGAGACTTTGAAGTGGCGTCGCCAGGCGTCGTGGAGTCATTGTTGAAATACCACCCTTTGCTTATTTGAGACCTAACCTTCCGCTGGAAGGGACATTGCTTGGTGGGTAGTTTGACTGGGGTGGTCGCCTCCAAAAGAGTAACGGAGGCTTCTAAAGGTACCCTCAGCACGCTTGGTAACCGTGCGTAGAGTGCAATGGCATAAGGGTGCTTGACTGAGAGACATACAGGTCGATCAGGTTGGAAACAAGAGCATAGTGATCCGGTGGTTCCGCATGGAAGGGCCATCGCTCAAAGGATAAAAGGTACGCCGGGGATAACAGGCTGATCTCCCCCAAGAGCTCACATCGACGGGGGGGTTTGGCACCTCGATGTCGGCTCGTCACATCCTGGGGCTGGAGAAGGTCCCAAGGGTTGGGCTGTTCGCCCATTAAAGTGGCACGCGAGCTGGGTTCAGAACGTCGTGAGACAGTTCGGTCTCTATCTGTAGTGGGCGCAAGAAATTTGAGTGAATCTGACTTTAGTACGAGAGGACCGAGTTGGACTGACCGCTGGTGTACCAGTTGTTCCGCCAGGAGCATTGCTGGGTAGCTACGTCGGGAAGGGATAAGCGCTGAAAGCATATAAGCGCGAAACCCATCACAAGATGAGATTTCTTTAAAGGGTCGTGGGAGACTACCACGTTGATAGGTCATAGGTGTAAAGGCAGTAATGTCATAGCCGAGTGATACTAATTACCCGTAAGCTTAGGTATTCGAGACGCTTCTTGTATCCCTTATTTTTATATTATAAATGTCAATTATTTATATCTTTTCAGTATGTCAACACATACAGTGTTCTTTTATAGAGCACTGAATAACCTTAAGGTGGTTATAGCGATGGGGCTCACCTCTTACCTTTCCGAACAGAGAAGTTAAGCCCATTTGCGCAGATGGTACTGCTATTTGTGGGAGAGTATGTCGCCGCCTTCTTTATGAAATCCCCCAGCCTTTATTGGTTGGGGGATTTTTTTGGTCTGTACCCAAATGAGTCTTCTTGTGTATCGGCTGGAAGGGTTATAGTTCTACTCTATTTTGAGCTATTCAGATTTTACTACTAGCCTTCTTACTTATCTAAATTGTACTACTGCCCTTCTAATGAGAGATTATAAGTTTTATCCTTATGCTATGTAGTCATCTAACTCTTAATGGATGCGTTTGGTCATCTCGTGGTATTTGACACAGCTAATACCTGATGCTTCTTCTAGGGATGTGGTTCGCTGATCCCTAATAGCATTTACTTTTGTGCTTACAAGCAATTCATTTAACCTAGATGGTTTAACTAATGGATACTTGGTGATCCGCCAATCATATTACATTGGTTAGACAACTCTTAAGGGAACTATTGCAACGTACTAGATGGTGCGTTTGCTGCAGTTTC